>NZ_CP045997.1:5558064-5814620 GCF_010233585.1 Spirosoma endbachense
TCAGCCGTGACAAGCCAGTCGCGGTAGTCTGGCCAAAACTACTAAGTAAGTAGTCAGTATAGAGGTCGAGGGTTGTCTGCATACTCAAAATTAAACCAGCCATCCAAAAGGTGGCGTAACATCAGTTTTTAATTAGGACTTTGGCTTACCAGCCAGCTGCTATACGGGATTAAGCAAAGGCCAAATTCTTGCCTTCATAAACAAAGAAAAAGTAATAGGGAAACAGGGAACTGGAAGTATACTAATTCATAAAATGCTCGGTCATATAAAGAGTGTCTTATAAATTTTCAGCAAAGCAGGAAAAGGAAGTATATTTTCCATTAGTTTTCAAAATCCGCCAGAACCTGATGTTGTTGAGCAAGCTGGTTAAGCTCAATAATATTTTTCACTTCCAACTTTTCAAATATCCGGCAGCGAAATGTGCTTGCCGTCGACGCACTGATAGCCAATGCATTTGCCACTTCCATAGCACCAAAGCCCTTTAATAAAAGCATTGTAACCTCAAATTCTCTGTTTGACAGCTTATCAAAAGGAGAATCTACCGCATTATTGATTACAGCATTGGTAAACATTTCAACCTGTAACTGAGACACATACCGCTTGCCACCGCTAATGACACGGATTGCCTCTGAAAGGATCTCGTCTGGTTCTGATTTGTTAACGTACCCCATAACGCCAGCTCTAAAAAAACGGGTAGCGAATACCTTATCCGGTTTGACAGTTATTATCAGAATCTTAAGCTCAGGAGAAACTGACAACGCATCTACAATAAGTCCCAGCTCATCGGTTTCAGGCATATTTAGGTCAGTCAACAACATGTCGAACTTTGTCGTTCTCAGCTTCTTGATTACCTGTGCTCCATTTGCTGCGAATTGAACCTGAGTATTAAATCCCAAAACTTCTTTAACAACCAGTTGAAGCCCTTTTCTAACCAACTGATGATCATCCGCTATTAGTATTGACATTGCCATACGATCAATTTATGCTGTTAACCTCATTATCGACCAGATTTTGGCTGATAATGAGGTTAAAGTAACACAATATCGTAATAAGTTGCAATATATCACTGACCAAAACAGTATGATTGGGAAAATCTACACTTGTCAAAAGCAATGGCAGGCCGACATCGATCCATAAAATGACTCGAGTATGTTCCAATCCCTGAGTAAATATGGGTGAGTTGAATTTGCGCAACAGACCTCAAGTGGGAATGAGTCGTAACCTTTCATCCGGAGTACCGTAAAAGCACTTGGCTTGCGTTTACTTTAACATCAGAAGCAAACTAGTGCTCGGCCAAGTTAAACCTATAAGCCGGGCCAGCTTATAGGTTTGTCATCAACCCCATTCATGACTATGCCGTATAAACTATAAATTGGAGAAGAGTACTAGTTGGTACCGTTATACTATCTTAGTTGATGGTCAACTTTAAAGTTTTCTATCCACGCCTTATTGTGATCGAGCGCACGCTGCTTACAGAATACTTTTTCACGAACAGATCCTCCTTTGTATTAATTGGCTCGTCATTGACTGCAACGATAATGTCATTTGTCCTGACTCCCCAACTATAACCATTACCCTCGTTGACTACCTTCAAAACAAAGGCTCCACGGTCGTATCCACCGGTCGCATCGATCAAATCACCGTCCGTAATATTGTTAACAAGAGCCCCAAACCAATTGACAGCTGCATTATACCCAGCTGATGGGTTATCTTATAGCACTGACTTGACCTCAGGAGCGAGCAAAGTCTTCAACCAGGATGGAACACTCTTGTTTTTATCCAGGATGTATTCTTCCTGCATTGAAAACCCTACCGGCGAACCGTTATTGAACGTCTGTGCCTTTAATGTTAGGGTTCGATCAAGTAGACTCGGTTCAGTATAAGCCCTGCTGCCAAGAGTGGGGTCTGTCCCATCAAGCGTATAATGTATGTCCCCGCCACGTGCGTCGGGCAGTAAGACTACGTTTAACGTTTTTCCAAAGGTTCCACTCCGCGGTTTGGCACGTGTCATAGTATGCCCAAAAATGTCCATGGGAAAGTTTTTGAAACCTATTTTTAGGGCAGGAGAGGAATCCTGCACTCGATAATCCTCGTTTTCAGGACTGCAAAAACCGGATTTGTAATTAGCGAATGGTTATCGTAGCCCGCTTGCTGCCATTGCTCATAGGTCTTATCAGTTGTCATGCGAGGAACCTATACGTTTGCATTGTAATAAAGGTTGCTGTCAATTTTTTCACTCCATCGCATGTTAACCGGCATACGGATTGGTTTGAAGAAAGTTTCAGTTGTATCGTCGGGTCCAGCATATTGGCTTTGTGCTCCCTGTTGGCGCAAGCCAGTCGAAAATTCTGGGCATCGAACAGCCGCGGCCGACTGCCCACTATCGGCATAGAGAAACAAGCCCTAAAGGTTAATTTTGGCCGACTACAGCAGTATGCACAACACCTCAAACTCAAACAAGGTCGCTATTCAGCTATTTGAGGTTTGTTTTTTGAAGACTGACCCTTCTAATAAACTGGCTCTTCCGTACTTTGTGTGGTGGACTAAGTGTTCAGCCTACATGAGTACTGAACTTGCATTTTCTGTTTATCGGCCCAATAAACAAACTGGACAGACTATTTATCGGCTACGGACAAGCCTGGTTACAGATTATTTGATCAACGAGTTGGCTAATTCAGGAATTCAGTCAATCAACGGTTAAGCGAAAGTCTTGTAACCATGATATTCCCGCGTCCAGTGCCAGGCTCCGACGGCAGCAATAAAGCAGAAAGCAAAATATTCGACGCCAACAAACTTCACGCCTTTTACAAAATACATGTAAGTCAGAATGGCATCTACGCCCAACCAGACATACCAGCATTCTACGCGCTTTTCAATCATTAAAAACGTTGCGACAATGCTCATGACGGTTGTGAACGAATCGAGGTAGGGGAAGGCACTGGGCTTGCTGAATAGTACGGGAAACCATTCGTGCAGGTTGCTGGCAAAAGTGCCAAGTAGCGCGGTTGCAATGATACCAGCCAGCGTCCATATGAGGAATTGTCGGGCAGGCATTCGACTAATACGAAGCTCCTGTTTCGTATCCGCTTCATTTTGTTTCGGGTGGGTCCATCGCCACCAGCCCTGTAGATTGGTGATGAAGAAAAACACCTGCAAAAACATATCGGGATATAATTGAACCTGATAAAACAGGAAGAAAAACAGGAAGACACTAACCGCACCAATCGGCCAGCTCCAGATGTTGGCCCTCGCTGATAACCAGACGGCTACCGCACCGCTAACCGCTCCGAAGAACTCAAGATAGCTCATCGAATAACCCCAGAGCGTAAAGAAAATCGTATTGATATCGAAAAAATCAGCCATGAATGGAAGTAATCGGCGGGAAATCTTACCTTTCTGCGAAAGTACGGATTAACCATTTATCTCAACCCTACTTATGCAACGTATTGCCATGCTCGGTGGTGGCTTCATTGGCCGCTTCTATGCCGAATCCATTCACGGACAACGTAGCCGCGACAAAGTTGTAGCTATTTATGCCCGTCGGGAGGAAACGGCTAAAAAATTTGCTGATGACTATGGATGCGACTTCGCTTCGACCAATATGGAAGAGGTGATTGCCCATCCTGATGTCGATATGGTTTGCATTGCCCTTCCTAACAACATTCATGAAACCGCTGTAAATCTGTGTGCAAAACACAAAAAATCGGTAGTATGTACAAAGCCACTTGGCCGGAATGCCGAAGAAGCCCTGCGAATGATGCAGACAGCCGAAGAAGCGGGCATTTTTGCGGGCTACCTCGAAGATTTGTGTTACACGCCCAAATTCCTGAAAGCAATAGACAGCGTTAAAAATGGCGCACTGGGCCGGATTCTCTGGGCAAAGTCGCGCGAAACCCACCCTGGGCCACATTCTGACTGGTTCTGGGATAAGGAACAGGCGGGGGGGGGGTGTATGCTCGATCTGGGTTGCCACTGTGTTGAAATTGCCCGGAATTTTATCGGTAAAGATGTAAAACCGGTCGAAGTAATGTGCTGGGCTGCCACACAGGTAAAACCCATTGATGCTGAAGACCACGCAATTGCGCTGGTAAAATACGAAAATGGCGCAATTGGGCAGTTTGAAGTAAGCTGGACGTTCCGGGGGGGGATGGATCTTCGCGATGAGGTGATGGGTACCGAAGGAACGATCTGGATAAATAACTTTCTACGAACGGGTTTCGAAATGTTCACAACTGGTAAAGGGGCCGATTACGTAGCCGAAAAAGCTGAATCGACCACTGGCTGGCTGTTTCCTGTTGGTGATGAAGTAAATGATCTGGGCTATAATCACATGTTTACCGACATGTTTAAAGCGCAGGAAGAAGGTCGTGAACCCGCCGAAACCTTCTACGATGGCTACGTGGTCAATGCAGTGCTGGATGCTGCCTATAAATCAGCCGAAACAAAGCAGTGGGAAAAAGTCATGCTGCCGGTCTGGCGCGGCCAGGAAGGGCTAACACCGCAGACGACACTGGTCGATTACGACGAGCAACACTACCTGATTAAAGAAGAAGTAACCCACGACGGTCGCCATAAAGTCATTCTGAAAGACAAGCAGACTGGTAAGATCAGCGAACGTGATCTGGTGTAGTGAAATAACTAGTTCAGTAATGATCATCGACGATAGTTCATAGACCTAAACCTGTTGATTGCATGAAACCGCTGTATGCAGAGCTATTTCTGGGTGTTGGCCTGGTGATGGCGATAGAAAATGTGAAGGGTCAGTGTATCGTGTCCCAGAATTCGCAGGGGCAGCTAGTTACCACATGCACAGTAACGGAGTCGCGCGGTACAACGGTTGTTCAGAAGCTATACCTGGGTAGTGAGTTCCTGAATTTCCCTATTTGGCAATTTGGGTCTGTCGATATCGACGGAAACAGCAAAGGACAGCCTTGTGAAATTGCCTTTAATGTGAGCAGAGACGAGGTTTCATACCGGCTTTCATCCGATACAACGCGAATCATAACAGGGCATCCCGTAGCTTTTACAATCAATGGGGCGAAGTTCAGCAGTCAACCGTATAATGTTTTAGGGATAAAGCAGCGGATCTATTTTATGCACCTGTATGAAGGAAAGGTGAAATTGCTCCGGCATACAAAATGTACATTGAAACAGTCGGCGGATACGAATAACGGCTATAATATTGCCAAGCAGGATAGCTATGTCGGTTATTACGAGATGATCGACGAATATTATATTCAGCAGAAATACAAACCTCTTCAGAAGGTCTCCCTGACCAAAAAATCACTGCTTCGTTCATTGGGCGATAACGCAAAGGAGCTGGAAGCACGCATACCCAAGGGCCAGCTGACCGTTAATCAGGTAGTTAATTTGCTGGCTCATTATGACGGATTATCGACACAGTAAGTATCAATTACGTAAAGGAAGTATGTCGAAATTCCGGATAATATCCTGTAGGTTTATTGGGTTGGCTTGATTTCCGGAATTCCTGCCAGTCGTTTACCCGTAAACCAAGTACGCCTTTGGCTTCGAGCCGTGCCACGGTTTGTTAATCGTCATCAAGAACCGTGGCACGGCTCGAAGCCAAAGCCCTACCAAGATAAAACCCAATCATTGGTACAAAAATGGGTAAGACCAAATCCTTAAACCAATAAATTTCTGAAAGGCCGAGAAACTGGTACACGGTTTTCATAGAAGCAAATTATATAGGATCTATCGACTGACAAATAGAAATTAGGCTATATATTGGACGCATAATATATTCATTTGCAAAAAAATACTTGCTGTGGATGGCTTACAGAATTTTACTGTGAAACGGAATGTGGCTAGAGTCTAAAAAAATCGTTGTTATCGGAGGTACGACCGGTATGGGCCTGTCGGCTGCGCTAGCGTTCGTACGGGAAGGTGCACAGGTTGTTGTGGTTGGACGAAACCCCGAAAGCTGTACAATAGCGGAACAGCAACTCGATGGTAATGGACTAGCTATGTCCGGCGATGCTTCAGACCCGCAAACGGCCCCTAAAGCCATTGCGCTTTGTCAACAGATTTTCGGCGGATTCGATGGACTATATCATGTGGCAGGTGGTAGTGGTCGCCGTTTCGGTGATGGGCCTCTTCATGAACTCACCCTGGATGGCTGGCATTATACGGTCAATCTTAATCTAACATCCCTGATGCTGTCGAATCAGGCCGCCGTTCGTGCGTTCAGAGCACAGGGAGAGGGGGGCACTATCCTGAACATGGGGTCAGTGCTGGGGTCGCGACCATCACCAGCTTACTTCGCTACGCATGCCTATGCCGCTATGAAGTCAGGCGTAATTGGCTTTACCAAATCGGTGGCTGCTTATTATGCCAACGACAACATTCGCGTCAATGTGATTGCCCCGGCCCTGGTCGAGACGCCAATGGCCCAGCGTGCCACCAAAGATGAAACGATCATGGCCTTTACCCGAACCAAACAGCCGCTCGATGGTGGCCGGATCGGACTACCTCATGACCTGGATGGGGGGGCTGTTTATTTCATGTCCGACTATTCGGCTTTTGCCACAGGGCAGGTTCTGACTATAGACGGTGGCTGGAGTGTGAGTGATGGGCAATTGTGAACCCATTTACTTTTGGTGATGACCAGGGAAATCGGGGTTCAAATGATCACTCAAAAGCAGGTTTCTATAAAAAAACAGAGTTCGGATAAATGAATGCAATCGGCATTGACCTCGGTGGGACCTGGATTAAAGGCGTGCTGATGGACATAGAAACGGGTGAAATCGTCAAGCAGCTCTACCATCCTACCAACGGCGAGAAAGACTGGAAGCTGGCGGTCGCCGAAACTGTTGCCGACTTAAAGGCGCTTTCATCAGGACCAGTCAAAGCCACGGGCCTGTCTGCTCCCGGTTTACCAAACGAAACCAATCAATACATTGCGTTCATGCCCGGACGGTTGAGTGGTCTGGAAGGGTTTCATTGGGGCCATTATCTGAATGATTCCGTCCATATTGTTAACGATGCTCACGCTGCTCTACTGGCCGAAAGCCGGTTTGGCGTTGCCAGAAAGCAACGTAATGTGGTCATGCTTACGTTGGGCACGGGCGTTGGGGGAGGAGTTCTGATTGATGGCCGATTGTATCAGGGGAATTTTCAGAAGGCAGGAAGTCTTGGTCACATCGCGGTCGACAGTGAAAGGGATCGGGACATTACCGGAATGCCGGGCAGTCTGGAAGATGCGATTGGAAATGCAACCGTCGAAAAACGATCATTAGGCCGATTTACTTCAACCTATCAATTACTGGAAGCCTATAAACAGGGCGATTATTTCGCGCAGTGGGTCTGGCTATCGTCGGTCCGGAAGCTCGCGGTTGGGGTCAGCTCACTCATTAACTGCTTCTCGCCTGATCTGGTCGTTCTGGGTGGGGGCATTACGCAGGCTGAAGATGATTTACTGTTGCCGCTGGCCGAATTTATGAATCTATACGAATGGCGACCGGGCGGTCAAACCACACCGATTAAAATTGCTCAGTTTGGCGATATGGCAGGCGCTATTGGAGCCGCAAGTTTCGCTATTCAATCAGAGCCAGGATTTCTTTGATGTTGTAACTACACAATTGACTGAACTAAATACGCTTAATCCGATGAATCTCAACGGGAAACCCGGTAGTGTAGAAATGACACACCAGTATATTGCCAGGTGCCGCCAAATTCTTGACACAGTCGAAAGTCAGACTACTCAGATCCAGCAGGCCGCTAAGTGGTTTGCCGATACAATTCTGGCAGGCCGTATGGTTCATGTCTTTGGGTCGGGCCACAGCCGGATTATGGTCGAAGAAATGTGGCCCCGTTACGGCTCTTTCCCTGGTTTTAATCCAATCGTCGAACTCTCGCTGACGTTTCATAATCTTGTGGTCGGGGCCAATGGGCAGAGGCAGGCTATGTTTCTGGAAAATGTGCCGGGGCTGGCTGACCGTATTCTGCGAAATTATACGCTAACGGATCAGGATTCTGCGCTGATTATCTCCTCATCTGGTTGTAATGTTGTGCCAATTGAGATGGCTGAACTTTTTCAGCGACAGGGCGTAAAAGTGGTGGCACTGATTACAAAAGAGCATTCTGAAAAGAGCACAAGCAAACGGGCTGATGGCAGGAAGCTCAGCGATTTTGCTGACTTGATTCTGGACACGGGTGCACCCGTTGGCGATGCCATGTTGGCAATACCGGGATTGGATACGCCCGTAGCACCCGGAAGCACAGTAGGAGGAGCTGTGCTTGTCAATAGTATCAAAGCCGAAATTGCGCAACTGCTGACCGAAGCCGGACGACCACCCAAAGTACTCAGCGCGGGCGTTGTGGTGGGAGCTGAGCGCGCTGTTGAACTATTTGAGTCGGCTTACGATGAACATGCCCATCGACTGGCAAAGCTGTACGAAAATGTGGGCATTCCGAGTTACGTTAGCGAACCGAATCAATAGCAAACAATGATTGAAACCCAGCGCCTTACAATCGTTCCCCTGACGCTCGATCAACTTCGCCTTCATATCGCAGGCCAGAACCAGTTAGAAAATGAATTTGGGCTAAAAAAGGGGCATCGGGAAGTGGTTGAACCCGTGTTGAGCATCATTACTTATTTTGCTATTCCACGCCTGCAGGACCCAACCAATGACGCACTTTACCATACCATGTGGCTGGCTATCGATCGCCAGAAACAACAGTTCGTTGCGGAGGCAAAATTCAAAGGCGAACCCGATGAGAATGAGACTATTGAGATCGGTTATGGCACCTACCCTGCCTTTCGGCGGAATGGCTATATGAGTGAAATGGTAGGTGGTTTATTGACATGGGCAGCGCAACAACCGGGCGTTGGCCGAGTAATAGCAGATACTGAAGCTGAAAATGTGGCCTCCCAAAAAGTACTGGAAAAAAATAAATTCAGATTGTTCGACCGCGTAGAGGATATGCTTTGGTGGGAGTATAGGGTCTACCGTTAACAAAAAAAAGGCATTTTATTGCCTCCTTATAGTATCATATTTTGGGCTGGTACATCGTAATTAATTGAAGAATTAATACCTTTAATCGCATTTAATAAAAAGGAACTAACACAAAAAATCGCTACTCTAATTTATTGATAGGCAGCAGGTTTATTTGATGTTATCATTTGATTTAATTTGCCTCTTTTGAAAATTATTTTGATAGTCAGTAACCCTGAAAAAGAAAAAAAACATGAAGAATGTCTCCTTAGCTGAGAAAATGAACTTGCCATGGGTCGAATCTCCTTTTTTTAATGATTTATTACAAAAAAAAGAGCTGACACCCGAGCAGCATGAAATGGTTACGCATTATAATCGCGAAGGATTTTTGTTGTTGCGCCAGCAGGTAAGTCACGAATTGATTGATCGAACTCTACAGCAGATCCAGAACGAATATCCAGCCAAGGTTGGCGAGCAGCCCTCCCGTCATCAGGATCTATGGAAAAAATACTCAACTGTTCGCGAGATTGCGAGCGTACCACAGATTTTTGACGTACTCCGCTTGCTTTATGAGCGCGAACCAATTCCATTTCAGACGCTTAATTTCAAATTCGGCACACAGCAGCGGGCCCACTCCGATACCATTCACTTTAGCAGCACGCCCGCTCGGTTTATGTGTGGCGTGTGGGTGGCATTAGAAGCAACAAATACCAATAACGGACCATTATTTTACTATCCACGTTCGCAGCGGCAGGAGGAGTTCAATTACTTTGATATCGGTATAGAAGCAGAGGAGAACTACGCTGAATATCCGCATTACGAAGATTTTATGGAGGAATTCATGGAAGCTAAAGGATATCAGCGCCAGGAAATTCATATGGAAAAAGGTGATGTACTGATTTGGTCGTCAAATCTGGTGCATGGGGGCATGCCAATTAAAGGGGGGAATGTGACACGCTGGTCGCAGGTAACGCACTATTATTTTGAAGGATGCATGTATTACTCGCCCCGTTTTTCAGACATGTTTGCCAACAACCTGAATTTGCGCCATGTCGTTAATATTGCTACCGGAAAAGTAGTACAGCACAGCGAGAATGGAAAGCCAATAGAAACCATCAATACGGGGAGCTTTCGCTATGCCGTTAGCCACAATTTTACCTTACCGGTGTTGCTGAAAGAAGTCTTCAAAAAAGTAATCGGTAAAAAGCCGTTCTAGCAGAAAATAAAATGAATAATGTGAAATGTAAAAATTGTTCCGAACTTACAACAAGGTTTATAGTACACATTATTCATTGAAAAATGCAGTCAGTTCCTGTTAAAACTACAGTTGTTGGATCGATGCCGTTCCCTGGCTGGCTCGAATTTTCGAGTCAGAATCTTGCTCAGTTTGGTCCTGCTGATATCAGCGAAATGATTGAAGACGCCGTAGTTGCGTCTGTTCACGATCAGGTGGCGGCTGGTTTAGATGTTATAACCGATGGTGAACAAACCCGGTTTGATTTTAATCTATCGTTCTATGGATACATCAATGGGATTCAGAATAACGATACCGAACTCAGGCGATTTGGGCCGCCTGCTCACGACCAGCGGGGTAAACACAACATTATTGAGCCACTCACGGCCCCTAACGGATTGGGCGTAGTAGACGAATACCTGCGTTTGAAACGACTGGCTCCAGAGGGTCAGGGCCTAAAAGTTTCGATCCCTGGCCCTTATACACTCAGCGGGCGGTTGTTGCCCGGAAGTTTATACAAAGATCGCTGGGAGGTGACTGAAGCCTTATTGCCACTCGTCAATAAGGAGATTGCTGAGTTGGTTGCCCTTGGTGTTCCGGAGATTTGCGTCGATGAGCCGTCAATGTCCTGCTACGCCTACCGCGAGGATACAAAACGGTTTGTCGATATTTTCAATCGGACAGTTGCGCCGGGGGTTGGCAAAACCCGGCTTTCCATGCACCTCTGTTTCGGAAATTATAAAGGCCGGTCGGTCGGTAAGAAAACGATTGCTCCTATGCTCCCCGACTTTCTGGATATGACCGTAGACGAGCTTCACTCCGAGATGACCATCCTGAATTTTGCCGAAGTTAATCTGTTAGAGCGATTTGCCGAAAAGTTCGATGTTGCCGTCGGGGTGATTGATGTAAAAAGTTATTACATCGAAACTCCAGACGATGTTGCTGAACGCATTCGTAAATGTTTACCCTTTGTTCCAGCCGAAAAACTGGCCGTTGCGCCCGATTGTGGTCTCAGCCAGACAGCCAGATGGGCAGCAAAACAAAAATTAGCCAACATGGTGGCCGGAGCAAAAATTGTTCGTGCCGAATTGTAGGGTCAATACCTACCGGTTCTACAGGCTTTTTTTCAGCTCATCGGTGAGCTGACAACGCTCGCCGGTAAGCTGATCAATATTTTCGTTATGAAGCATCCGCAGGCGGGCATTATCGAAGTGTTCGCTGTAGGCCGCACGGAGTTCTTTCCGCTTCATCGCTTCCAGAAAACGTCGAACATCATCGGGTGTTTCGAGCAGGAGGGGAGGTACTTCGGTTGGGCGGTCGAGATCGTCTTTGGCGACCATCGTAAAATAGCTGGTGTTCGTATGTTTTACCGTGCCGACTTTTACGTTTTCAGCGATAACTTTTATGCCAACGACCAGCGAAGTCCGGCCAACATAGTTAACCGATGCCATAAGCGAAACCAGTTCACCAACTTCAACCGGCTGGCGAAAGTTGACTCCATCCACAGAAACCGTTACGCAATACTGTCCGGCATGCTTTGCTGAACAGGCGTAGGCAACTTTATCCATCAGCGATAGCAAGGTGCCACCGTGAATCTTACCGCCAAAGTTGGCATAAGCTGGAATCATTAACTCAGTCAGCGTTGTGCGCGAATGACTGACGGGCTTGGCTTGAAGCGACATGGTAAGGGAAAAGTGGGGTCATAAAAAAACACCGTCATCATACGGACGGTGTTTTTCAAAAGTAGTATCGGAATGTTATACGGCAAAACTTTCGCCACAACCGCAGGTACGGCTGGCGTTCGGATTTTTAAACTGGAATCCTTTGCCATTCAAACCGTCCGAAAAATCAAGCTCAGTACCGGCCAGATACAACAGACTTTTACGGTCTACCAGAATCTTAATGCCTTTATCTTCAACGACATGGTCGGTTGGTTGCTGTGTTGCATCAAATTGTAGATCATACATCAGGCCCGAACAACCTCCGCCCTGCACAGCCACCCGAATGGAATATTCGTCGGCAATGCCATCTTTCTGGCGTAGTTCAACAATCTTATTTTTAGCGATTTCTGAAACAGTAACCATAGTCGTAATAGAATCGATTTTGACGCGAATTAATGCTGATCTATTAACTTTCTGCCAATCGGAAAAGTTCTGTTTACCCAGCGTCGTCGCTCAACTTACCAACTAATTGGGCCTCAGTCCAGATAATAATATGCTCACCAACGTCGAACACATCGGTATTGCTGTCCGCGACATTGCCGCGTCCAATGATTTATTTACAAAGCTTCTGGGCGTTCAGCCCTACAAGGCCGAAACAGTGGAAACGGAAGGCGTGGCAACGTCTTTCTTTCGAATCAACCAAACCAAAATTGAGTTGCTCGAAGCCTTAACGGCAGCTAGCCCAATTGCCAGATTTCTCGAAAAGAAAGGGGAGGGTATCCATCATATTGCCTTTGAAGTTGATGATATCTATGCAGAGATGGATCGGCTGAAAGGTGAAGGCTTTATCCTGCTGAGCGAAACGCCCAAAACAGGTGCCGATAATAAACTCGTCTGTTTTTTACATCCGAAAGGGACCAATGGCGTATTAATAGAGCTATGCCAGGAGCGAAAAATAGCGACGAAGGATTTAACTCCGAGCCATTAGCGCTATAAGGCAGTGACTTTCATCAGCTGGCCATCTTTTACGACACTCTGGACAAACCAGACTATAAACACGTTTCCCCATTCAAACTAGTAGCGGTCAGTAAGGAATCGCATTGGTATTGTGCACTATATCCTGTTGTTTTTTACTACTCTGCTTAATGGGCAAATACAGTCTGATGGTTGAACAGGCTATCGAAGAAGGCAAAAGAGCGGGCTATTTTGTCGTTGTATCGGGTCGAAATGTAAAATAATGTACATAGAGCTATGATCTCATACTTTATTCTACTTGGTCGTTGGATTAAGCTGGTGTTTGTCAACTAAACCCTCATTAATACTGTTATAAAACGAAGGGTGTCGTTACTAGCAAAGACATAGAATAAAAACCAAAAATTTTAGGGCCAACTGTTTGGCCGATACGTTACCTTTGCGGGTCAAAACAACGACGCGCCCCCGTCATGGATCAGTACTCATATATCGCCAATTCCGACGCGGCTTACGTAGATCAACTCTATCAGTCTTACAAGCAAGACCCCCAGGCAGTTGACGAAAGCTGGCAGCAATTTTTCAAAGGATTTGAATTCTCATTGACCTATGGCGAAAACGCCAATGGTTCCAATGGTAAAACCAATGGCGCTTCAGCCAATGGCAACGGGCAAACCGCCCCTCAGGCCGATGTTTCGGCGAAGCCAGTTGATGCCAGCCACGCCGAAAAAGAAGTTTCGGTCGCTAGTTTAATTAAAGCGTATCGGTCTCGTGGCCATTTGCTGGCCAAGACGAACCCGCTGAAAGCCCGTAAAGACCGCCAGCCTCGGGTCGATCTTCCCGATTATGCGCTGTCTGATGCAGATCTGGACACCGTATTTGAGTCAGGTAAATTACTCGGAATCGGACCCGCTACGCTACGGGTCATTATGGATTCGCTGCGGAAGATTTACGCCGGTGAGATCGGTTTCGAGTATATGTACATCCGCGAACTGGATGTCAAGAATTGGCTCCGAAATAAAATTGAGAAGGAAGCACTCGTGTTTATGCCTTCTCTGGATGAGAAAAAACGCATTCTCGAAAAACTGAATGAAGCTACCGTTTTTGAAAACTTCCTGGCCACAAAATATTTGGGTCAGAAGCGGTTTTCGCTCGAAGGTGGTGAAGTAACTATTCCGGCGCTGGATACCATTATCAATCAGGCGGCCGACATGGGCGTTGAGGAAGTGATGATCGGTATGGCTCACCGGGGGCGCCTGAACGTGCTGGCGAATATTCTGGGCAAATCCTACGAATCAATATTTGATGGGTTCGAAGGAAATGTGCCCGATCAGGTACATGGTGATGGTGACGTTAAATACCACCTTGGCTATTCCAGCCTGATTGAAACCAAATCGGGAAAGCAGATCAGTGTCAAACTGGCTCCGAACCCGTCGCACCTGGAAGCCGTCAATCCTGTAGTTGAAGGGTTTGTACGTGCACAGGCTGATGAAGAATACAAAGGCGACTTTACCAAAATAATGCCCATCCTGATTCATGGTGATGCCGCCGTGGCCGGACAGGGTATTGTCTATGAAGTGACACAAATGGCTAAGCTTGCGGGTTATAAGACCGGCGGTACTGTCCATTTTGTGATCAACAACCAGATTGGGTTTACGACGGATTTTGAAGATGCCCGGTCGTCGATTTACTGCTCAGATGTAGCGAAGATTATCGATGCGCCGATTTTTCACGTGAACGGCGACGATCCAGAAGCGGTAATTTTCTGCGCTAAACTGGCGGTTGAGTTTCGTGAGAAGTTCAATCGTGATGTATTCATCGATATGGTCTGCTATCGTCGCTACGGTCATAATGAAGCCGATGAGCCGAAGTTTACTCAGCCGACGATGTATAACATCATCGATAA
The DNA here is from genome assembly GCF_010233585.1 of Spirosoma endbachense. Lineage (NCBI taxonomy): Bacteria > Pseudomonadati > Bacteroidota > Cytophagia > Cytophagales > Cytophagaceae > Spirosoma > Spirosoma endbachense. The sequence continues at coordinate 5,572,789 of NZ_CP045997.1, forward strand.
GCACGCCAATCCGCGTGAACTCTACAAAGACCTACTCATTAAGCGGGGCGATGTAGACGCTGAGTTGGCAACGCGCATGGATACGGAGTTTAAAAAACAATTGCAGGATCGGCTGGATCGGGTGAAACAGAAAGCTGAAATCCCGTATAAACCACTGCGCCTTGACCTTGACTGGGCTGAACTTCGCTTTAGTGAACCGAGCGATTTTGACCAGTCGCCCCAAACAAAGATTTCGCCCGAAACGCTGGAACTGGTCGGTAAAGCTCTGGTGAAAATACCGGAAGGATTTAAGCCGTTGAAGCAAATTGACAAGCTGCTGAAAGATCGGCAGACCATGCTCAACGATACGAAAACGGTGAACTGGGGAACAGCTGAGTTGCTGGCCTATGGTTCGCTGTTGCTCGAAGGAAAGCCCGTTCGGTTGAGTGGTCAGGATGTACAGCGTGGTACATTCTCGCACCGCCATTCTGTGCTGCATGATGCTGAAACGAATCAATCGTATTCGTCGCTCGATTTCATTCAGGAAGGCCAGCAGAAGTTTCAGGTATACAACTCGCTGCTGTCGGAATACGGTGTGCTGGGATTTGAATATGGTTATGCCATGGCCAACCCCCACGCATTGGTCATTTGGGAGGCACAATTTGGTGATTTCTCGAATGGTGCCCAGTTGATCATCGACCAGTTTATCGCGGCTGCCGAATCGAAGTGGGGTATCCAGAATGGTTTGGCACTCCTGCTTCCGCATGGGTACGAAGGTCAGGGGCCTGAGCACTCGAATGCGCGGCCAGAACGCTATTTGCAGCTATATGCTGAACACAATATGGTCGTGGCCAACATAACGACGCCAGCCAATTTCTTCCACCTGATGCGTCGACAACTGGCATGGGCATTCCGTAAACCACTTGTGGTTATGTCGCCTAAGTCGTTGCTACGTCATCCCAAATGCATTTCGCCAGTGGAAGACCTGACGCAAGGTAGCTTCCAGGAGGTTATCGGCGATAGTTATGCACAGGCGAAAAAGGTGAAACGTGTCTTACTTTGCACGGGGAAAGTGTATTATGATCTCCTGGACAAGCAGCAGGCTGATCAGCGTGATGATGTGGCCATCGTTCGGCTGGAACAGCTGGCCCCATTGCCTAAAAAACAGTTGGATGCCGTACTGAGTCAGTACAAAAAAGCCGAGCTATTCTGGGTTCAGGAAGAACCTGAAAACATGGGATACTGGTCTTATCTGTTGCGTGTCGGCATGGGTCTGCCGATTATCTCACGGAAGGCTGCGGCTTCGCCAGCAACGGGTTACCCCAAAATACATACCCAGGAACAAGCAGACATCGTTCGCAGAGCGTTTGAATAACAAGGAGTTTTGCCATTTGTGGTTTATCGTTTTAACAGAACGATAAACCACAAACCAAGAACCACAAACTATAGAAAAATGGCCGTTGATATGAAAATTCCTCCTGTGGGGGAATCCATTACCGAAGTTACTGTTGGCACCTGGTATAAAAAAGAAGGTGATCCTGTAAAAATGGACGACGTTCTCTGTGGACTCGACTCCGATAAAGCGACGTTTGAATTAACGGCCGAAGCCGACGGAATCCTTCACATTCTGGCACAGGAGGGCGATGTGTTGCCGATCGGTGCCAGCATTTGCACAATTGATAACGGCGGTAGCGCACCAAGTGTGGCCCCAACGCCTGAACCAGCCAAGGCCGAAGTACCTAAACCTGCGGAACCGGCGGCTCCAGTTGCCGAATCGACTCCGGTTTTACAATCAGTCGCCGAACCTGCTGCGGCTCCAGTTGCAGCCACGGGTGGTAGCGTTGTGGAAATGAAAGTCCCCGCTGTTGGTGAATCAGTTACGGAAGTAACTATTGCTTCGTGGAGTAAAAAAGATGGCGATCAGGTTGCTCTCGACGAAGTTTTGTGCGAACTCGAATCGGACAAAGCTACATTTGAACTCCCAGCCGAAGCGGCCGGAACACTCCGGATCGTAGCCCAGGCAGGCGAAACGTTGCCCATTGGCGCGTTAATTGCGAAGATTGAAACGGGTGCAGCTGCTGCTCAGCCTGCAGTCACGCCACAACCTACTCAACCCGCACCTGCCGCTCAGCCAGCAGCGTCTGCTGAAGCCGCCAGTAATGGCCAGAATGGCTATGCCGCTCATTACCCTTCACCGGCTGCCGCTAAAATTCTGGATGAAAAAGGTGTCAGTGCGCAACAAGTGCAGGGAACCGGTGTTGGTGGGCGTGTAACCAAAGAAGATGCACTGAAAGCATCGCCTGTTCCGGCACAACCCGCACCCGCTGCTCAGCCTGCACCACCGGCACAACCCGCTGTGGCTAAACCCGCAGCACCAGCACCGGTTGTAGCTGGCGAACGTGGTCAGCGTCGGGAAAAAATGACCTCCCTGCGCCGGACAATTGCCCGCCGATTGGTTGCTGTTAAGAATGAAACGGCTATGCTGACTACCTTCAATGAGGTGGACATGAAGCCGATCATGGATCTGCGGAACAAATACAAAGACAAATTCAAAGAGAAGCATGGCGTAGGGCTTGGCTTCATGTCTTTCTTTACGAAGGCCATTTGTGCCGCTCTGAAGGAATTCCCAGCCGTAAATGCTCAGATCGACGGAGACAGCATCATTTATAACGATTTCTGTGATGTTTCTATCGCCGTTTCAACGGAGCGCGGGCTTGTTGTACCCGTTATCCGGAATGCTGAAAAGTTAAGCTTTGCGCAAATCGAAAAAGAGATCGGCAGGCTCGCCGGGCTGGCTCGCGACAATAAGCTGACCATTGAACAGATGACCGGTGGTACGTTTACAATCACCAACGGCGGTACATTTGGCTCAATGCTCTCAACGCCAATCATTAACGCACCTCAGTCGGCTATTCTGGGTATGCATAATATCGTTGAGCGGCCGGTTGTCGTAAATGGCGAAATCGTAATTCGGCCAATCATGTATGTCGCCCTATCGTACGATCACCGTATCATTGATGGTAAAGAATCGGTTAGCTTCCTTGTCCGTGTGAAGCAGATTCTGGAAGACCCCGCTCGCCTTCTGCTGGAGATGTAGTAAGAACGAAAAAGTATAAAAAAGCCCTGCCAGGATACCTGGCAGGGCTTTTTGTGCAGTGAAGATTACTCCTTAATCAAACTCACGCCCGTCATTTCTGGCGGTTGGGGAATACCCATGAGTTGCAGGATGGTTGGGGCAATATCAGCGAGTTTGCCATTGTTTAGCGCTGGGTGATAGTCTTTATCAACCAGGATGCAGGGCACAAGATTGGTCGTATGCGCTGTGTTAGGCGTACCGTCGTCGTTACGCATGTACTCCGCATTGCCGTGGTCAGCGATGATGATCGTAGCATAACCATGTTCCAGCGCAGCTTCTGTAACGGCTTTTGCGCAGGCATCGGCCGTTTCGGCGGCCTTAACGACAGCTTCAAAAACGCCCGTATGACCAACCATATCCGTATTGGCAAAGTTGAGACAAATAAAGTCCGGCTCTTCGCTCAGCAACTCCGGAATGATGGCATCGCGGATGTCGAAAGCAGCCATTTCGGGCTTCTGGTCGTAGGTTTTTACCGGTATTGTGGTCGGTGCGCCTTGTTCGTCGTAGATAACCATCTCTTTGGGGGATGGACAGAGTAGACGCTTTTCGCCAGCAAAAGGCTCCTCGCGACCTCCCGAAAAGAAGAACGTTACATGCGGGTATTTTTCCGTCTCGGCAATTCGGATCTGTTTCCGGCCTGCATCGGCGATCACTTCACCCAGTGTTTTTTCCAGATTGTCTTTATCAAAAATGACTTTTACGCCCACAAATTCGCTGTCGTAATTCGTCATGGTGATATAATCCAGTGCCAATTTCTTCATGCCCTGTTCGGGGAAGTCTTTTTGAGTAAGGGCTTGGGTGATTTCGCGGCCACGGTCGGTGCGAAAGTTGAAGCATAATACCACATCGCCATCTTCAATAACGGCTACCGGCGAACCGTCGGCTTTAGCGACAATGATCGGTTTCACGAATTCGTCCGTAACGCCAGCATCGTAGGAAGCCTGTAACGCACCGATGGCATCGTTGGTAAGCAGACCCGTGCCGTGAACCATGGCATCATAAGCAATTTTAACGCGTTCCCAGCGATTGTCGCGATCCATCGCATAATAGCGGCCAATCACACTCGCAATCTGTCCTGTTGAGGTCGCCATATGCGCCTGCAAATCGGTCAGATAGCCAACGCCACCTTTAGGGTCCGTATCGCGGCCATCCGTAAAGGCATGGACGAACACATCCGTCAAGCCGTGGGCTTGAGCGATGGAAAGAAGGCCTTTTATGTGGTCGATGTGCGCATGAACACCACCGTCTGAAACCAGCCCGATAAAATGGACTTTCTTCCCCTGTGTTTTGGCATAGGTCAATGCATCAACCAGTACTGGCTCATGATCAAGGGTATGTTCATCAACGGCTTTATTAACCTTAACAAGATCCTGATAAACGATACGCCCAGCTCCCAGGTTCATGTGACCTACTTCCGAATTGCCCATCTGTCCGGCTGGCAAACCAACCGCCAGTCCTGATGCTTCCAGTGTACTGTTCGGGTACTTCGGATACAGCGAGTTCATGAAAGGCGTACTGGCCGATTCAATGGCCGATACTTCGGGTTTGAGCGGGATGCCCCAACCGTCGAGGATGATGAGAATGACTTTTTTGTTCATAAGTTCAATGAATGATTGAGCGAAAGGGTGAATTAGTAAGAAGTGGACGCTTTATAGCTCACTCATTCGCTAATTCACCCTTTCGTTCACTAAGATTATGCTGTTGAATTAAGTACGTAAGCAGTTGGCGACAGCAGCGTAGCGTGATTTGATAGACTTCTTCGAAAACTTCAGGTCCTTCGTAATAGGGGTCTGGAACATTCGGTTCGTCATTGACGTCGGGGTCAAATTCACGTAACAGAAAAATAGTGTCGTTGGAATATAGTCCTGTACTGCGGTAGTTTAACTTCTCAATGGCTTCCAGATTAGTCTCATCCATCGCCACGAAATAGTTGAACAGGGCCAGATCGTCGCCAGTTATACGCCGGGCGCGATGGGTGAGTGTCAGACCATGTTCAAGTGCGTTTTCCCGTGTTCGACGATCAGAGAGCTGACCAATATGAAAAGACGCAGTGCCAGCCGAATCACATTGAATAAGTTTGCTTAATTCCTGTTCTTCGACCAACGTCCGGAATACGCCCTCTGCCACTGGCGACCGGCAAATGTTACCATAACAAACGAAGAGAACGTTTATCATAAATGATGAATGCTGAACGCTAACTGATGTTTCACCGCTACAGAAACATTAGTTAGCGTTCAGCATTATTTTTCAATCGGTTCATTTTTCTCGTCAACGATGACGAAAATATCTTCGGTAGGCTTTTTCATCAGGTATTTTTCCCGTGCATACTTTTCCCGAAGCCGGTCATTGCCCAGCACTTCGCGACGTTCGGTTTGGACTTTCTGGATTTGGGTCTGGTAGAATGTAGCTTCTCCTTCCAGTTCGCGCAATTTCCACCAGTTCCGAATTTGCATCGGGAGGTCATTCGCATCAAAAAACGTCATCCATGCCAGCAGTCCTAAGCCAGAAGCAACATAAAAATTGCGCAGATAATGGAGGAGACGATTTAGCATAGCATAGGGTAGAGGCAAGGCGCAGAGCCGGGAAGTTACTGACTACCCGGCTCCGTGCCCCTTGCTCCCTGCTTAAAATTTAAGTCCTGGGAAGTACGCTGTTTCGCCCAATTCCTCTTCAATACGAAGCAGTTGATTGTACTTAGCCATCCGGTCAGAACGTGAAGCCGAACCCGTTTTAATCTGGCCCGTATTCAGCGCCACCGCGAGGTCAGCAATCGTTGCATCTTCGGTTTCGCCGGAACGGTGCGACATGATGTTTTTGTACGCGTTGCGCTTCGCCAGATTTACCGTATCGATTGTTTCGGTCAGCGAACCGATCTGGTTTACTTTCACCAGAATGGCGTTGGCTATACCCTTGTCGATACCTTCCTGCAGGCGTGTTACGTTCGTAACGAACAGGTCATCGCCAACCAGTTGAGTTGGAGTGCCTTTCAACTCGTCGGTATGTGCTTTCCAGCCTGACCAGTCGTCTTCGGCCATGCCATCTTCGATCGACAGAATCGGGTATTTGCTAACCCAGTCTTTCCAGTAACCCGCCATTTCGGACGAAGTCAGTTTATCGCCGGTCGATTTTTTGAAATGATAGACGCCTTCTGCTGCATTGTAGAATTCGGAAGAAGCCGCATCCATAGCAATCCAAACGTCTTCGCCTGGGCGATAGCCTGCTTTCTCGATGGCTTGCAGAATCGTCTGGATAGCCTCTTCGTTCGATTTGATGTTCGGAGCGAATCCACCTTCGTCGCCCACATTGGTCGCCAGTCCCATGCTTTTCAGCACTTTTTTGAGCGTATGGAAGATTTCGGTACCCCAACGCAGGGCTTCCGAGAAGCTTGGTGCATTGGCGGGCATAACCATGAACTCCTGGAAATCGATGGAGTTATCGGCATGAGAGCCGCCATTGAGGATGTTCATCATAGGCACAGGCAACGTATTGGCATTAACCCCACCAACGTACCGATACAGGGGCAGACCTGCTTCCTGAGCGGCTGCTTTTGCCACGGCCAGAGACACGCCAAGAATGGCGTTGGCACCCAAACGGCCCTTGTTTGACGTACCGTCTAATTCGAGCATAATTTTATCAATCATGCTTTGCTCGTAGACCGAAATTCCAACCAGTTCGGGGAAAATAAGGTCATTTACGTTCGAGACGGCTTTCAGGACACCTTTACCGACGTATATTTTTGAATCGTCGTCGCGGAGTTCGACAGCTTCATGGGAGCCAGTGGATGCGCCCGATGGAACGGCCGCACGACCCAGATATCCGTTTTCTGTCCGAACGTCTACCTCAACGGTCGGGTTGCCTCGCGAATCCAGAATTTGTCGGGCATGAATGCTTTGAATGGTACTCATCGCAGAAAATAAGAAGGGTTAACAACGAAAAAGCCAATTTTTTCAGCCATGACTACCAAGTCGTTAGGCCGATTGGCGAACCGGCAGCAAAGTAACGAAATACAAGGCAAAACTTTTTATGTATGATGGAGGATGTATGATACAGTCTGGCAGAACTACCTATATCCTCTATCATTTTACATAGCCAGGCCCCATAAGGAGCTGACCGGGTCGCTGATTTGTCTGTTTATTGTTCTCAATAACAGGCGTTCCATTAACCAGCACCCACGAAATGCCAGTTGTGTAGGCATGGGGCTGGTCGTAGGTGGCCCGGTCAGAAACGGTTTTTTCATCGAACAGAACAAGGTCAGCTGCATAGCCGGGGCGAATGAGTCCACGGTCGGTTAATCGGAAACGCTGGGCTGGCAGTGACGTCATTCGCCGGATTGCTTCTTCGAGCGGGATAATATGACGCTCGCGAACATAACGGCCTAAAACGCGGGCATTTGTACCATAAGCACGCGGATGTGGCATGCCTGATCCTAATTTAGCGACTCCCGCATCCGACGCTATCATGGTGTTCGGATACCGAAGAATAGTTTCGACGTCAGTCTCCGACATTGTATGATATACCATCTGAATCCGTTTCAGGTTGGCCTTTTCCATCAAATCCATCACAAGATCGGCTTCGGTTTCAGCGGAATTTTTGCGCCCTAGCTTCTGGTTAATCTGATTGATGCTTAGACCGTTGAACGTTGTGTCGGGTTTATAATTTGCTACGACCGCATATTCATAATTCTTGCGCAGATTTTTCCTGAGACTCTCCAGCATTTCGTTCCGAATTTTGGTTCGGCTGGCTGAATCACGAAAGCGCATCAATACGGCTGAATCGCCATCGGCTAGCGCCCACGACGGTATGATGCTTTCCAGCGACGTACTCGAAGCCGTGTAAGGGTACTGATCGACCGTCACATCCAAGCCTTCGCGCCGGGCTGCTTCAACCATAGCTACCGTTTCGGTACTATTGCCCCAGAGCGGTTTGCTGGCTACTTTAAAATGAGAAATTTCGACGGGAATGTGAGCTTCGCGGCTAATCTGGATCGCTTCTTCTACGGCTTGCTTCACATTCTGCCCTTCATTGCGGATGTGTGAAGCATAAACACCGCCATAACGAGAAGCCATTTTTGCCAGGTTGACAACCTCGGGTGTACGGGCATAGGTGCCGGGCGTATAGATCAGCCCGGTTGATAAGCCAACCGCCCCATCTTTCATGGCCTGCTCGACCAGTGCTTCCATGTCGGCCTGTTCGCGGGCGGTCGGTTCGCGGAAGGCCATTTTCATTACTTTCATGCGGACCGTATTGTGGCCGATCAATGACCCTACATTCACCGAAATGCCCTGCATCCGCAGGGTGTCGAAATACGTGCGAAGGTTTGTACTGGAGCCGCCACAATTTCCCGTAATTATGGTTGTAACGCCATCGTAAACGAAATTGGGAGCGCCGGGCTGCGCTTCTAAACTACCTTCCACATGGGTATGAACGTCAATAAAGCCAGGCGCAACGATCAGCCCACTGGCGTCGATTGTTCGTTTGGCATCGGTTGATGGTATGGTGCCGATCCGCACAATACGGCCATTCTGGACGGCTACATCGGCATGTATCCACGGATTGCCCGTACCGTCGATGACACGACCGTTTTTGATAAGGAGATCGTAGGGTTGTGCATTGGCGAAAAACGAAACGAGGATTGATAGAATGATTGTGAGAAAACAGTGCTTCATAGTTTGGATGAACTAGTTCAAAGAGGTTGATTCACTAATCAATATGGGCGTTTTTTAGGGGAGAACCAAATCGTACGGATGGCTACCCAGAGCCGATTGATTGATGGGATCGATTAAGCATTATATTTGACTAGATCAAATCGAATCAGTAACAGTAACCGTCGATCTTGCCTGTTCGCCAATCCTTTCCATTTGCCTGATGAAACACTTCCTGACTTCTCTAGCTCTATGTGGTGCTGTACTGAATGGGTTTGCTCAGCCAGCAAAGACCATTTTCCCGACACCCCTTAGTCCGCGTCTGGCTAATTATCAGATTGACGTGAAACTGGACCCAATCACGAAAAAACTCGATGGGCAGGAAACCTTAACGTGGCGCAACGCATCCAACGATGTTATTCGGGAATTGCAGTTTCACCTGTACCTGAATGCCTTTCGCAATGATCAGTCAACGTTTATGCGCGAATCGGGCGGGCAGTTGCGGGGAACCGAAATTGATCTTAGTTCGAAAGAAGACCCGTATGGTTCCATTGAGGTTTTATCGATGAAAACCAAAGGGGAACCGCTGGCCTATAAATTCGTCCAGCCTGATGACCAAAATACGGACGATCACACGGTTATTCGAGTACCCTTATCGAAACCCGTTGGTCCGGGCGAGACGATTACGCTTGACATAAAGTTTCGGGCCAAGCTCCCTAAAATTTTTGCCCGTACGGGCTTCAGCCGCGACTTTTTTCTGGTTGGGCAGTGGTTTCCTAAAATCGGTGTGTATGAACCTGCCGGAACGCGTTATGCCACAAAAGGCCAATGGAACTGTCACCAGTTTCATGCTCATTCGGAGTTCTACGCCGATTATGGAGTTTATGACGTAAACATTACAACCCCAAAAGAATATTGGGTTAGCGCTACGGGGCTCTATCAGTCCGAAAAATTATTCTCAAATGGCACCAAAAAGATTCACTACCACGCCGAAGATGTAGTCGATTTCGCGTGGACGGCTTCTCCTCATTTTCAGGTGGTGAATGATACCTGGAAACGACCCTCTGGCGGGGAGGTAAAGCTTGAACTGGTGATGCAGCCGGAGCATCGACACCAGGCTGAGCGGCATTTCACGGCTGCTAAGGCGGCTCTGGCTTATTTTGATAAGCATCTGGGGAAATATCCGTTTCCCAATTTAACGATCGTTGATCCACCCTTGCATGCCAGTGGGTCATTTGGCATGGAATACCCAACATTCATAACGGCTGGCTCGGCCTGGTTTCTGCCTGCCGGAGCCCGATTCCCGGAAGAGGTGACTATTCATGAATTTGGTCATCAGTATTTTATGCAGCTCATAGCGTCCAACGAGTTTGAAGAAGCCTGGCTGGATGAAGGGTTTAATCAGTACTACGAGGGTCGGATTATGGACGCAACGTATGGAGTCCGGTCCTCGCAGTTCGATTTGCTGGGCTTTAAAATGGGCGATATGGAAAGTTCACGGTCGAGTTATGTGCATCAGGATAACCCGGCCATTGGCTCGTCGTTCGGTAATACGTGGCAACTTCCAGAGGGGCAATACGGTGTTCTGACTTATTCCAAAACTGCAACCTGGCTGAAAACACTGGAAGGTCTGGTTGGCCTGCCGGTGATGGACGAGATCATGCAGACGTATTTTATTCGCTGGAAATTTAAACACCCTGATGCCGATAACTTCATTGCGATTGTGAACGAAATCGTGACGAAGCGGCTTGGTACCAAATACGGGGCCGATATGAACTGGTTTTTCGATCAGGCATTATATGGCGACAATGTTGTCGACTATGAACTGAGCTCGCTCAAAAACCGGAAGCGTAATGGTCAGCAACAGGCCATTATAACGGTTCAGCGTAACGGCGATGGAAAAATGCCTGTGGACGTGCTGGTTCATTTTGCCAATGGGAAAGAGCTCATGTTGTTCTGGGATGGTAAAGCGCGTCAGCGGCAGTTTACACTCACCGAAAAAGCCAGGGTTTTGTGGGCAAAAGTAGATCCGAAGCAGAAAATCTACATGGATACCGACCTGAACAATAATAGCCTTACACTTGAACCATCATCGGCTCCGGCGGCTAAATTTGCCACTAAGTTTTTGTTCTGGATTGAAAATTGGATGCAATGGCTGGCCTGGCTGGCCTAATTCTGCGATTTTTAGATGATGACCTTCTCCGAAATAACCAATACATTAACTGCCCGGTTTGGCCTGGATCTACAAGCCAATACGCAAAATCTGCAACCGTACCTTGTTGTTCCAGCCAGTCAGCTGGTTGAACTCTGCCAATCCCTGCGCGATGACGACCGGTTATTTTTTGACCTGCTGGCCTGCGTTACGGCTATCGACAACGGTTTAGAGGCTGATACGATGGAAGTTATTTACAACCTCACATCAATTCCCTACGAGCATAATCTGATGCTGAAAGTGGTGGTATCGCGAAAGACGGCTGGTAGCCAGTTGCCATCTGTACCGAGTGTGGCGCACATCTGGCGTACTGCCGATTGGCATGAGCGCGAAGCATTCGATCTGGTCGGTATTCATTTTGAAGGCCATCCTGATCTGCGCCGGATTTTGTTGCCAACCGATTGGGTTGGGTATCCATTGCGCACCGATTATCAGGAAGAAGAGCAATATCACGGCATAAAAACGAAGTAAGCCTCTGGCATTTTTTTGCCGAAAGTTGACATTTTGAGGGTTCAGTTAGTTATTGCTTTATCTTGTTCCTCTTGAAGCAATGGAAAACCCTTTTCGGCTCCTGATTAGCCTGCTGTTTACTGCCTGTTATTTACTTCCAGGTCTATCCCATGCCCAAACGGATCGCCAGTCTGTAGACTCGGTTATCGTGACGGGTCGAATCCGAAATCTATCGGCACGCTTGTATCGGGAATCCCCGACGGTGCTGGTCAGCCGAAATAATATTTTGCAGGCCAGCCGGGAACTGGTTCGTCCGGCACCGTTGAATGTAGATGGTACGTTTCGGGTGTCGATGCCCCTCATCTACACGCAGGAAGAAATGTATTTTACCTATGGGCGTATCTCAACGGCTTTCCTGGCTTCGGCAGGTGCCTTAAGTATTGAACTGGATGCCGATTCGTTATTCACGGTGGCGGTGCCGTTTCGGTTTGGGGGCGTTAATGCACAGGTAAACCAGCAATTTGCCCGTTATAAAGCCTTTGAAGCGACGTATGCCAATAAGCCGGATGGCCAAAAACTGTCGGCCAGGGTTAATGGAATGGGCGATGAAAACGCATACCGGATTATTTCGAGCGCCTATCATATGCCATTTCTGGCCTTTGCGGCCAAAGAGAAAACATTCCCTCTCCTGAATCGATGGGTTGGCTTTACGGATCGCTACAATGCGGCTGCATTTATGTACGATAAGGCCACTTATGAAAACGAAGAATTAGGTAAAGTATTAACCGATTCGCTCCGGCCGGCCCACGATCAGGTATTGACCGCTGCCCGTGCATCGGCCATGAATCGCTTCGCCAGTTATGTGACGCAACGCATTTCGGCCCAGGTCAGCAACGGCCGCTCAAACGGACTTACGGTACGGGCTTTGTCGATTTTGCTGGAACGTTACGGTAAAAACCTGACGGCTGAAGAACGGCTTCGATTAAACGACTATGCCCTAAATAACTCGGCCCGTGCATCAGATCTTAAGTTTTTCGATGGGCTGGTTAAGCGTAATCCTGATACATTACAGCGCCTGGTGAATTACGAAACGCTGATTCAGCGCAGTATTCGGCTGTATGATAGTTCGTCCGTAGATTACCTGGCGGCCTACTGGCTGGCTACTTCACTGCCCGGTCTGACACTCGACTACGCCCGTTTGCTTTATGACTACGCCCGGCCGCAGGTAAACGAACCCGATCTGGAACGATCGCTCGACGAATTGTATCGATTGGAAGTGAAAGACAGTACCCGCATTCGGTCAGCCATGAAAACATTACGAGATGCCGGGCGTAAGGCAAGCAGCCTTGAGATTTCGCCGGGTGTGTTTGTAACGCGCGACGATCTGGGCAACGGCTCGTCGTTACTTGATCAGGTCATCAATGCCAACCGGGGTAAAGTTATTTACCTGCTGCTAACATCCCCTTCCGATGAAGCCGGTCGGCAGGCCGCACTCGATGCCCAGCGTTTGCGAAGTTCGTATAGCTCCCGAGATTTTGCGCTGGTTTATTTGCCCATGTCGGGAAACGATAAGTCGTTATGGCCGGAGATGGCTACCCGCTATAATCTTTCGGGTGATCACCTGTTGCTGACCGATTCACAGCTTTTCGATGCCGTTGAACGGATGCGTGCGGAGGGTGAGCTGTCGGTAACCATCATTAATCGGGTCGGCAAAATCGACAAACGAAACGCGCCATTGCCTGGTGCATTTGATGAAGCACGAAAGGCAATTAATAAAAATTTATAAAACATGGTTTTCGACGGGAGCCTCGAGACAGCCCTCCGTAAAAGAGATGTCTAAGTGACCATTTTTTTAATGATATTTTAATAATTCAAAACTATTGGAGCGATCTTCGAGTAAGACTCCTGTAATTGGTTGATCAGACCAAAGCCTTGCAGGAATTCAACAAGGCGCAGTTCTATGAGCAGATCACAGAATAAAATCAAATCAGGCTTACTACTTACCACTGGGTTCCTGATAGGACTAATTCAGCCATCAGTGGCCCAAAATATAATCCAACGGGCGTATAACCGGTTTTTTAATGATACAACTTCGGCGGCAAACCCCCACGTATCCTTCTATCCGACGTTTAGTTATGCACCCGAAACCAGTTTTGAGTTCGGGGTTTCGGCGCTGTACCTCTATCATGCTAATAACGACGTAACGCATAACCGTCTCAGCGAAATTCAGGCGTTTAGTTTTGTTACACTGCGCGGGCAATACGGACTGAATATCGATCATACCATCTATGGCGACCATGATCGCTGGTTTTTTCTGGGACGAGGACGACTTCAGCGGTTTCCGTTGCTCTACTACGGCATTGGCCCCGATACCAAACCCGACCATCCGGCAACGATTGATGCCATGTCGATTCAGCTTCGGGAGCGAGCCATGCGCCGGATTGCACCAAATCTGTTTGGTGGTATTGAAGTCGATTATCAGCAGTTAAGCCGGGTCGAATTTAAGCAGTCGGAGACGATCACGCGTGAGTTGCCGCTGGGAAATAATGGAACCACTAATCTTGGGCTGGGGGCGGGGTTTGTTTATGATAGCCGACCTAATGCACTGAATGCACGACGGGGTATTTTCGCTGAGCTTGCCTACCTGAATTACGGAAGATCGCGGGGAAGCTCGCTGTCGTTTTCGAACCTATCCGTGGATGTTCGACTCTTTCGAACCGTTCGACCCGGACAGGTATTGGCCTGGCAGGCCTATGGTGCCCTGACCAGCGGTAACGTACCCTTTAACCAGATGGCACTACTGGGAAGTGAGATTATCATGCGAGGATACTATCCGGGGCGCTATCGGGATAAAATGTACATGGCAACACAGCTTGAGTATCGCTGGTTGCCGTTTCCATTTAGTCGACGGTTCGGAGCCGCGGTATTTGCGGCTGTGGGTACGGTAGGAGCATCGCCGGGACAGATTCAGCTTGATAAATTGTTGCCTACGGGTGGTGGTGGAGTTCGCTACTTATTGTTCAAAAAGAAAGACGTGTATCTGCGAGCCGACGTTGGCGTCACCCGCGAAGGGCTAGGATTTTATATCCTTACGGGGGAAGCTTTTTAAAAGACAGCCACCTTCCCGAAAGTACAGAAACTTTGAGAAGGTGGTTTGTGGGACATTAAACTTGAACCATTCGATTACAAGCCGTATTGATCCAGTAAATAGATTAATGAAGCCATTGACGCGGCTCCCAGTTCAAGTTCACGCTGACTGACGGTTTCAAAGCGATCGACCATGGTGTGGTGGTAATCGAAATAACGCTGCGAATCGGGTTTAAATCCGAACAATACCGTTCCTAGTTGAGCCAGTGGGCCAATATCGGCACCACCACCACCAGCGCCAATGTCTGTCAGGCCATAGGGCGCTAACAGCGGTTTCCAGGGCGTTACTTTTTCCCGTTGCGCTGGCGTTCCAACGATGCCAAAGCCGCGTGGTGTAAAGCCGCCATTGTCGGATTCGACAGCAGCAATATGTTTTTCGTTGTTTTTCTTCGCCAGATCTGCATATTGGACACCACCCCGCAAGCCGTTTTCTTCGTTCATGAACATCACGGCTCGAATGGTGCGCTTTGGCTTGATACCCAGTGTTTTCAGAATCCGAAGTACCTCAATTGACTGAACACAGCCTGCTCCATCGTCGTGGGCTCCTTCGGCCAGATCCCATGAGTCGAGGTGGCCGCCAACCACAATAATTTCGTCCGGTTTTTCGCTGCCTTTGATTTCGCCAACTACGTTATACGATTTTGCATCGGGCAATGATTCGCAGTTTTGTTTGAAATAAAAGGTAAGGTTTGGATTCTCTGCCAGCGATTTACTCAATAGGTCAGCTCCGTTTGTGCTGATAGCCGCAGTCGGAATCAGCGGAACGCCCGTTGCGTAGCGCATACCGCCAACGTGCGGGTAGTCATCGTGAACATTCGTCATCGAGCGGACAATGGCACCCACGGCTCCGAGTTTGGCCGCTTCGGTGGCACCATTGGCCCGTTGCTCGACAGCTCCGCCATAGGCTTCAAAGGTGTTGATCTTGGTTGGGTCCATCGGGCGATTGAAAAACACAATTTTCCCTTTGACCTTATCGGGGCTCATGGCCCGTAGTTCCGGGAAACTTTTGACTTCAATAACACCCGCTTCAACCCCTTTGGGCGCGGTCGCTACTGATCCGCCCAGAGCCGCAATCGGGACCGTGACTTTCTGTTTGCCGTTATGGATGAAGGCTTCTTCTTTGGCACCCCGCACCCAATGCGGCACCATGACATCCTGCAAAAAGACGCGATCGAACCCTTGCTGTTCCATGACCTGTTTGGTCCAGTCAACGGCTTTTTGCGCACCCTCCGAACCACTCAGTCGTGGCCCAACCTGCTTGGTCAGATGGCGCAGCCATTCGTAGGATTTGCCATTGGCCAGCGCTTCGTTGTAAATCTTTCGAATGGTGACCGAGTCTGCGTTCTGGGCATGGGCACAGGCAACAGACAGGCTCAAAAGAGCTGTAAACAATTTTTTCATGATTGGGCGGTTGTATTGGTTAAGGGAGCAATATACAGAAAAGCCCGGCCGCTTTCCAGCAACCGGGCGTGTTTCCTTCGTTCGCTTTAACGCATTACATATTAATGGCCCGGTTGTCGGTAGCGGCAAGGCAGGCTTCTTTAAACGCTTCCGTGTAGGTCGGGTGGGCGTGCGACATCCGGGATACATCCTCGGCTGAGGCCCGGAATTCCATGGCCGTAACGGCTTCAGCAATCATATCGGCGGCCCGGGCACCAATCATGTGAACGCCCAGGATTTCGTCGGTTTCTTTGTGTGCAAGCACTTTTACCAGACCGTCGATATCCATACTGGCCCGCGCGCGGCCCAACGCTTTGAACGGGAATGAACCCACTTTATAAGGAATGCCTTCCTGTTTTACTTCTTCCTCCGTATAGCCAACGGAAGCTACTTCGGGCCAGGTATAAACTACGCCGGGAATCAAACGATAATGGATGTGGGGTTTCTGACCGACAATGGTTTCGGCAATGAATGTACCTTCCTCTTCGGCTTTATGGGCCAGCATAGCCCCGCGTATCACATCACCTAGTGCATAGATGTGCGGAACACTCGTGCGCAGGTGGTCGTCTACTTCTACCCGACCCCGATTGTCAGCTTTCAGGCCAGCTGCTTCCAGATTCAGACCATCCGTGTAGGGCCGTCGTCCAACCGAAACCAGGCAGTAATCGCCAGTAAGCGTAATCTGTTCGCCTTTGGGAGTATCAACGCTAAGAACTACTTCGTCGCCCGTATTTTCTACTTTCGTGACTTTATGGCTGAAGTAGAAATCAGCACCGAGTTTTTTGACTACTTTCTGGAGTTCTTTGCCGAGTGTTTTATCCATTGTCGGAATCATGGAGTCGGCAAACTCAACGAACGACACTTTGGCGCCAAGCCGTGCCCAGACCGATCCTAATTCAGCGCCGATCACACCTGCTCCAATCACGATCAGGTGCTTGGGTACTTCCTGTAGGGTCAGCGCTTCGGTTGACGTAATGACGCGTTTTTTATCGATGGGCATCGATGGGAACGACATGGGTTTCGACCCCGTAGCGATGATAATATTCTTGCCTTTGATGACCTGTTCTGAACCATCGGCTTTAACGATTTTCACCGTATGGGGATCAACAAACGAACCAACGCCATGAATTTCATCGATTTTATTTTTCTTCATCAGAAAGTTGATGCCTTTGGTCGTCGCATCAACAACTTCCTGCTTGCGCTTAATCATTTGTGCCAGATCGACCTGTAAATCCGACAACTTAATACCATGTTCGGTAAACGTATGGGCTGCATTATAAAAGTGTTCCGACGAGTCGAGGAGCGCTTTCGACGGAATGCAGCCGACATTTAGACAGGTGCCACCCAGCGTGGGGTATTTTTCGATAATGGCTGTTTTGAGTCCGAGTTGAGCACAACGAATTGCACCTGTATAGCCGCCTGGCCCCGAACCAATGATAATAACATCGTATTCCATGAAGATGATTGTTATGTCTGGAGACCGGATGTTAGACAGTAGGTACCGGATCTGAAAATGATCAATCTAGTCCCAACTGTTTACCATCCTGCGTCCGTAAGTAAAGCATTATGACTGCAAATTTGGTTCAGAATTTGATTACCCAAACCGATTTGCAAAAAAAGGTGTTGATGATGCGATAAGGTGCTCCCCATCCGGTGCCGTTTAGTATAGATTTATGCGTTTCGTTTATTCTTGTTGCCTGTTGTTGATCCTACTGATCAGCAGTTGTACCGACTCTGTTCAACAAAATCAGCCTATTGTTTATTACGACGTTTTAGGCTTTGTCAAGCATCAGATCGCCGAACTATCGGCTAAAAAACCACTCGTTCATAAAACGGTGGCTGTCAATAAAAAGCAGAGCCAGGAGAACAAGAATGATGTTAACTGGAGCCGAGAACTTGAACTATTTATGCAGGCCGATATAAATAAGCCAGCTCTCCGGAGTAGCTATCAAATTGTTCGGCCCGATTCGCTCACCTACCAGTACACGCTGAAAAATTCGGAAGAACGACTGACCGTACGATCGTTAAAAGTACGTCTGGATTCTGTGACACATCAGCCCCGGCTAATCGAAGCCATTTTGCAGACCGATAACCCCTTGTATTCGTCGGAGCGACATTTATTGCTCGAAAGTGGTCCGGCTGGCGGGCAGTTATGGCGCGTACGGCACTATAAATTATCCGGCTATCAAAAGCTGCCTTATTTCGACAAAAACGAGTTTTTGGTCGAAGGTCAGGTCCAGTAAATAAACATTCTTTTGGTCGATATTGGCTTTGTCCACTCCCCTTCTTATATCTTTTTCTATATTTGTTCAAGTCTATTGTCGAACGAAACCCGCCAGTAGTCCGTTACCTTTTCATCAACCAAATACTCAATTGCCTCGGCGATTTTTGCCGGTACAACGGTCCTTGTTATGAGCGACGCTATTAAACACGAGTGCGGAATTGCCCTTATTCGACTCCGCAAACCGTATCAGTATTACATCGATAAATACGGTACGGCTCTCTACGGCGCAAACAAACTGTATCTGCTGATGGAAAAGCAGGTCAACCGGGGCCAGGATGGAGCCGGTATTGCCAACATCAAGATCGACGTACCGCCCGGTCACCGCTACATTAGCCGCTACCGATCCGTTGACCAGCGACCCGTAACTGACATTTTTGAGAAGGTTAACAAGAAATTCCGCAAAGCCCTGAAAGGCAATCGGGAAAAAGCAAAAGACGCCAAATGGCTCCAGGAAAATATCGCGTTTACGGGCGAAGTCTGGATGGGGCACCTCCGATACGGCACCCATGGAGCCAACGAAATTGAAAACTGCCATCCTATGCTTCGGCAAAGCAACTGGCGGAGCCGGAACCTGGTCATGGCGGGGAATTTTAACATGACCAATGTCGAAACCCTGTTTGATAAACTCGTTTCGCTTGGCCAGCATCCGAAGGATAAGGTTGATACCGTTACGGTAATGGAAAAAATCGGTCACTTCCTGGATGAAGAAAACCAGCGGGTATTCGACCGGTTTAAAGGCATCTACGAAAACCCCGACCTGTCGGACATTATCGAGGATAATCTTGATCTTCAGCGCGTTCTGCACCGCTCGTGCCGCGATTTCGACGGAGGATATGCAATGGTGGGCATGACCGGCTTTGGGGCCGCATTCGTAGCCCGGGATCCAGCCGGTATTCGCCCTGCTTATTATTATGCCGACGATGAAGTAGTGGTTGTAGCTTCCGAAAAGCCCGCCATCAAAACCGCTTTCAACGCCGAATACAGCGAAATTAAAGAAGTGCAACCAGGCCACGCGCTCATCATCGACAAATACGGCGAATACAACGAACTCCAGTTTGTGAAGCCGATCGAAAAGCGTTCCTGCAGTTTCGAACGCATTTATTTCTCCCGCGCCACCGATCCCGATATCTACAACGAGCGCAAAACATTAGGTAAGCTCCTCGTTCCGCAGATTCTGAAAGAGATCGATTACGACCTCGAAAATACAGTCTTCTCCTACATCCCGAATACGGCCGAAACGGCATTCTTTGGTATGGTTGAGGGTCTGGAAGAGTACCTCTATAAACAGCGCAAAAAAGCCATTATGGAGGGGATTCTGTTCGAGGAAGAACTGGATCGGGTGCTTTCATTCCGGCCCAGGGTTGAGAAACTGGTTTCCAAGGACGTGAAAATGCGAACCTTCATTGCCGAAGATTCGCAACGCGATGACATGGTGTCGCATGTGTACGACACTACGTTTGAAGTAATTAAGAAGGGGAGAGATAACGTTGTCGTTGTCGACGACTCTATCGTTCGCGGTACGACGCTGGAGAAAAGTATCCTGCGTATGCTCGATCGGCTTGGCCCCAAGAAGATCATCATTGTGTCGTCGGCCCCACAGATTCGTTTCCCGGATTGCTATGGTATCGACATGTCGAAATTCAAAGAGTTTGTCGGTTTTCGGGCCGCTCTTGAACTACTCCGCGAACGCGGACAGGACTACATTGTCGATGAAGTGTATGCACAGAGCGTAGCAGCCATTGAGTCGGGTAATTCGTCGCAGCAGAATTACGTGAAGGCAATTTTTGAGCCCTTCACCCACGAAGAATTGTCGCGGAAGGTGGCCCAGATCGTCACACCTGCTGATCTGAACGCGGAAGTAGCAGTTGTTTATCAAACCGTAGAGAATCTGCATCGGGCCTGCCCCAATCACTCCGGCGACTGGTATTTTACAGGCGATTACCCAACCCCCGGCGGTAACAACGTGGTGAACAAAGCATTTGTAAACTTCATGGAAGGCCGTTTAGTACGGGCCTACTAACCTGTAACTGATAAGTAACTGGAAGAGACGCAATCAACTTGCGTCTCTTTTTTTGTATTATTACAACCTGATAAATGCGTTGAGGAGTGGAGTCTGTAGCAGAAAAGTCGGCATGAATATGAGCAGGAATGCGGTAGTCGGTGATGGTTGCAGGTTCTTCCACGTTGTCAGGAGTGCAACGCATAGTAGTATTCTACAGGCAGCGTTGTCTGGATAGATAAATCAACGATGATACATGCCATTCTGGCTGATAAATTATCAATTGTGACCCGTATTTTAAAGGAAAACGGTGTTAAGCGAGCGTATGCATTTGGGTCAGTTTGCACGGAGCAATTTACTGAAACCAGCGATATTGATTTGCTAATTGATTTTGACGAGCTGTTAGATCCTATCAGCTATGGAGAAAACTTTTTTGCCATAGCTGATGCCCTGGAGTCAATATTAAAGCGCCCTGTCGATTTAGTCACACAGCGCTCGGTGAAAAACCCTTATTTCAGTAAAATACTGGATCAAACGAAAATGGCTATTTATGAGTGACGAGCTTAGCTAATAGCCAATATTAACGCTAACAGGACTTTTGCTTCGAGCCGTGCCACCGCACGGCGGACCGTTGTTTATTAATCGTCATCAGGAACCGTGGCACGGCTCGAAGCGAAAGGCCTGACTGAAAAATAAGCGACTAGCAGGTTACTGTACCTAGTCTTCGCATTTTACTTTCTCAGCAAAAACAAGGTATGGCCTGAATTACCTTCTGGAATAAAATCGCTGTGTACAACTGTAAAGCCCATTGCTGTAAACCAGGACAAATAAGTGCTGGCATCCGTATGGCTCCAATACATTGATGCACCGGGTACTATCCAGTTTTCGTCAGTGCCCGTCCATTCGCCCGCTCCAACAGTGCAGAGTAAATAGCCATTGGGCTTAAGCCACCTATATAACGACCTTAGTAAAACTGGCTGTTCGGTTAGCGGAATGTGAATAATTGAATAGAGCGCCACGATACCACTAAAC
Source organism: Spirosoma endbachense (assembly GCF_010233585.1). NCBI lineage: Bacteria > Pseudomonadati > Bacteroidota > Cytophagia > Cytophagales > Cytophagaceae > Spirosoma > Spirosoma endbachense. The sequence goes on from NZ_CP045997.1 coordinate 5,594,110, forward strand.
GTCTGTTCTGGAAACGAGAGTGCTGTCATATCGGCTACGGCAAACTGAGCCGCCGGAACGTTCTGCCGGGCTAATTCAATTTGTACCGGCGACAGATCAATGCCCAGATAATCGAATTGCTGGCTAAGATAACGGGCCGTTGGTAGGCCATCGGCGCACCCCAGTTCCAGCACTTTACTAGTCGGCGGTAAGAGGGGAACTAAGCTGGCTAACCAATTCGGGTAGTTCGTTTCGTGATCCGATTGATAGTGTTTACGGTAAGCGCTGGCCAATCGATCATATCCATCCCGTACGATGTCTTTGGGCGTTTTCACCATTTAGAGCTAGCTATAAAACGTTCTTGCGCTTGCTAGCTCTCCCTGACCCAGACAATGAAGTCTGTGATGGGTGCTTCCTTCAACATCGGCCGTATGAGTTGCACCACTTGTCCCCGGTGATAAGCCGCATGATGGCTCATGTGCGTCACAATGTCGATCAGGGTGCTTTGAAATGGTTGCTCTTTGGACGTAACGTAGTCAAAAGACTGTAATAACTCCGGTTCGGCAAGGGCGTTGATGTAACTGACTATTTTGCGATGCTGGCGCTCGGCGGTTTCACCCATCCAGCTTACCGGAATATCTTCCCAGATGGAAACAAATGTTGTCTCTTTTGTCACACGGCCAAACCAGACCTGTTGTGCGGATAAAATATGCCCCATGACGGCAAGCGCCCGCGCTGGTGGATTGTCTATACCTTCTATCGCTTCAATGACACGTAGGTTAGCCCAGAGCTCGTAGTTCAGTAAGTGGATCAGGTAATTTTTCATTGAATGCCACGTTTAACCGCTCGATATAACGCTTCAACCACGTTTGTACGCGTATTCAACTCGCTAATTCGATTATTGTTGCGGGTCGGGTAGACGCGGTTCGACAGGAAAACGTAGGCCAGATTGTAGGCTGGTTCGGCCCAAATGAACGTACCCGTAAAGCCCGAATGCCCAAAACTGTCCTTAGTGGCCGATTGGGGCGCATTGCCAGAGTATTTGAACGACGGTTTATCGAAGCCAAGTCCGCGTCGGTTGCCCAGTTCAGGGAATTGATAACGGGTAAATTCATTCATCGTTTTGGTTGAAATAAATTGCTGGCCCGCGTAATTCCCTTTCTGCAAATACATCTCCACTAATTTCATCAGGTCATTTGCAGTACCGAATAAGCCCGCATGACCCGACAGGCCGTCGAGCATGGCAGCTCCTTCGTCATGAACGCGCCCCCAGATCAGTGTTTTGCGAAACAGTGAGTCATACTCAGTCGGCGCAATGCGATTGAGCGAGTAGAAATTTCTGGGGTGATACGTTAGCGTTGTAGCGCCCAATGGCCGATAGAAATTTGTTTTGAGATAGTCTTCGAAATTCGTTTTCGTGATTCGCTTCACCACCTGGGGATACAGAATGAACGATAGGTCAGAGTATACATACTCTTTCTTTTCGTTCAGTGGCGAGTCTTTAATTTGCTGATAGATCGTTTTGGGATATTTTTTGAATTCAAACAGGCTATCAGTCACTTCAATGGGATAACGACCGGAGCGCTCAGCTTTGAACGTTTTGGGTTTCCAGGAATCATCTTCATTTTTGGTGTCTTTCCAGAAAGCAATCCAGGCTTTCAACCGGGCCTGATGAGTCAGTACATCGCGCCAGCGTAAATCGGCTTTATTCGATTTCTTGAGCCAGGGCAGGTAATCGACCATTTTACCGTCGAGGTTGAACTTCCCTTCATCGACCAGCTTCATCAGAGCGGGCGTTGAGGTGCTTACTTTCGTTACAGAGGCCATGTCGAACAGATCGTCTAACTGCGTTGGCTTTGGCTCGGCACCCAGCGATGCATCGTATGTGTGTGTACCATATGCTTTGTGAAAGATGACTTTGCCATCTTTGGCCATTTGTACCACACAGCCCGGAAACGCTTTCTGGGCCAGCCCAACATTTACCAGTGAATCAACCTGTTGCATCAGGTAACGGCTATCAATGCCAACCTCTTCGGGGATCGTGTATTTCAGACGGCCAAGCGGTTTGATCGCCAGTCCATCGCCCACCCGGAAGCGTTGGTTAACCGTAACGGGGAGTTTGCCCGATGCGCCAATCGCGCCAAAAATCAACTGGGCCGAGAGCTCTTCGGCGTAGGTAGTCAATTGATAGGGCATCACAATGGCCCGCGCCTGCTCGATGTTGCGGCTAGCAAGAACAGTATCTGCCGGAAAGGTCAGCTTGTCGAGCGCATAGACGTTTCCAAAGACTGTAACCACGGCTTTGCCCGTCGCCACTAATTCACTGACCAACCCCGCAGTTTTTGACTGGAGGCCATACTTGACCGCAGGCCGGATGTTATTCAGATGCACATCGACCAGAATCAAATTATAATTTTTGAGCGAATCCCGAACCTGAGCCAGTGTCGAATCGGGTGTTTTGGAGGTAATATTGAAATGATCAACCAGTGTGTAGTTGGCGGCCATTTTCTGAAAGGCCGTGACTTTATCGCTTTCAATGGCTACTGAGGCAATCCGTAACGTATCCAGCCGTTGCAGGGGCAACAGATTATTGGTATTTTTCAGAACCGTCAGGCTTGCTTCAGTGAGTTTGCGGTTGAGCAGGTCATCGCTAACCGGATTCAGGTCATTGACCAGATTATCGAGCACAATGGGTTTGTATTGATTCAAACCAACCCACGCCTTCGCGCGTAGTACTTTCAGACAGCGGGCGTCCAGCGATTCCTGGGTCATACGACCAGTAGCTATAGCCTGTTTAATCTGAGCCATAGCCGCCGGAACATCTTCGGTAAATTCCAGGACATCCATACCCGCTTCCAGACCAAGCTCATCGGCCTGGCCGGATGGGAAATATTTCGTGACGCCCTTCATGTTCATCGCGTCTGAGAAAATCAATCCCTGAAAACCCAGTTCGTTTTTGAGCAGGTTGGTGACGATGGCGGGTGAAAGTGTTGAGGGGCGGTTACGGGTTGTGTCGAGGGAGGGGATGCTCAGGTGAGCGATCATGACACCGGCGGCTCCGGCGTTGATCAACTGTTTGAACGGATACAACTCCAGCGAGTCGAGTTGCGCCCGGCTTTTATTGATCAGCGGTAAATCATAGTGCGAATCGGTACCTGTATCGCCATGACCCGGAAAGTGCTTCAGGCTGGTTAACAGATGGTTGTCCTGCATGCCCCGCATATAGGCAAGGGCTTTACGTGCAACCGCATATTTATCTTCGCCAAAAGATCGAAAGTTAATAACCGGGTTATTGGGATTATTATTGACATCGACCGAAGGGGCAAAGTTGACATGAACACCTAACCGGCGGGCCTGTTTAGCCAGATTTGCGCCCATGGTGTAGATGAGCGAATCGTTGCCCTGCATGGCTCCGAGTGTCATCTGGTAGGGATAGCGAACCGTACTATCCAACCGCATGGCCAGCCCCCACTCGGCGTCCATCGCAATTAAAAGGGGGACTGTCGAAAGTGCCTGTAACCGATTGGTGAGTTTTGCCTGCCGGATTGGCCCTCCCTGAAACATGACTACTCCGCCAAGCTTATAGGTTCTAACCAGATTTACGAGCGAATCTTCATAGGTGGGTTTTCGGTTCGAGTAGCCCGAAACCATGATCAACTGACCGATGCGTTCATCGGGTGTCAGCGTTGCAAAGACGGAGTCGGCCCAGCGGTTCTGACTGGCATTCAGTTGCAGGAAAGAAGGAGTTGTTGACTGCGAAAAAGCCTTTGTGAGAAAAATAACGTTGATGAAAGTAATAATCAGGAGCCGACAATAAGGCATGAGCGAAAAAATTGGGTCGTGAAGGGTCAAAAATACGAAAAGCTCCGCTACAACACACTCTTTACAACTTGCTCTATATGCTGGATTAATTTACTGGAGGGTTTAAATCTGTATTTGTATCGCTTCTGTAAACAAAATTGCGCGGGCCAAACGAACGGTTCGACCTACACGATTTATTCACCGGCAACGAATAGCCGGTTTTGGTGCCTTCTGATTTCAGGTTTACGTAAAGTGAAAGCATCTATTCATTGAAGAATTAAAAAAATAACAAAATCTATAGGAGAAGTTTGCTTTTCTGGAAACGAGTCATTTATCTTTGAACCGTCTTACACTTACTACCTGCAAAGTAGCTGTGGATTTATACCGAAAGGGGGAGAGACAGGCTCATTGAACCCTTAGCAACTTGCCAGTTGGCGATAGTGCTAACCTGCCTACTTCGTTAGGAACTATAAATTTACATTCCATGATTACGCACGCCCAACGCTGCTTTTCTCGTTTTTCCGGAGCAGCCCGCTCCATGAGCCCAATATCCTGCTTTTGTTGCCATTGAGTCATTTTGTTCGGCTGGCTTCGCTCTAGTCAGTAAATTCTATTTATTGATGAGCAGCAAGAAGGCTATTTTCAATTTTATTCTATTAAATCTATGGAATAAATATCTTTATAGGGAAATGACGAAAAACACAAGTAACGATACCAGCTAGATACGCCTGCATACCTTGCCGAATACACGCCACGAGCCATGACACTCAATGTACCGGCTCATCAAAAAACCAAAACTAAATACCTGAAAATACCGCTTCGGCGGATCGATATGAAAAAGACAATTCAACTCCTGTTTGGCCTGATGGCCCTCTCGCTGGTTTCGGTGGCAAATCCAACTCCGCCAAAAGCGAAAGAAGTCACGTATAAAGTCGATACCCAACAAAGCCGACTCGTCTGGACAGGTAAAAAAGTAACCGGTGAGCATACGGGACTGGCTCCAATCAGTAGCGGTTCGCTGTTGCTGGCAGGAGACAGGCTGAAAAGTGGTACGTTCGAGGTTAATCTGAAGGCATTGACCGTGAGTGATTTAACCGATGCTGATAAAAATGCCAAGCTGGTAGGACACCTGAAAAATGACGACTTTTTCGGGGTTGAAAAGTATCCGACGGCTCGATTGGCAATTGCGTCGGTAACGCCAACAGGCGACGGCAAATATAGTCTAGAGGGGAAATTGACCATCAAAGGCATTACGCACGACATCAAATTTCCGGCTCAGCTCAAAACAGAGAGTGGCAAGCTGACGGCAACGGCCAAATTGACAGTTGACCGGACTAAATACGGCATCAATTATGGCTCAAAGAGCTTCTTCGAAACCATTGGCGACAAAGCGATTTACGACGACTTCACACTCGATGTAACGGTGGTAGCCATACCGTCGAATGCTGTAGCGAGTCGGTAAGACTATAATTGGGTTATTGTTACGTGTCCACTTCATCAACAACTAGAAATCAAATTTCATCAATCCTCACTATGAAACCTTCCCCGTTTTTCACCACCGGACTCGCCTGGTCGTTAGCCCTTGGGCTTACGGCCAGTGCACAGCAAGTTCCGGTCAAATCAGACTCTCTAACCGATGCGGTCGTGCGTCGGGTGCATAAATACGCCCTAACCATCGATCCGCATCTGGACATTCTGGCCGATTTTAATACCGCCGGTAATGATGCCGGTACAGAAACGAAAGGCCAGTTTGATCTGCCTAAACTGGAGCGGGGCGACCTGGACGTAGCGACGGTGGCCTTGTTTGCCGGTACAGCCAAAAAGACCCCGGAGAATATTGCCAAAGCCCGAAAGGAGATCGATACGAAGTTGGCCGCTTTACGCCGGTTTGTGAGCCAGCACCCCGATCGGCTGGAGTTTGCCTACACGGCGGCCGATCTGGAACGCATTCCGGCAAAAGGGAAACATGCCATTTTACTGAGCTTTCTGAATGCTTTCTCGCTCGGCAAAGACCTGACTCAACTGCCATTGCTTTATGGGGAGGGCGTGCGGGTGTTTGGTCTGACGCATGCCGGTAACAACGACTGGGCTGATTCATCACGGCCATCGGTGGGATTTGGCGACAAACCCCACGAACTGGGGGGATTGTCGGTGTTGGGCAAACAATCGGTTTCGGAACTGAATCGACTCGGTGCTATTATTGATGTCTCGCAGTTGACGCCAGCGGGCGTTTTTCAGACAATTCAGTTGAGTCGCGCACCCGTTATTGCCTCCCATTCGGCAGTGCGGGGGCGGGTCGATGCCACACGTAATCTCAATAATGACGAGCTAAAAGCCATTGCAGCCAATGGAGGTGTGGTGAGTATTGTCGCCTTTTCGGCCTACTTGCATCCATCGACAGAGCAGTTAGCTAACTACAAAAAGAACGTTTGGGAACCGTTTGGCCTGCAACCCGGCGACGATGCCAAGTCGAAACTCAATGCAGCCGATTACCAGAAATTTCAGGCGGCCTATCGCGATTTTTCGAGTAGCGGCTACAAATACACCACCCTGGCTGATTATCTGGATGCGGTTGATTATGCCGTTCGCCTGATTGGCATCGATCACGTTGGTCTGGCTTCGGACTTCAATCATGGCGGTGGGGTGACTGGCTATGCTCACGTTGGCGAGTTGCCGAATGTGACCCGCGAATTGCTCAAACGTGGTTATTCGGAGGAGGAGATTCGAAAACTCTGGGGTGGGAATTTTCTGCGCGTATTCCGTGAGGCAGAAGCCACTGCAAAGGAATTGCAGCGAGAACAGAAACTGGCCGCTAAACAATAAAACGCTTCCTGGTACGAGCTGGAGCGTTGACCGATCTGAACACGCGTTGATCAACGACCGATCGGTGAAGACAGTAGATTGCAGGAGGTAGCCGTTCCAGTAACGTTAACGTCTTGCACATGATAGGTGAGTAGTACCCACTGCGTCAGCCGACCCTTCCCATCGGGGGTCGGACTGACAACAGTATTACTAAGGCCGACAATACATACAGCTGATTGCGCCTATACACCGGCGAAATCAGCATAAGCTAAGCATACATTTCGAGTGCCCAACAAGTCCTACAAATCCGGCCGGCCATTGATCCGGGCTGGCCGGGTAGGCACAAGCAGGGTACGTATTTAGTGTGAATGGCTGGTCAGTGTCGTCGGGCGTCGGCATCCTCGCCTGGGGCTACAAATATTTTTTTATCTGTAATCAGCGGTCGGTGTTCTTCCAGAAACGCCTTGAATAAACGGATGTCCTCCAGTTGCTTGTCGATCGGGTGGGTCAGCGTATAACTCTCGACATAGGCTTCGGTACGACCACCCGGCTGAAATTCAGCAATCACGTATTCCATGAGCTTGATCCCTTTGCGCTTCAGGGCGTGGAGGTACAGATTCTGGTGGTTATGAACATAGCGACCAGGCTGATAAGAGGCCGTTGTCTTTATATCGACGGCCTTGAATTTTCCGATTAGATCGACATAGCCGTAGAACAGCACATCGTCAATCTGCCATTGGCAATAGACCTGTGTTTCGACAATAGGGCGGGGGAGAAGCTTCCTGACTTTTCGGAGGATTTCGGCATCAAAACGCTCTTCGTCAGTACCCTTTACGACCGCTTCCTCAAAGGAAATGCCACGCTCCTGCGCGGCTGTGGTCGGTGTTGGTACGCGATTGATCGAGTCAATCAATTCCTGAGCAGAGAGATTTCCTCCGCCCAGATAATGCGAAAATACATTGAGCAGAGAAGGATAGAAGCGGTAATTTATCACGGTTCTCGGTTTACAGTTGATGCGCCAGTCTACTGAAAACTGTAAACCGAAAATAGCAGACTTAGTTTTTCACCACCAGCAATACTCCGGCCATGATCAGCACCAGACCGAGTAATCGCCAGCCGTTGGCGGGGTGGAGTGCAAAGCCCATAAAACCGTAATGATCCAGAACAACAGCGGCCAGCAATTGCCCCGCTACGCTCAGACTTACGAGGTTAGCCGTTCCGATTTTGGGTACGCTGACAATCACTGTGATCATATAAACGGCACCCATTGCGCCCCCCATCCATTTCCACCAGCTTACCTGTTTGACCGTATCGAGCGGAGGAACCGAACCGCCCGAAGCCAGTAAAAGCAGCACGAGTACGATAAAGCCGGAGCCGAACGAAATGGCCGCTGCCAGAATAGGACTGGCCATTGCCTGTCGCAAATTTGCGTTCACACCTGCCTGAACGGTAATGGCTAAACCGACTAGAAAGGCAAAGAGAATATAGATGTAATTCATGATCACAAAGGTAGGCAATAGGTGGCTGTAGCTTTGTCTTTAAGCCTGCTTTTCTGGCAACTTATCGCGTTGTGGTAAAGTGTGCATTTTTGTAGCTTGCCCAGACTCATCCTAAATCCTCTTATTGGTTATGTTTATTATTACACACTACCCACTGGCTGTAGTTGTCTGTTTTGTTACGATGCTTTGCTGGGGCTCATGGGCGAACACCCAGAAACTGGCAACTCAGTCGGTGCCGACCACGATTTTCTATCGCGATTATACCTATGGCATCCTCTTTCTGAGCCTGTTACTAGCATTCACGCTGGGTAGCTCGGGCTCGGCCGGGCGATCATTTCTGACTGACATTGGTCAGGCCGATCAACAGAATCTACTCTACGCCCTCGTGGGCGGTTTTGTGTTTAATATCGCGAATATCCTTATTGTTGTCGGTATCGAACTCGCGGGGTTGTCGGTCGCCATGCCCGTAGGCATTGGGCTGGCTTTGATTTTGGGGGTAGTGGTCAACTATATTTTATCACCGATTGGCAATGTTGGGCTGCTGTCGGGTGGGGTATTCGCCATCTTTCTGGCGGTAGTCTTCAGTGCTCTGGCCTATCGATCGAAGAGTACGGTTGGGCAGGCGGTTAGCACAAACGGGTTGGTGATTTCGCTGGTTGGCGGTTTCCTGATGAGTTTCTTTTTCTACTTCGTGGCACGAGCAATGGCTACCGATTTCGCCAATCCTGCACCGGGGCTACTAACGCCCTATACCGCTCTGGTTTTATTCGGTCTTGGCGTCGTGATCAGCACACCCTTGTTTCTGCCCATTCTGCGTCGCTTTACGGGTAAAGCAGCCAATAGCACAGTGCGGTATGGCGAGGTGAGTACTCGTAATCACGGCATCGGCATGCTGGGCGGTATGATCTGGTGTCTGGGAATGGCATCCAGTTTGCTGGCTTCAGGCGAAGCGGGTTATGCCATCAGCTACGGGCTTGGCCAGGGGGCAACCATCATTGCGGTTTTGTGGGGTGTATTTATCTGGAATGAGTTCCGGGGTGCACCGGCAACGTCCAGTCGCTACCTGACCCTAATGGGCCTGTGTTATGTGCTGGGACTGGTGCTGATTATTGCGGCCAAATGAGCCGCTAAAGGCAATCGTTATTTATTGAGCTAAAGGAGCTGGCCTTCTGCTTCTTACCAGACAATTTCTTTAGATCAGAATCGGATTAAATAACCTGGTGCGGTTAAAATGACATAAAAATAGCATGAACATTGCAACGGTTTGAGGCCGTTGAGGGTAACAGCAGTAGAGCCTTGTTCTGGTTGTGCAGCTCATTTTGGGCCTGGCACAACGGCCTAAGGCGTATTCTTTTTACTGTATTCACCACGTTCCCTCAATTGCCAAACCACTATGCACAAGTCGCTATTTGCTCTTTTTTTTCTTGTCTCAACCGTTGTTTCTGCCCAACGCTTGGAGCCTTTTAAATTAAATCTGTCGGTGGGCTACGCGTCTCCTGCCGACCGGTCTGGTAATAAAGATGGAAGCAGTCCAGGGTTTGTCTATAGCATTGAGCCGCAATATGGAATTACGAATCACTTCGATATTGGAATCCGGTTTGAACAGGCTTTTATTCAGCGCCCCGAAGTATTGGGGAATCTCATTTATTTTGAGACACAGGCTAAATCAATTATGTCGGGGGCATTGACGCTCAATTATGTAGTTGGTAAAACCCCTGCATTTCGCCCTTACATCGGTGCCGGTGCCGGATTTTTTCGGGCCGCACAGAGTGACCAGCAGGTGATGGGCGCAGGAAACACAACGCTCTATTACTCGTTGCCCATCACGAATAAATGGGGAGCCCTGGTAAGAGCAGGGGTTAAAATTTTCCAGTTTAACGTCGAAGCGGCTTTCAATCTGCTGGAGGATACAACCGTCACCAACGAATTCACCAATGCTAAGTTGATTGGGAAAAATGAATATTTCAGCGTGAAGGCTGGCTACACACTTGGCGGTAGCCGGCATTAAACAGGCTGGTAACTTATTGACGGAAGGCGTCTTATCGGTAGAGAAAACTCGCCGATAGGACGCCTTTTTTTGTTCGTTCACCCTGACCGTGAATATGAGCGGATAATCACTCACCTGAGTAGCGAGAAAGGTAAGCGGTTGAAAAGGCGACGGAGTGCTGTTGTTGACCCAGTTACGGTCTGCCGTCGCGGTCGAAAGCGTACAAAGTTACTTTAGGATGCCAGCCCGGTGGCTCCTTACTAGCTGTCAAATTCAGTTAATAACGCAGCGTAAGACAGAAACATAAGATCAACAAGCAGGTAAACAAATAATCATTTTGCTCCAGAATAGGTTGGAAACTTTATCGCAATAAAGGGTATTAGAACTAAGGATAAGTCTAGTCGATTATTGCTTATGAATCATTCGATTCGCCATTGTTTAAAGGCTCTTGGTCAATTTTTGATCTTTGGCAATGCTTATATCGCACTTTGTGCGGTGGTTATGTGCCAGACTACGGCCGACTTATTCACCCTACAGCTACCTAACTCGTTTTTACTGTTCATTTTTGCCGGTACATTAGGAAGTTATTCGCTGCACTGGTATCTGACCGATACGACAGCCACATCGCAACGAAGTAGCTGGAATAAGGAGCATAAACTGACACTGCTCGTCTTGTTAATGAGTGCGGTTTTTGTCGGAGTCTGGCAGTTAAGCCATTTAATGCGCTACCTGGTCGATCTATTGCCGGTTATCGTGCTGACTTTTTTGTATACGGCCCCTAAAATCAATTGGCCACCGTTTCGTGCCTTGCGCCGGATTGCTGTTTTAAAGACGACTTATCTGGCCCTGGTCTGGACTTATGTAACAGTAGCCGTACCCCTATTGATAGTACCACCCGTTGGCGGTCCTGACGGGTCACTGATAAGCGTTTTGCTACTGAATCGATTCCTGTTTATCTACAGTGTGGCCTTGTGTTTTGACTATCGCGATCGTGACCAGGATCGTCAGTCGAGGTGGCTGACAATTGTGTCGATGCTGACCAACAAGCAACTACGCTTATTTAGTGCTGCCATTGCTCTTTGCTTCGGGCTATCGATTGCCCTATTGTATGCAAATGGCTTTGATTTGCGGCAGGTTGTCTGCTTAAGCCTGCCCATGATGTTGTTAGTACTAACAGTGGGCCGTATCGTCAGGAATGAATCTGATTATAGCTATTACATCTATTTAGATGGCCTGTTGATGTTGCCCGGTATATTACTGAAGCTCCTGCCATAGTACTTTAGTTGGCGTACCGGATGGGTTCTAATAACCACCTGTCATTACGTTTACATTAACCACAGTGATTATAGAACTAGTGCTCGGCCAATTTAAACCTATAAGGTTTCAAAAAACCTTATAGGTTTGTCACTATTACGTATTAAATAGAAATTGGAAGAGTACTGGTTTGTTGCACCGACACAATGAAGCCTTTATTCTATATATTCCTGCTTAGCTACTTACGTCTATTATTATTCTTATCAGCTAAGTTTACAGCACTACTAACATCCCGTTTCCAGATGCCACCATAAAACGGATGGTAAGAAAATTATACTTTAATGATCTATTCAGCCAACGTTATTTCGACGATCAATTTTCCTTTATCTCCATACTTTTTAATTGCCTCTGCTTCAGATAACTTGATCAGGCTATATTTCTTGTCAGATAACTGTATTGTTTCATTTAACTTCATTGGAGTTCCATTAATTACCAGATAATTTATTTTAGTTATAAATGAAAAGGTGCCACTTCCGCTAAACTTATTTGAGTTGATATTGACCTTTACATGCTTTCCCATGAGGTAAAGTCCATTATTTACAGCTGACCAAAACAATGTTGAGGCATAAAACGTACCAGACATTTCAGAAGAATCTACTTTGTTATCTGATTTAATTAGTCCCGTTGATATCGTCGTTTCTGATGCATTGTTTTCGACTATTTCCTGATTTTTTAATTGAGTGGATTGTTGGGGCTTGTTCAATAAGTTTGTTGAATCAAAAGCCAGCGTCGAGCCTGTAAGGAGCAATGCGCCTAAAGTGTTTACTGTTTTCATCTTCTCAATATGTTTAGTTTTTTCATTTGATATGATGCCATTATCTGAAATGGTGGCAGTTGTTGTATCAAAATTTAAAACCTTTTTATCATGATTTTTTTTTGAATCTATATCAGAAAAACCAAGCGAGCGCACAGTAGAATTATCCATTGACGTAGAAACTTTAATCTCCTTGTACGAATTAAAATGCAGAAACAAAACAACGGCTATATTCACCACAATTGCCAAAGTTGAAACGTCAGTCTTTAGGTAGTTTTCAGAGAATATGGTAGGCGACTTGAATTTTGGTATTGAAATTCCACTAAAATCTATTGTATCGATTGGAGCTGATTTTTGAGGCTGTATCTCGAAATAATTTAATTTCCTGGTAAACAAATCATCTATATGCCAAAGCCTATCCGGGAGCAATATCAATACTGCTAACTTCTTCCTTTTTTTGTTCCCTTTTGCCTTCTTTGTAAGAATTCCCCGAATCGACTTTCGGGCTCTTGCCAAATGTGATTTTGACGTTCCCTCGCTAATTCCCAATTCGACCCCGATTTGAGCATGCGTGAAATTGTCGAATACGTATAGATTAAAGACGAGTTTATGATGCTCGGGCAAACACTCGATCGCTTCCAGGAGCTCAGCCTCAGAGAAGTTAGTTTCCTCATTGAGTTGATTTTCATTCTGGGGTTCGGTTGAAGCCATGACATAGGCAATCCTGCCTAGATGGCACTTCTTTTTCTTTTGCTCCCGGAGGTATTGCAAGGCTGTATTGACCACTATACGCCTTAACCAGGCTTCAAAAGAACCTTTGTTTTCAAAGCTTGACGATTTATCAATAGCTACCAGAAAAGCATCATGAGCTAAGTCTTCTGCGATCTGCCTATTATACGTGTATCGATAGCAGACGCCAATCATTTTAGCTATGTTATGCTTATAAATAGTTTCCCAAAAACTCTTCGGTACATCATTCATAGTGACAATGATGCTTTTTTTTCAAATGGTGGCAGTTTGAACAGGCCAAATTATTTATTGGTAAATTCGTCAATAAAGCAATCGATGGGTTTGTTGTGGTGTCGGTTTCTTTAAACCGACACAGCGAGGACGGTTTGCCGATGCAACGGTTCGCATTCCTCCGACCGAAACTGATCATACATCCCGTCTGAGGATAAGCGCAGAATGATTACTGGCAAGCATCTACCATCTCTGAATGGCTACTGGATCGTGTTTTGGAGCTTAATAAATTAGACACGCTTTCCATGATCGCGACGTTAAGCGTATCAGGAAATGAAAAAGCCCCATCTGTTGAACCAGTGGGGCTGAAGAAACGTAACAGATCTAAAACGTCGGTTTGACTGGTTTATTGTGTACCCTGAAACAGGAAGGGCCTTATTTTTCACTTTTTTTCATGTCCTCAATCGTTTGATTAAGCACTTTCGCTTACCGTTTTGGTCGCACAACACTGAGCGAAAGACCTAAGAAAGACGCGTTATCTCAACGATTTCTGTAATACTCTATTGGTTTGATTGAGTGGCATGGCTCGAAGCCAACGGCCTAAATTTAAGAAGCTTTTTTTTGCTCGCTGACTATTGGTTTGTAGCCGGAACTTTCAACGGCGATGAATAAACATTTTCTTATTTTACTGGTCTACTATGTTTTAACTACGTGCCCTATCTTTGATCGATCAGTTTCTAACCACCTGTGTAAGCTATGGCACCTCTAGAGAGGATAGCCTGGCACACAAACTAGCCATACTTTTCTGCCTTGAAACCCGCCGACTTCAGTAATAGCTATCTTTTTTTGGCCGGTGGAGGTGAGATGGGAGAACTCACGCGCAATCATGACTGGTCGAAAACAGTTGTCGGAACGCCCGATCAATGGCCCCAAAGCTTACGGACAACCGTTAGCACCTTACTCTCGTCAAAATTTCCCATGTTTTTATGGTGGGGACCTGAGCTGATTCAATTTTACAATGACGCCTATCGCCCTAGCCTGGGAAACGAAGGTAAACACCCAACCGCTCTCGGCCAGCATGGGCAAGACTGCTGGCCTGAAATCTGGCCTACCATTAAGCCCCTGATCGATCAGGTCATGGCTGGTGGTGAATCGACCTGGAGCGAAGATCAACTCATCCCAATTTACCGAAATGGTCGATTGGAGGACGTATACTGGACCTTTAGTTACGGGCCCGTTCGCGATGAAACAGGTAAGATTGCCGGTGTACAGGTCATCTGTCAGGAAACCACCCAACAGGTCATTGCCCATCAACGACTGTCCGAAAGTCAACGTCAGGTGTTGGCCTATTTTGAGCAATCACCCGTGGCGATTGCCATCATCAGTGATCCAGATCTGACCTTCCGCATGGCAAATCCCTTTTATGGGCAATTAGTAGGTCGTCGACTTGATCAGATTGTTGGCAAACCGCTACTGGAGGCTTTACCCGAACTTGGCGGCCAGGGCTTTGACCAGCTTCTCAGAGGTGTGCTGGATACGGGTGTTCCGTTTATTGCCCCAGAGGTGGCGGCCGATATTGTCCGCAATGATCAGCTGGAAACTATTTATGTCGATCTGGCCTACCAGCCGTTGCGAGAAGACGATGAGCGTATCACCGGCATTCTGGTAGTAGCTACCGATGTCACCCAGCAGGTGCGAAGCCGCCAGAAAATAGCTGATCGGGAAGCCCGGTTTCGCTCTTTGATCGAACAGGCACCCGTGGCAACCGGCTTGTTCGTAGGTCGGAATCTACTCATCGAGCTGGCAAATGAGCCGATGCTCCGGTTTTGGGGAAAAGGCCCGGATGTATTTGGCAAACCCTTAGCCAACATATTACCCGAACTGGTCGATCAGCCCTTCCTTCAAATTCTGGATCAGGTGTACACCACGGGGCAGGCTTATCAGGCGCTGGCAGATCGCTGTGATCTCGTTATTGATGGTCAGTTGCGTACGTTTTACTTTAATTTCACCTATCAGCCTATCGTTGATGAGCAGGGACAGGTGTATGCGATTCTGAATATGGCGGTCGATGTGACCGGGCAGGTACTGGCCCGACAGGCGCTGGAGGAAAGTGAGCGGTTTTCGCGCACCGTCTTCTACAATTCACCCGTTGCCAAGCTGGTGTTTGTAGGACCGGATATGATCCTGCGCGAAGCCAATGAAAAAATGCTCGCCATCTTTGGGCGTGACGCTTCAATCATTGGAAAGCCAATTATGGATGCCATCCCGGAATTGAAACGAACACAACTTTTTGACAAGTACCAGCGGGTATTGGCTACCGGCGAGATCCATGTGGAGCAGGCAGAGCCCATTGCATTGATCAGACAGGGCGTTGTCCATTATGGCTATTACGATTATACCTACAAACCGTTGTTTGACCACATCGGAAAAGTCTATGGAGTCATCTGTACGACTATCGAGGTGACCGAGCAGGTACTGGCTCGCCAAAAGCTGGAAGAAGCGGAGGCAAGCCTGCGTGGGGCGATCGAACTGGCGCAGCTAGGCACCTGGAGTATTGATGTAGCCACCAATGGGCTTACCTACTCCGACCGCTTAATCGAGTGGTTTGGATATAACCCGCACGGAAAAGACTATCAGGAGATGATTCCGATCCTTCAGCCTGAAGATCAACCGCGAGTGGCAGCCGCAGTTGCCTGGGCCTTAAATCCTGAATCCGACGGTGTTTATAATGATATCTATACCGTCATCCATCCCAGAACGGGCCAGAAACGAATCCTTCATGCGCACGGTAAGGCTGTATTTGATGCCGCCGGTATAGCCATTCGGATGAATGGCACCGCCCAGGATATTACCCTCCAGCGGGAACTTCAGCTGGCCCTCGAAACCGAAGTGCAGCTCCGCACAGAAGAACTGGAAGCCGCCAATGAGGAATTAGCGGCTAGTAATGAGGAGTTAGCGGCTAGCAATGAGCAGTTTTCGGCCATCAATCAGGAATTGGAAGAAACGGTTCAACAACTGAATCGGTCCAATGATAACCTCCAGCAGTTTGCGTACGTAGCCTCTCACGACTTGCAGGAGCCGCTTCGTAAAATTCAGCAGTTCGGTGATTTACTCAAAATGCGACAGACTTCATTATCGGGGGATGAGTTGGTTTACATTGAGCGAATGCAGTCAGCGGCCAGCCGAATGGCTACGCTGATACGGGACCTGTTGAATTTTTCGCGCATTTCCAGGCAGGGTAACACCAGCGTATCTGTATCGCTCAATGGGGTTGTTGAGCAGGTGCTGACTACCTTAGAACTGACGATAGCGGAAACGAATGCGGAGGTTAATGTGGAACCGTTACCTGCCATTGAGGGTGATTCGTCGCAGTTGAACCAGTTATTCCAAAATCTACTGGGTAATGCCATCAAGTTTCGTCGCCCATCGGTTAACCCGGTGATTCAAATCACCGCCCATACCTTACAGGCGAGTGAGTTACCGCCTTCAGTAAAGCCAGCCCGAACGGCCAAAAACTACTACAGGATTGATGTAGTGGACAATGGAATTGGCTTCGATGAAAAATATCTGGATCGCATCTTTCAGGTGTTCCAGCGGTTGCATGGTAAAAGTGAGTTTGCCGGTACGGGTATTGGTCTGGCCATCTGTGAAAAGGTAGTGGCTAACCATGGTGGAGCCATTACGGCTAGTAGTCAACCAGGCCAGGGCGCCACGTTTAGAATATACTTGCCCATTTAGAATCGCTCGATGGATGACCCGTTACCGTGAATGAGATACCAGTTCCGGGCGGCTGAGGGCAGTAGACTGACAACGTCGAAGGGAGTGCTCGGCCAATTTAAACCTATAAGCCGGGCCGTCGATGCAGTGTCAAAAACCGTATAGGTTTGTAATCAATGATTTTGGTACATATTTTACGTTGTGCATGGAAGTGGAGAATTTTTTTTGATATGTTTACGTATAGTACCCTGAGCGATTTATTGCCTACATCCTTTATTGCCACGAATGTCCAGTCTTAACCCAGCTCACGTTTGGATTGTCGATGACGATACGGACGACCAATACCTCTTCGAGATTGCCCTTAAGCGAGTAAATCCATCAATCGTCATCAAACTGCTGAGTGATGGAGAGGAGTTATTGCCCGCCCTCCGGCAAAGCGTTGCGTTACCTAGCCTGATTATTCTGGACCTGAATATGCCGCGAGTGAATGGATTTGAGGCTCTGGAACAACTGCGGGCGGATGCTGTCTATCGGGAAATACCGGTCGTTGTTTTGACCACTTCGTCGAGCTATGACGATCAGGAGCGGGCGGGCCGGCTGGGGGCCAATGGTTTTTTGACCAAGCCGCCTTCCATGGATCTCCTGTTGGTCCTGTTTGGCCAATTGGCTCAGCAGTGGGAACTCCATCTGTGATCTTCCCTGAAAGCGGATTCTCTTCTGAAGGTAATTCCTCGTATCAATTGGTCGGACTTATTGGTCACCGATCAGACAGTGTAAGGAAGCCAGTACCGGCTCCTTGCTACTTAAATCCAATAGTCTGGCTGATCTTCAGCGGATCATCGATAAACTCTGGGCTATTGGGTTGAGATAGTATAATTGCCCTTGATGCCCGAAGGTATCCCTTAAAAAATTAGCTGGTTAACAACTGCTGCAAGCGTTGTGCGTTACGTACGGCATGGCCTGCTCCATCATTGTTAAAATACGCATACACGTCTTTACCCATTGTCGCCCATTCCCGGATTCGATCTGCCCACCAGCCCAGATCTGCATCAGAATAGCTGCCTCCATACAAGTACTGGAAGTCAGGGCCATGCAAGCGCACGTACAC
The DNA here is from genome assembly GCF_010233585.1 of Spirosoma endbachense. Lineage (NCBI taxonomy): Bacteria > Pseudomonadati > Bacteroidota > Cytophagia > Cytophagales > Cytophagaceae > Spirosoma > Spirosoma endbachense. The sequence continues at coordinate 5,612,031 of NZ_CP045997.1, forward strand.
AAAATCTGCTGTAGTCCGCAGGATGCAGGGCAAGTGAGCACCACTCATGATACAATAAGCGACCTGGTGCGCTTCCAGTAGATGAAAGATAGCTTCGGTATGCCAGCTGGGGTGTCTAAATTCAAGCGTTACCCGCATCCAGCCCGGAATCTGGGCTAAGAAATAAGCCAATCGGTCATAATCATACCCTTGTTGAGGGGCCAGCTGGACCAGTAGAACGGCTCGTTTTTGGTGGAGCAGGTGCCAGCATTCTTTGATTCGTTTCATCCAGGCCTCGGGCGCATAGAGCTTTTTGGCATGCGTGAGTCCTCGGGGTGCCTTGACCGACAGGCGGAAATCGGCAGGTAAGCGTTCATACCAGCTAGCGAAGGTAGCCTGTTTAGGCCATCGGTAGAAGCTGCTATTGAGTTCGACGGTCTGGAATTGTTGCACGTAGTAGCCCAGCCGCTGATGGACGGGGGTGGGATTGGGGTATAAAACCCCTTGCCAATGGTCGTAACTCCAGCCAGAGGTGCCAATGTAGATGCTCATAGGAAAAAGGCTAACAGGAACAAAACCGTAGGAAAAACAATCGGTTAGAAATCGATAAAAAATCTGATTGTAGGGTTGCCAAACCTTTTTTATCGGCACACGCTCGTTCGCATGGCATCACCTGGGAACCAGAGATAAAGCATTAAGTAACATTTTTGGTAGCCAACTTAAAAAGTCAACGAACAGGGGAAAGCGCATTCTTTTTAGCAAAAAGGCGGCATGACCTGCACAACAAAACACCATCGACAATTTCTAAGGTTTTTCTAATCGATTCCAGGCCACTCCTTTCCTGTAATATGCCGAAGTTTGCCCTGATCCGTTTGACTACCAACGGATACCAGCCTACTTAAATCAATCGTCATTGCCATGTTTGTTAATTGGGAATTCATCGCTGATCCAGATTCGGGTGTAAATAGCCATTTGTCGCTGGCAGGTGGCAATTTTGTTGAGCCAGGCCCAGGCGAAACTATGTACAGGCAGTGGCCAGTCAATTTCAGAAGACCAACTGTATTGCCGGCTTAATTCATGGAGGAAGCTATCTTCATCTTTCAGACACCCAATCGAATGGCCAGCACCTGCCTGATTCGAATCGACCGCGAGTTGCAAATCGTGATCGCAACTGAGACGCAGCAAAGAATCAGTATCACAACAACATCTGAATTGATGGCTACCGAACTCGTGAAGCAGTACCAGCTGATCCCCCAACGGCTGCTGTTGATTGAACATTATCCTGAATCAACAAGACCTCAGCTCTATGGCGAATCATACTATCTGGTCACCTTTACCTGGGTGGGTCAACAGGCCAGTAAGGCGATACGGCAACCCCTCCCGTTGTCTGAATTTAAGGAGGTCTTACAGGCTATAGTGAGCTGAGACGACAAAACCTTATTCGGGGAACACGGCTACCACTTGAGGAGCATCAATACGGCGAAGTCCTATTCAGTATGAATAGCCTGCAACGAGTAAACAGATTCCTCACGACGAAATAGAATTACGCCGGCCGTAACTTAAGTTCGATACTATTTTTAACCACAGGATGACAATGCCTCAACGACAGCAACTTAATCAGCAACTACAACAACTCGAAGCCGACATTGCTCGCAGCCGCCAAGCCATCCAGGCTTATATGAGCCTTTTATTTAGTTATAGTCAGCTAGCCGATCTGGAAACCGGGAGTCGGTTAATCATCGATATGACTGATCGACTTGTTGCAGAACGTCAGCAGTATGAAACGATCACTGCTCATCATGATGAGCTGCTTCGTCAGCTAGGCAGGCTAACCAGCCAAGCAGATTAAATTCTGTAAGTCAACTGTGACTTAACGCGAAACGATCTCGATCCGAGAGGGGAGGGAGTTTTCTGCCAAAGCAACTAGCTACTGCTTCACGGATTATGACCAATACGGAAGGATGTTGACTTTTAGTTTGACCAATAGACCAGTGGTCACGAAAGATTAAGTATATGGTGAAATGGTGTAAACCCGGTTAGATAAACGGTGGGCGTATCCATTGCCGGAAGGGCTCCCCGTAGCTGCACGCCTTTGTGTTCGGCTTTACCCGGCCCAAAATTGATGGTGTCGGAACCAACCGTATACGAGCCCGATTCACCTGATAAGAGGTACGAATTAACTTTTTTCGGATGTTTGATCACACCCGCCAATGTACCACCCGCCCGAAAGATGAGTTCAAGCGCCACGGGTACGCCTTCCGTACCTGTAATGTCAATCGCTATCTGTAGCCCATTCGCTGCCTCTTTAACTTTTACAGTCGTATCAAGCATCTGGACTTCACTCTGTTGGCGGTCGGCCCTTGGCATTTTGTCCCAATCACCCTCAGTGTCAATCTTGTCGGCAGAAAATGGCTGATAATAAGGGCCATCGAGCGATTTCTGCATAACCCACGTATCACCCTGCTGCTCAATTTTGTCGGTTTGAAACTGTCCTTTCCCGAAGAATGAAGCCGCCACTCGCATACCTTGCAAAACAGCATTACCTTTATGAAAGGTGAGCCAGCTGGCATTGTTCGACAAGAGCGTGGTGTCCCAGTTAGTTCGCCGGATACGCACCACACCTGAGTAGGGAAAGGCTTTGGCGTAGCTGGTTGGTAAAGGCTTGCTGGCCGGTAGTTCGTTCCAGAGCATTGGGTCTTCCAGGAAATAATCGAGATAGCCCGCCAGTTGCTCTGAGGGACAGGTCTTTTCAATTAACCGACACATGGCTGCCATTTCACCGTTTTTGTCGAGCAGGGCCATGTAGCGATAGCAGTAGTAATACTTGGCCATAGTACCGATAGTGCCCTTGTCCTGCCGATTCGAAGCCTCCGTCACGACCTCGCCATTCGGGTGGACGTAGTAAAGCGTCATCATCAGATTTTTGCGAACCGGCTCATATAGCTCCGGCTTTTTCAGGCCTCGGGCCATGATGATCAGCGATCGATCAACAATGGGCGAATAGGTATTGGTGCTCTTTTCATTGAATTGGCCGTCGGGGTCCAGGTCAATATGCTCGGCCAGCCATTGGTCGATACGTTTGGTGTACCGGGGATCAGGAAACACCTCGTTTAATTTTGTCAGTGCCGCCGATACCACCCACCGATGGTTTGGCGTATGAATACCACCTACACTAAGGGCGTCACCCGCCTTTGTCAAAAATGTTTTTAGTAAATCGAGGGTTGTTTCCGAACCGGTACTATTGGCTTGTTTCAGAAATTTATACGCCGGAATGATATTCTCCAGCAGGAAAGCCGTGTCGGGCGTTGAATGGAAATTGGTTTCCAGCAAATCAATCGTGCCATCGGCATGCTGCATCTTAAGCAAAGCCCGAACCGCAGCCTCCACCTCTTTTAGAACCTCTTTGGATTGATAATGAGCAGATTCCGGACAGGCAATCAAGGTGGATGCCCGCATGATAAACCCGCTTGTAGAATGCGGATTCGGTATGTCCATATCGTTCATGTAGCTCCCCACATACCTGCTGGCCGGGTCTGTGACCTTTATCGGTTTATAATTGGCCAATTGCTGATCGTTGATTTTTATCCACTCGAGCAACCAGGCTGGTTTGGTGGGAGCTATAGTGATAATCCCCTTAAATCCCAGTGCCGGAATCAGGCAAAGGGATGAAGCACTGAGTGTTACAAAATTTCGTCTTTTCATTGCAGAATATCTTACCTATATCGGACAGCATCTCTGCTGTCCAGCCGACAGATTTTCGGCCGTAATGAAGCCATAAAGAGAGCCAGCTTTACGGTTGCCGATTACGGCAATGGCCCCAACCTTCTTTGGGAAACCCATCGCTGTTGGCCACCCGCAAGCCTTGCTGTTACTTGCTTTCAGAAAGTGGATTGGGCAGGTAATTTACTACTACGCCATCATCTCGACTCTGCCAAACGGCATGGTTCAGGTTTTCGATCCTGACAGCCATTTTGCAAAAACTGGCCATCTCATGGAGTAAATTTTCTGCTTATTATCATCTTAGAGTATGTAGGGGACGCGTGGTCAGTTTGCTACGAAATCTACTGGCCATACCTCCGAAGTCTCCAGATAAATTCGTGGGTTTGCCTTTGACAAAGCGCTAAACCGCTCTGTCAGCCTGATTGGTGAAGGATGATAATTAAGTAGGCTGACAGGCTTTACAAACGTATTCAGGGATCAATAATTTTTACCATTAATCCATCGTCATGCAGTATTTAAAAAGTTTTGCCTTCTTTTTTTTCGTTATACTAATCAAGGGGCACGCCCAGAATGCTTTTCAGGCAAATTACGACGAATCGAAAGTTCCACCTTATACGTTACCCGACGTTTTAAAAACGACTGGAAACGTGGCAGTTAAAAGTAAGGTGATGTGGGAAAAAATAAGACGCCCTGAAATAATTAAACTTTTTGAAGAGAATGTGTACGGCCAAATGCCTAAATCCTATGAACGACTTACTTACTCGATAAAAAATGAAAATGCTGGCGCAATGGCTGGTAAAGCAACCTTGAAAGAAGTACTTATTGAGGTCGTAAATAACAATAAGCCGGTAAAAATAAATCTTGTACTTTTTGTTCCTAATAAGCAGAAAAAACCAGTTCCGGTTTTCGTGCTGATCAATAATCGGGGTAAAAATAATACTGATCCGACCCGAGCGGAAAAAAGTGATTTCTGGCCGGCAGAAATGGTAATTGACAGTGGGTATGCAATCGCGGCATTTCATGTTAGCGATCTGGCTCCTGATGATACGGCTAAATACGTAGACGGAGTGCTCCAGTTATATCCTGAGCAATTGACTGCAAACAATGGTATGCGGGCCATTGGTGCCTGGGCCTGGGGTGCTAGTCGCGTACTGGATTATTTTGAAAAAGATGCCGCTATAGATGCTAAAAAGGTCGTCGTTGTGGGACATTCACGGGGGGGCAAAGCATCGTTATGGGCGGCTGCCGGGGATCAACGTTTTGCAATGTGTGTTACTAATTGTTCGGGTAATACGGGTGCAGCACTATCCCGCAGGCGATTTGGTGAAACGGTTGGTCGAATCAATACCGTTTTCCCACACTGGTTTACAAAAAATTATAAGAAATTCAATAATAACGAAGATTCATTGCCCGTAGACCAGCACATGCTGATTGCCGCTATCGCACCAAGACCGCTTTATGCGACGAACGCTTCGAAAGATCTTTGGGCCGACCCAAAAGGGACATTTTTATCCTTAAAAAATGCCGAGAAAGTGTATGCGTTATTCGGCCTTAAATCAAATCTCAATTCAGATCCTCCTGCTATAAATCAACCCATTATCAACTCACAATTAGGCTACCATATACGAGAAGGAGAACATAACCTGACGACCTTCGACTGGAGCAATTTTATAAAATTTGCAAACGCTCATTTAAAAAAGTAAGCTGTTGGTTAGTTGTAAGTTCTCTAAAAAGAGAAGACGTAATTGTTGATGTGATGTCGGTTTCTTGGGTGTGGTGTCGGTTTCTTCAAACCGACACAGCGAGGACGGTTCCTCGATGCGACGGTTCGCCGTGGTGATTCTCCAAACCTCGTCGTTCAGGCCAGATGCGGTTTGGAGAAACCGCAGAGGTCTGGTTTAAGAACCAGACCTCACGCCATCTCAGCCACCAGTAACAGGCTAGTCTTACCTATAATTTAGAAATGTCGTCGCTTCGCACGCTTTGTCCGTTTTAAAGCGAATCCATCGGGCTTGAAAATCCTTCGGAAATTCATAGTCGATCGTTTTTCCAGGAGCGACAGTAAAGGACTTGTACGTCATCCAGACGCCTGTGCCGACCGGGTCGGCTTCGATGGTAAAGGTTACTGGCTGATTGGCTTTGTGCGAAAGTTGCAGACTACGTTGGTCGTAGAACCCGATCAGGTAGGGATCGGAGGCTTCACTGGCTGTCACCGATGCGTTTTTCCAGGGACCACCATGACCCGTTGGTTTGCCCAGTTTCCAGAGGTCATCGATGGTGCCTGCCCAAATGGCCGCCTTTTTATCGTCCGAGACAATGATGTGTTCGTTCTTTCCGGCTGCGCTCATATCGACACCCGTCATGACCAGCAGACCACGGTATGACGCATAATCATTGATGCGAAGATTATGAGATGAAACAGGGCGCATTTTAGCATAACCATCGGCATTTTCGGCGGGCAATTCGTAGAACGTTCCGTGGCAATTGAGCAGGTCACGTTCTGTAGCCACTTCGCGGCAGATTCGAAGAGCGGCCTGATTTGTCAACTCTGTATAGGCATTATTGCCGAGTGGCAGCCGCCAGCGCCGTCCTTTGTCGTCAACAATCAAAACGCTCGATTCGTCAATCGTCACAACGTTTTGAGGAATAGCAAACTTGGTTTTGAGAACGTTTACCGTTCCGGCATCCTCTTTCCGAACGAGTTGCATGTTGGCATTCAGTTCATAATAACCAACATCAGTCAATTGCCCGCCTTTGTAAGTCGATGCAGCCATGCCCAATGCCCGCCGATTAGCACCTAATCCATACATCAAACCACCGGATGTGTTTGCCGTTGCAACCGTGCTGAGCCCGGCAAACAGTGAACCGGCGGTCGTAGTACGCGTATCGTTCGCTGAATACGAGAAGTGCGCCGATAAATTGGCGGCTTTGTCCGACTTAACCCGAATCCATTCGCCAGGTGTATCTGCGCTAAAGGGTACGTGTGTAGACTTGTGCCCACCAACGGTCACCGTTTGCTGTGAAGCCCAGCTACCCTTTCCGGTTTTATCCACCTCGAATGTAATCCGGACATCATTGTCGCTGTTATTTTGAATCCAGGCCGAGCGATTGGCCCAACCGGCAAACAGAAACGGCTCGGAGGTTTCATTGGCTTTAACCGGTTCGTTTAACCAGACCGCCCCTTCGGCTGTGTTTGGGCCAAGCTGGTCGGGTAGATTCAGGGAGGTGAACCACAGATTTGAGTTCGATTGGCCGGGCCCTTCAAGGCTACCCTTTACTTTTCGTTTATTCAAGAACTCTTTTTGGGCGGAATCATCGCACCCGAAAACTAACTGATTGTTCCAGCGAGTATAATCACCGATCACTTTCAGATACGCTGAGCGGGGTCTGATACCAGCTGTATTCGCTGCGGTGAAATCGCCGGGAAACCGCCAGAACATACCATGCATAGTCATCAGGTAGTCAGGTTGCTGGGTTGTTCCGACATCCCGGATGCGGGGCCACTCGGTATTCCAGCCATGAGCGCCATCGTACGAATGGCTGGCTTTAGGAAGTCGAAAAAAATGCCATCCTGTCGCTTTTTCACGCACACCCAGCAGCACGGATTTATGATCCCAGCCGGTAGCCCAGATTGGATCAGTTTCCGGGTTTTTATTCCCGTAAATACCCCCCGGACCAGTCACCTCAACAAACTGATTTCGTCGGACTACTTTCCAGTCTTTACCGTTCCATTCTGAAAGTGAGCCCGCATCAATGTCGAACTGGACCAATGCTTTGGCACCTGGTTCGCCATTATTGGAATAGACCATAACGCCCTGACCAGAATAAAAACCTTTGCCGTGCGCACCGGGCAACAACGTGTTTTGCAGGTTATTCGATTCGTCCGATTCTTTTTTCCGATTGACATTACCATCCTCATAGAGCATAGTCGGAGCCAGGGTATTGACATCTACTTCATAAAAGCCTTCTTCCATCGTTCCGTAATAGATCTTTCCTTTCGGATCGGTCAGATGGCGGGCATTTCCGGTATGACGCCCAGGCATCGTTTTGTAGGGAATTACCCGAACGTTTGCCTTGCTGTCGATGGCGTAGGGACCAATAAATAGTTGATTACTCTCCGGATGGATCATCCGGTTGGCAGGGGTGCCGCCAATGCTTTCTGACCGGACGATCTGCTTTAAATCGGGGGTTATTTCGTATAATTTATCGGACGACCCAAACGGCAAATGCGGGCCGTAGGTGACAACCCAGAGATTACCCGCCCAAGGCACAACGGCTCCCGTACCACATTCACCTTCGTTATTATACATGGCTAATTGTGGATAAATTCCGCTGTAAGACGGCAACTTTTTAGACTGGGCGATGGATAAATCACCTTGTGCAAAGAGCCATCCAATAAGGCAGGCAGAAAGAAAATACGTTTTCATTGAATTAAAAATAAGTTGATAATAGAACAGTATCCTGCATTGATCTACTCCCAACCAGGATTCTGTGTCAATTTCGGATTGGCCTGAATTTCTTCCAGCGGAATGGGGTAATACCGGTGTTTTGCCAGCGGAGTACGAGTGGGATAAACATCGTTTACTGCTTTAGGAATTACGGTCAGGAAGGTGTTCGTCCGGGTCAGATCGAACCAGCGGTCAGCCTCGGCAAACAGCTCCCACGAACGCTCCTGGAGAACTGCGGCAATAAAAGCATCTTTGCCCAGGCCCGGAGTCAGGTCGCCCAGCCCCGCCCGTTTCCGAACCGTATTGATGTACCCGTACGCTGCGGCTGTCGCTCCATTCTGACGCGCTTCAGCTTCAGCCGCAACCAGGTATACGTCGGCCAGTCGGATAATGGGAAAATTGCAGTTGTTGGCTTCAGCGATGGAGTTCGGATCGCGGTATTTACGAATCAAAACACCTTTTGGCGTTACTGGCGTGATATCCCGCTGTGGAACGATCTTACCCGACACATCACGATAGGTCGTGTCCAGCAACTGCCGTCGTTTATCGCTGGGCGAAAATGAGTCAAAGAAACCCTGATACGCAAACCAGGACCCGAAGGACACTTTGGCATAATCCGGGCCAGAACTGTTGCGGGGACCGGCAATACCCATAACGGTTAACCAGCGGCTGGGCGTTACCCGATCCGCTTCAACGGCCCACATATTCTCGATACGGGCCGCATCTTCTTTGTCCACATCGAATACGTCAAGCACGTTTGGCATCAGCGCGTATTTGCCCGAATTGATAGTCGCCTGCGCCATCTGTACCGCCTTTGCCCAGTCTTCATTATACAACGCCACCTTAGCATAGAGGCCTTGAATAGCTTCCTTGGAAGGCCGACCTTTTACTAAACCGGCTGAGTAGGAGGGTAATCCGGCAATAGCCTGCTCTAAATCACTGTAAATCTGCTTATAGATATCGGCCCGTGAACTTTTGGTGACGAGCGCTTCGGTTTCGCTGCTGCTTGCTCTGGTCTTTACCGGGATCTCGTTAAACGTTTTGGTGAGCGTCCAGTGGTATAGTGCCCGTAGCGCATAAGCTTCGGCAACGATTTCCGTCCGGCGCTGGGCATCCATCTGAATGGCAGGGACTTTCTCAATGACCCAGTTGGCATTTTCGATACCCTTGTAGCTAAATCGCCAGACACCCTGCGGCCCCTCGGTTTCATGACGTCCTGAGTTACGCTGGGCTGTGTAATAGGGGTCATACGAAAACAGCGTAATGGTATTCCGGCCCACAACGGCACGAGGATAAGCCTGATCGGCCGCGAAATCCGACGCGGCAACTAACGGAAAACCATACAGATTGATCAGTGAACCCGACACCGACGCGATTCCCGCTTCGGCATCAGAGGCCGTTTTGTAAAAGTTGGTCGTAAAAATGGATGAATACACCGATTCATCCAGTTCGCTGCACGAAATCGTCAGGCCCGACAAAGCCATCAACAGCAGAATTTGTTTCTTCATGGGAGGAAAATGAATGAGTGAAAGTGTGAATGAGCGAATGAGTGAAAGAATTAATGAGTGAGCGATGAATGGGTTGGCGAGAGTTTTTTGCTCATTCACTCATTATAAAGTAATTTGAAGGCCACCCAGAAACGAACGGGCAATTGGATACGTACCATTGTCGACAAACTGCGTGGTGGCATTGCCGAAGTTGTTGACTTCCGGATCGAAACCCGAGTACTTCGTGATCGTAAACGCGTTGTTGGCGCTGACATAGATCCGAATCTGGTTAATGCCTTTCATTTTAGGGAGCGTGTAGCCCAGTGAAACATTTTTCAGCCGAACAAACGACGCATCCTCCACGTATCGATCTGAAATGGGTAACCGTCCGCCCTGAAATCCACTGGCATACTCATTGTTCGGGTTCGTCGCCGACCAGCGATTCGCAAGGCCTGCCAGCACATTCTGCTGACCCAGCGCCGTTTCGAATGTATACCGGAACAGGTTCATGAGTTTATTCCCCTGTACGCCCTGAACAAACAGATTCAGGTCGAAGCCCCGGTAGCGGAACGAAGAAGAGAAGCCAAAGATGTATTTGGGTTGTGAGTTACCCACAATGAGCTGGTCAGCCGCTGTTATCGTGCCATCGCCGTTAATGTCTTTCACCTTCTGGCCACCAAGACGGCCGTCATAGCCGGGTAGAATTGTCTCACCAGTTTGACTAATCCCATCGAAGATATAGGTTCGGTAAAGACCCATTGGATAGCCGATTTTGAGCAGCGCGAAAGCCGACCGGGGTAGCTCATCCAGAATACCGTCGAGCGCCAGCACCTCGTTTTTATTGAAGGTAATATTTGCCGATGCATCCCATTGAAGCCCTCTTCTGCCACCGGGTAAAATCCGGCCATTGACGGCCAGTTCAACGCCCCGGTTTTGTATCGAACCAAAGTTGCCGGTGATGTAGGTGTAGCCCGACGACATGGGTAATACTTTCTGAAACAAAAGGTTATCGGTCCGTTTGTTGTAATAATCGGCCACAACAGACAGGCGGTTATTGAATAAACTGACATCGATACCCACATCGACCTGCGTAGATCGCTCCCATTTCAGATCCGGGTTTGGAATGGCGTTCGGATTGATACCGGTAACCGGATTGTGGTTGTAATTGTAATTCAGGCCCGATGCGCCGACTGTGGCCAGCGATTGGTAGGGGTCAATAGCACCCGCGTTCCCGGTAATGCCCCAGCTACCGCGTAGTTTCAAATCAGAAACAACCGAAATCGACTTCATAAACGGCTCTTCCACTAGTCGCCAGGCACCAGCAATAGCGGGAAAAAAGCCGTATTTGTTGTTCTCCCCAAATTTGCTGGACCCATCGGCCCGTGCCGTCAAATCGAGGAAATATTTGTCTTTATAGCCGTAGTTGATCCGCCCCAGGTACGAGTCCAGTCTGGATTTGCTTTTGTCGCTGCCAAGGCGCTGATTCACAGCCAGGCCAACGGAATTATTTTCGGTTATATCGTTCGGAAAGTTAGACGCTGTCTGTGTATAACTCTGATTTACATTGGCCTGGGTGGCTAAAACCGCTGTGGCCGCCAGCGTGTGATGCTCCGCCAGGCGGGTTCGGTACGTAAAAATACTTTCGTGCAGGAGCGTTCGGCCGTATGATGTAATATTGGATGCACTACCACCCCCCGACGCTAACTGTGACTGACTCAGGAGCGACAACGGCGAGTAAAATTCTGACAATGTGTTACCCAGATCGACATTGAAACTAGGGCGGTAGGTGAAGCCTTTGAACAGGGTAAAGTCGACGTAGATATTGGCCAAAATCCGCTGGCTCGTCTGCCGATTGATGGGCGTGATGAAGTTCAGCGGGTTCGTTACTTCCTGATATTGCCCATTCATCTGGTCCTGAAACGGATATACACTGCCATCGGCCCGATAAGGTATCAGCGTTGGCGGAGCCGCAACGGCCGCTCCCAGCACACCCGCCCGGCTGCTGGTTACGTCGGAGCCTGTGCCGCCCACACTTACACCATTATTAACCGAATAGCCATAGTACAAACTGGTACCAATCTTGACCCGGTCAGTCAGTCGATGATCGATGTTTGAGCGAAACGAGTAGCGATCAAAGCTAGAGTTTTTAATGATCCCATCCTGATTGAAGTAATTCAGTGAAAGCGCCAGTTGGGTTTTCTGATTACCACCCGTAACAGAAAGCTGGTGGCTCTGGATGGGCGCTTTTCGGAAAATCAGGTTCTGCCAGTTGGTGCCTTCGCCCAGGCTCGAAGGATCAGCATAGATCGATCGTTTATAGACTTCATTTTCCAGCTGGGCAAACTGCCGGGCATTCAGTACGTCCAACGTTTTGTTGACCTGCTGCACCCCACCGTAGCCATCGTAGCTAATGCGGGTTGCTCCATCTTTACCACGTTTGGTGGTGATCAGAACGACGCCGTTTGCTGCTCTTGCCCCATAAATGGCCGTCGATGAGGCATCTTTCAACACTTCAATCGACTCAATATCATTCGGATTGATCTGCGAAAGCGGACTCACATCGGTGATGCCCCCCGAGTTGGCAATCTGAATGCCGTCAATGACATACAGCGGTTCAGAGCTGCCATTAATCGAGTTTGTTCCACGAATACGGACGCTGACATTACCGCCCGGAGCACCCGAATTCTGCGTGATCTGTACACCAGCCACCCGCGCCTGTAACCCCTGCGCTACGTTAGCAACGGGTGTTTGCAACAGATCGGCGGCCTTGACCGAAGCAATGGCGCCCGTTGTTTCAATTTTTCGCTGTGTTCCATAACCCACAACAACAACTTCTTCCAGTGCTTTCGTGTCGAGTGCCAGTTGTATGTCAACCGTTGACCGGCTGCCAACAACAATTTCCTGGGTCAAATACCCGACAAAGCTTACAACCAGCGTGGCTCCATCTGGCACCGTTAATTGAAACACCCCTTTTGCGTCCGTAACGACTCCGCGTTGCCGAACCGTCGGACCGGTCCCTTTCAGCAGCACACTCACACCCGGAAGCGGGGCTCCTTTTTCATCGGTGACGGTTCCCGTAATAAGTCGCTCATCAACCTGATGTTGATTGATCTTCGTTAGTTGGGAAAGCTCTTCTCCAGTACCCTGTTTCGTACCTTCAACGATGGTGCTGAAAAGACCTTCTGACGTTTTGCCTGGACTATAACCACTCCTCTGCCGGCCCTGTGTCAACAGAGGTGACAGAGACCCTGACAAAACGAGGTAATACAGTAAAAGCTTTTGTCGCATATTATTTAGATATTTATAGATTATAGGAATATTGGTCCAGTGCAGTGCTCACATCAAATGCGAGTATACAAAGGTAATTTTGCATTATACGGCGAAGGCATGCTACGCCTGACCATTTTGTTTGACAAAATTCTGGATAACTTAATCAACAGATTTACAGACTATTACGCTGAATGATCACGGAGAATGGACAACCCGGCAAGGCCGAAGTTTTCGCTTTTTTAGACATCAGCTGTCGAAGGGTTAGCGAAACGTACGGCAAGCCTGACTGGGACACGTGGACTAACAGTGACTACGTTAGTCTAAGTCATATACTTTTCAGGCAGACCCGCGTACGGATTAGCCCGAATACGCTGAAACGTATTTTTGGTAAGATTAAAACCGATTCCCGGTATTACCCTCAGAAAGCCACCCGGGATGCGCTGGCTGTATACATTGGCCATCCCGACTGGGACCATTTTGTGAAATTGCAGGAATGGACGGCCCGGCATACCGAGCGGATACCCGATGGGTTTATCCGGGACGAGAATCTGCCACATCCATCAACGCCTGCTGATCCGCCAACTCTTTCTTCCCGGAAAAATACGAAGCGTAGCCGGCGATTGCCTTTGCTGGTCGGAGGTGTCCTTTTACTTGCTGTTCTCCTTTTGGTTGTACAGCAGCGAAGCGCGAGTCGGGAATCTGCTCAGCTTATTTGTCGAAACCCCCTGGGTGAAAACCCGCACTCAGCCGTGTTTCAACTCAAGCACCCAGATTCAAAGGGAGAAGCGGGCGCTTATACCATTCTGTTTGGTGATGGCAAACGGGAGCGACTCAACGCAAATGACAGCCTTGCCACGCACTATTATGAACGGCCGGGTCGCTATTTCGCCATCCTGCAACGGGATGGTGTAAATATCGATACGTCGACGGTTTATTTACGGACAAAAAGCTGGACCGTTACCGGCAACATGATGCACGATACCAGCCGGGTTTACCCCATTGAGGTCGCGGATCTGTTTACCAAAAGACGCCGTAGTGTTAGCGCCCCTGAAGCTGCCCGCGCCGGTATTGACACGAATCGAACGTTCTTTATGGAGTTTATCAATAGCCATCCTACCAGGATTGATGGGGATAACTTTGAACTGACGACTCGTATAAAAACCTCTCCTGACCGAGCAGGTGTTCGCTGTTCGCAGGTCGGAATTACGGTGTGGGGTGAATCGTCACAACACATGTTTGAAGTGATGAGGCCGGGTTGTGCTCACTGGATTTTGATACAGAATTCAGATATCCAGAAAAGTGGGCTGCGGGATGATTTGAGTTTTATGGGCGCAGATTTGCGGTTGGGTGGAACGTTAACGCTGCGAATTATCGACAAACAGGCTGTTATTTTGATTAACAATCGACAAGTCTACAAAACGAGTTACACACAACCACTCCACAAAATTTATGGTGTCAAAATCCGTTTTGCCGGAGTTGGAACCGTTGATTCATTCTCGTTGAAAGATCTTAAAACAGGCTCTATGTTCGATGGAAGCTTTTAACGTACTGACTAGCAAAGCGCCGTAGAGTTCCGAAATCCACTCGGTTTAAATGCGGATGTCCCAATGCAGGCGATGCGTATTTTGCCGGGAATACCCAACGCCTGAGATGGGTCTGATATCAACGAGCGCGGTCAGTGTTGTTGAGGATTAGAGCCGCTAGTTGATCAAGCCAGGGCTCTGCAATCAGATGGCCCATCCCCTCGATGAGTTCAAACCGGGCATTCGGAATGTTGGCCGCCACATTACGTCCCGCATCAGGGACCACCAGCGGGTCGTCGCTACCATGAATGACGAGGGTAGGAACCCGAATTGTTTGTAGTTGTTGCTCACGACCTGCATAGAAACCGGCCATTGATGCGGCTCCCTGTCGTTCGTAACCATCCGGATAAAACGACCGCTGAATGTCCGCTTCGACCTGCCTCCGGATTTGCGTAGAATCGGCTTTGTATGCCTGACCTCCCAGAGCCCGGAACACCTTGATTTCCCGCTGAGTGTAAGCGGCCGTATCAGCAGGTAGCGCTGGCGGGGGAATGCTGGCCAGCACAGCGGGCTTGGCAAGGAGTGGGAAATCTGCCTTACCACCCCCGGCCATGATGCTAACCAACGACAGCACCCGGTTTGGATGTCGGTAAGCTACCCGTTGCGCAATCATGCCCCCCATGGATACCCCGACAATATGCGCTTTGTCAATGCCCAGGTAATCGAGTAGACCAGCCGCGTCGTCGGCCATGTCATCCAGGGTATACAGTAATGGAATAGGCTTTTTGGCCTGTATCGCCTGACCAATTGCTGCCCAGTCCGGACGCGTAGCCTGCGTAAATTTGGTTGACAGGCCGGCGTCGCGGTTATCGAAACGAATCACCTGATACCCTTTACGCGCCAACTGTTCGCAAAAAGAGACCGGCCAGGCGGTTAGCTGGTTATTGGTGCCCGCGATTAACAGGATCGCTTTGTTTTTGGGTAGGCCAAACCGTTCATAAGCTATGGTTATACGATTGGAACTGGCCAGCCCACTTTGTCTGGATATGGCCTGGCGACTTATCCGTTGCGCGCTACAGGCCCATAATCCCACTATCAGACAGAAGCAAATTACAGTTTTCATAGACATAACGTTGTTGATTGGTTATTGGTCAAACTCACTAAGCAGTTCCCGCAGTCCTTCAATGGGCCGTTCGAACTGGTTACGGTTCTCCCGCCGGATTGCCCACCCGCACGACAAAAGGGTAAGCACAAAGAGCCAGATCGCCGGGGTTATATGTTGCTCAAGGCCGCCAGGTACATACAACTGGAAAAGGAGAACGATGCACAGGGCGGTGCTCGCCGGAATCAGCATGAATTCATACCGTTTCTTGAACTGATAGAACGATACCAGATTCAGATATTGATACTCGATTCGTTTCTGAACTGAATCGTCCGGCACTTTCCGGCCAGGGCTGGCCAGGGCGATCTGCTTAAATTTCTTCAACAGCATCACCGTAAACGGCAGGTAGAGAAGTATACCTGCCAGGCAGAGCCACTGGTTACGAGGCTCTCCCCAGGATCGTAATAAAACATGGCTAAACAGGGCATACACGATGATTTGAAGCGTCAAAGCGCCCCAAAAATAGTGCATCGCCCGGCTGACCTGATGACGAGCTCTCGTCCGGGCAATGCCCGCAAGAGCCGATCGGTCGTACGTTGGTAAGACGGAAGGCGTGTGATTGCCTTCGTTCCATTGGTTCTTCAAATCGTCGATAACTGACATGGTTACACGGTTTTAATTTATTTCTTTAAGCGAACTTCCAATTCCTTCCTGATCCGTACTAATCGTACGCTCACGTTCGAGATGGTTATGCCCATGACTGTGGCGATCTCTTCATAACTTAGCCCATCCAGATAGAGGATGATAACGGCTTTGTTGAGGGGCGCCAGGTCGGCAATTGCTGCTAAAAGCTGCAAAGAAGCATCCTCCTTGTCACTGGGAGCCGAGTCTGGTAACTGTTCGTGGGCAGGCATCAGCACTTCGTGTCGCCATCGTTTAGCATTGCGATGGTAGGTAAGGGCCGTGTTGAGACAAACGCTGTACATCCAGGTGGAAAATTTCGACTGTCCGCTGAAAGAAGGATACGCTTTCCATAATTGATAGATCATTTCCTGGACCAGATCAGCCCGCTCATCGGCATCTGGTTGATAAACACGGCTGATTTTGTGAGCAATCGCCACATGCTGATTTAGTTGCTGAAGAAACGTCTCTTCCGTGGAGGTACTCATTTCGGTTGTCTGGATGCTCTTTTTCAATAAGTAGCAGAAAGGAGCAAAAAACTACAGGCAATCGCGAAAATTGTTATAAAAGTTGCGGCCATGCGCGATTGAGCCCACCTACCAGCCGCTCTCTGATCTGTTTTTGAAGAGTCCTACTGAAAGAAGACGAACCGCCTGTACCTTGGTACTGGTGTGAGGTCAGGTTCTTCAACCTGACCTCTGCGGTTTTGAGAAACCGCTTCACATTTTAGGCTGAGTAGCTATTGACTAGTGAAAGCTCTTTACTACGCACCCAGTATGAAAAGTAAATCTACCACAGGTATATTGGCCTTCTTTCTGGCCATTGGCATGCTGTTTACAACAGTTGCCTTCAGGCAAACACCTTCAGCTCGCCCCTATCACGATAGACATACTAACAAACGGCCAGTCGTTGCGACTGTACTAATCTGTGGAAGCCGGAGTGCGTATGCTTATCACAGCTCCGAATGTCATGGTCTCGCACGTTGCCGGTCAGAGGTAAGCAGGGTGAGTGTTAGTGAAGCGCGAAATATGGGGTATCGACCCTGCAAGATATGTTATTGAGGCCCACCCCTCATTTATAAATAGCGGGAAAAGATGATCCGGGCTGTTGCTTAACGGCCTGGGTAGAGCCTGATTCTTTTGCAAAAAGACGAAAGAAAAATGAATCGGGTTTGCCGATTCGCTGCTCAGTGACGTAATATTGGCCGTAATCCCGGAACTCATGAGGGACCACGTGCACATTGATCGAAAAGCTTTGAAGGGCAGCCAGCAGTTCTTCTCCTCCGGTAAAGGTCGATATGAATAGGAGTACAATCGATACGAGCTGTTTCCAGGGAGGTAGACCATTGCTTACGGCATTTTTTGTGGCCAGAAAGCTAACAACAAACAACGCTGCCATCGATGTTTTACTACACCAGTCATTCCAGATACCAAGACGGACAAACGGAATAAGCAGAAGCAGGGAGTAGGCCAACAGGATGAAGCGCGTCTCCCGGCTCGTATTTCTCGACTGAGTCAACAGGAAAACACCAACCGTGGTGATTAATTCTGTGCCTAGAAATAGCAGGTACTTTACGGTAAAACGAGGCAACCAACTGGCCGTTGGTAACCACTCTACCGGAAAGGTGAATGAATTTGAGGTGATAAACGTGGCTAAAAGAAGACCCGTAACTATAGACAGGCCTACAGACCAACGATCGAATAGATTCGATTTCTGCTGGCTCGTGCTTAGTAATAGATAAAGCACACAGAACGGTACTACCCCAATTAAGCCAATGGGCGTCCAGATTAAAACCGATACTAAAGCCGGGCCCAGGAGTTTGGTTTGCCCCGTTTCGGGTACATTCTCCAGCAACAGGGCCATCAGTAACCAAACCGGTAGGCTATTGTGAGATGACCAGTAGAGTAAACGGGTATTAGAGAGAAATAGAAAAGGAACGTCCCATAATTCTGCCCGTTCTGTGGTTGCGTGGAGCCAGGAGTTGGCCCACCAATCTAATCCACCATATAAACAGAACAAGAACAGAAACAGGCCATACAGGTAGCTCTTTGGATAAATCTGTTGCTGTTTAATGTAAAGCAGTGAGTGCAAAACCACTAGAAAGGTGCACAGCCAGGTCCACAAAAAAAGGCTGAGTTCGCCCAAGGTCCAGCCCAATAATTTACCCAATAGGGCTGCGGGCAAATAATAGCCAATATAATAGACAAAGGGCCTGGATTCCTGGTAAGAAAATTTATCGCCTAAGTACTCGGGGGTAAACCAGATTGGCCAATCATCATGAATCAAGTGATAAAACGTCGTGTTGGTCATGTTGGCATCATGATGAATATAGCCAATTCCACCAATGCCTGATGGCCAAAGCCAGAGAGTAGTGGCCAGTACAGCTATCGTTAATTCAGGAAAATACCGTTTAATGGCATTTATCTTTTGCCTGAATGGCCTGTACTGTTTGAGCAGTTGATGAAACTGAATGCCTAGCCAGTAAGCATAAACAATCAGAACCGGAATGGAGATAACAGGTTTGGTAAAGCCCGCGATGAAGATGAGCGCAGGGAGTAGTAAAATAAAGCAGGTGATAAACTGAATACTAGCCATGACCAAACGGATTTCGAGCTTCGAGTTGACGTAAGTGAGGGCTTGAAAGTCAGTTGGACAATTCGCTGTTACGCATGCTGCCTGTTAGCAGGGGTCGCCTTAAGGCTATATAAAAGTAGAGGGAATTTTAATCAGGAATTGGTCAAAAACTATCAAATTTGGGTCATTACTGGCTGATAGTCAGTGCATAAAGACTTGTCTGTATGTGAATGGAATCCTTTATAGTAAGGTAAACACTTTCCTGGATACTCTCTACAAGCGTCGACGAGCGGGTTCAAGATTCGTACCACACGTCGAGTTTAAAGCAACGTACGGTGTCGTTTCAGAGCCATTGCCTCATCTATTCATCGTACTGTAAGTGACTTTAATCTTTTTTTACTTTTGTGTTAATAACGGCTGGGTTGCAGCCAACAACTCTCCTTAACGGGGCTCACCTTACCATCTATCCAGAAATACTATGCAGACTCGTTGGCAACGCATCCGCAATCGGCTGCATACTATTGTCTTTGAAAATGATACATGGGCAGGACGTCTCTTCGATATAGCTCTACTGTTACTCATTCTGCTAAGCGTAGCCGCCGTTATTGCCGAAAGTGTTCCTGCTCTAGCCAACAGAGAAATCTTCCAGATACTGGAGTGGGGCTTCACCGCTGTGTTCACCCTGGAGTTTATTCTTAGACTGATTTCCGTACGTAACCCCCTTCAATACCTGTTCAGCTTCTTTGGGGTGGTTGATTTTCTGGCTATTCTACCCGCCTATCTAAGTCTGTTTTTATTCGGCTCCCATGAGCTGGTGGTGATCCGAATTCTTCGGCTATTGCGCATTTTTCGCATATTGAAATTGCAGGAATACACCTCGGCGGCCGACTTACTAGCGGCCTCACTGCGGGAAAGTCGGGCTAAAATCACCGTGTTCTTCGTAGCCATCTTTACCCTGGTCATTACGCTGGGAGCCATGATGTATGTTGTTGAGGGTCACAGTAATGGCTTTAAAAGTATTCCGTCTAGTATTTATTGGGCTATCATAACGATCACCACAGTAGGTTACGGCGATATCGTACCCATTACCTGGATGGGGAAACTGATTGCCAGCCTGATCATGCTGTTGGGTTACGTGATTATTGCCGTTCCGACAGGCATCGTTGCCGTCAGCTTAACGGGAATAGCAAACCGCCGGGAAATTAACCCGCAAGCCTGTCCCAATTGTGGCCGTCAGGGGCATGATTCAGATGCTACGTATTGCAAGTACTGTGCTGAAAAGCTATGAGGCATGACAGATACAGGAGTAATCTGAAATAGCCAGAATGAAATAAGAGATTCAGCTTATAAACAGCTTTCGTGGCAACCCTTGTAACATTGACTATCATAAGTAGATCGTATGCTCAACAACAGCTCATTTAACTTTGATATTAATTGGGAGAAATGGAATCATTTGGTTGAAGAGGTGAAAATCCCGGCCAAAACAACATTGTTACATGAGGGCGAGGTATCTAAAAATACTTAATTAATAAAAAAAGGGTGCCTTCGTCTTTGGTTTAACAACAACGGGAAAGACATAACATTTCAGTTTTTTTTTGAAAATCAGGGCGTTTCGTCGATCGAAAGTTTTCAGTCAGGACAACCTAGTTTGTTCAGCATTGAGAGTATCGAACCGTCAACGCTGTTAGTGGTGTCAAAAGCAAACCTGGATCTAATGATAGAAGACCTCTCAGATTATCAGATGTTTATGCAGGAGCATCTTCTAAAGCGGATGCATCACTATTCAAAGCTGTTTCTATCCCGTATTAAAAATAATCCGCTGGAGCGATACCTCGAACTATTGGCCGACAGTCCACACATTATTCAGCGGGTACCCCAACATTATATTGCCTCTTATCTGGGGATCACACCCGTGTCGCTGAGCCGAATCCGGAATAAAGTACTGATCGACAAAAAATAAACGTAGCTGACGATCTGTGCAGCATTTCTTAACAATTGTTATCGTGTAACGGGAGTGGCTATCGGACCTTTGTTTAAAACAAATACATGATAGCCATGAAAGCTGCAGTAATTCACCAATTTGGCGAAATACCCCGTTACGAAGACTTCGCCGATCCAATTCCTCAAACAGAAGATGATCTGATATTAACGGTAAAGGCCGCATCCATCAAGAACATTGACAAGTACCAGGCCAAAGGATCGCATTATGACCGGTATAAGAATTTGCCTGCCGTAGTGGGTACTGACGGCGTTGGCATATTGCCGGATGGTACCCGCGTGTTTGCCTTCTATGCAGGCGCTACCATGGCCGAAAAGGCGTTGGTACGATCGGGTGCTTATGTAGTTTTACCCGATGCCATTGACAGTATAACTGCTGCCGCTTTGCCCAATCCGGGTTTATCGGCCTGGTTTTCGCTTTATTATCGCGCTGGTTTACGACCAGGAGAAACTGTTCTTATAAACGGGTCAACCGGCGTTACTGGAAAAATGGCTATTCAACTGGCTAACTATTTCGGTGCTGGAAAAGTGATTGCTACAGGTAGAAACCCACAAACGTTGGCCACGCTTCCCAATTTAGGGGCTGATGTCGTCATTTCACTCGCCCAATCCGATGCCGATTTGCAGGCAGCCTTAAAAACTGAACTGAAAAAAAAACCAGTCGATGTCATTATCGACTACACATGGGGGCATCCCGCCGAAATTTTACTACGCACACTTACGGGCAATGACTTTATGGCCGAAGCGCATCGGACACGTTACGTGACGGTTGGAGAAATGGCTGGACCTACTATTCAACTGGCCTCGGATACCTTACGAAGTGCAGCCATTGAGTTATATGGCGTTGGAGGAGGTAGTATTCCGAAGGAGGTTATGAAAAAAGTACCAACCGAATTGCTGCCAAAATTATTTGACTTAGCCGCGAGAGGTCTATTGACAATAGAAACTGAAATTATCTCGCTGAAAGATGTTGAACAAGCTTGGGAACAGGGCGAAACCGCTGGTAAACGATTCGTACTTGTACCGTGATATCAGGATTCAAATTTCCCTCCTGTCGTCGCTTTCTGTCAGAAGGTGTCAGGGCCGTTCATACTCAGTATAGCTGGCTGGAAGTTACATGATCGGCGTATTTAGCTAACTGGGCAATCGGCATGTGTACGGACTAAGCGAATAAAAACAGTTAATTGACTGGCTGGCTTTGCAAAATATTCCACTGCACTTGTCCCGGTAATAAACGATAAACGGGGATTTGAATCTTATACTGCTGGCAATACCGTTTGATGGCCGAATCGATCTCTTCGGCTGAGTAACGGGAAGAAAAGTGACCCAGAATTAGGGTGTCGATCTTCAATTGAGCCAAATCCCTTAACACCTCTTCCAGGGTACTGTGACGATTACGGGTCGGGTCAACCTCTTTGATGTCCTGACGGTTCAAAAAAGTGGCTTCATGGATTAGGATACCCGTGTGGTTCCATTGTGCCAACTGGTCTGCCGGAGTATCGCCCGAATAACCTAATAGATTCGATCGGATCTCCTCTAACATTATTTCCCGGCCGCCCGCCAGAGCCATCTGAGTCAACTGCTCCTGGGGTAGACCTGCCAACTCGGCTTTGAGTTTGTGTTTGAGTTGATAGAGTTGATAGCTCACGCTTTTTATCTGCTGCGGTTGGGCATTAGCCACATGGTTGTTGCGGAGAGCCTGCACATACATGTCTTTTTGAATCGCTACGCTTTGCTGATGGGCCAGACCCTGCCAGCTGGTTTGACTGACACGAGCATCAAATTGCTTGGAAAATACCTCCAGCGCCGAAATTGACCGTGCGTCAGTCGGGAAATAAAGGTGTGGGAGCCCTTCTCGGGCGATGAGTTCATTGAGCCGCAACAAACCGGTCAGGTGATCCCGATCGGCGTGCGAGAGAAATATGTGGTCAATTTTACGGGATTTTTGCAGCAGTGTAGGGGCCACACCGTCTCCGGCATCGAACAGCAGTCGGAGTTCTTCGATGAAATACCAGGTAGAGAACAGAGCCGTCGAATAGCCTGTGATGGTTAGATTCATAGGTTAGCTGAAATGCTCCTTTAGTCAGGGTTAGTTCCTTAACTACTGAAAGTGGAGGTTTGTGCCATGACCATAAACAAAAATAGGGCTACAGTTCAACCGTTTATGGTCGCTCTCAGGAAAGTAGCAGATATAGACGTGCTGGCGGCTTCAAAGGCATTCATGGTAGGGCAGTAGTAGTTTTGAACATATTGACGAGTTCGGTGTATTTCGTTGCCAGACCTGATTTTGCCTGATCGTTTTTTGCGGCAATTCATCAACCAGGCAGGGCAGTGGGCACACCTGGTGGCAAAAAAAGAAGCTGGTCAGCAATGCCCAGTGTGGCAAATGATTGCTGGAGAACCTCTTTGTTTTCGGTATAATGCGACCAGCCTTCGTAATGAACGGGAATGATTTTCGATTCAGGAAAGGCGGAAGCTGTATCGAGGGCGTCATTCGTACCCATCGTGAGATTAAAGGGCCCTCTGGGTTTGGCAGCTCCGGCAAAGATGAATACGTAGTGCGGCCTGAATTTTTGGGCAACTTCCTGGACGCCATCATAAAAGACCGTATCGCCCGTCAGGTAAATCTCAATCGGTGTATTGCCCGAGAGAGACAGCAAAAAACCAGTTACGTCCCCGGTAATGGGCTCAATTCCGGCTGGTCCGTGCCGGGCGGGCGTGCTGGTAATGGTCAGTACATCGCCTTCAGGTGTGGGTAGCACAATGTTTTCCCAGGGAGATAAACCAATGGCAGTCCCTCCTAATCGTTCGGCTGCTATATTGGTGGTTAGCGTTTTAGGAACTCGTTTCAGTAATTCACGACCCGCCCGATCTAAATTATCGCCATGTTGGTCATGACTTAACAAGACCACATCAATGCGACCAATGTCCTGAATCGCCGGTCCTTCCAGTTTCCAGTACATCGGTTTTTCTGGGGTCGGGAATGCTGCGCCTGCCGGATCCAGTGTTGGATCGGTCATAAGCCGTAGTCCACCCACTTCTAAAATGACCGTTGGACCGCCCAGATACGTAGCAGTGATTGTATTTTTCATCGTTTCAGGGTTTAATGGTACTTGTTTGTCATTAGGTAATCCAGGTAGTTATCAAATAATTGATACTAAAAATGCCCCGGCCAATACATTTACTCACCTACTTAATTGGTCGAAATAAGCCGTTGTTTCTGCCAGAATAGCCTGCATCAGTTCGCCTGCTTTCCGGTGCTTCAGCACAGGTGCAATCTGCCCACCCCAAAACAGGATCATGTCCCATTTCTCCTGATCAATAGCCGCTTTTCGCAGGGAAGACATGAACTGGGTTTGCAGCGGAAACGGCAAAAATTGCTTCTCTTTGCCGAGTAAATCGCTGGCAATCCGGCTGGTTATGCCACGGCCGAGCCTGCCCGTAAATGCCCGCGTCAGAGAGGTATACCTGGCTGCATCCGAGAACAGCATCTGCCGGTGAATCGGCGTAGCATTCGATTCTTCGCAAGCCAGAAAGGCGGTTCCAATCTGCGCGGCACTGGCGCCCAATGCCATCGCAGCAGCCACTCCTTTTCCATCAGCAATGCCCCCAGCCGCTATAATGGGCGTCTTCACCTTTTCCCGGATTAACTGGAGTAGTACAAACGTACCCGTAATCGACGATTCTGCCGACGCTAAAAACGAAGGTCGGTGGCCACCCGCTTCAAAACCAGAAGCAATGATCAGATCAACCCCGGCGGCTTCTAAAACCAGAGCCTCATCCAGCGTAGTTGCTGCCCCGATTGTCACGATGCCCAGCTTTCGGCATTGATTCAAGATCTCTGGGGAAGGAACGCCGAACATAAAGCTAAAGACCGGCGGACGCAGATGCAGCAGCGCATCTACCTGATTCTCGAATCGGGAAGCAAACGGAGCAGGCTTGTCGGGCAGGGGAATACCCAGTTGATCGAAGTACGGTTTGAACAGTTGTTTAGCCTGCTCAAAGGGCTCATCCGCGGTCGTCCCGTTAGGCGCGTCCGTATCTGAAACCCATAAATTGATATTATAAGGCTGATTGGTAGCGGCTTGT
This sequence comes from Spirosoma endbachense, assembly GCF_010233585.1. Classification (NCBI taxonomy): domain Bacteria; kingdom Pseudomonadati; phylum Bacteroidota; class Cytophagia; order Cytophagales; family Cytophagaceae; genus Spirosoma; species Spirosoma endbachense. The sequence continues at coordinate 5,636,902 of NZ_CP045997.1, forward strand.
ATCTGTTGGCCCACGCTGATGATTTCATCCGGACTTAACGTATAGGCACCATAACCACCGAGTCCGCCCGCATTCGAGACCGTGGCGACCAGATCAACCGATGAAAGATTACCGCCGAATGGTCCCTGTAGTATTGGATATTGAATACCGAGCCGCTCAGTTGCTTTTGTGTTGTACCACATACCGATAGAGGTTATTCGTTAACGTGCGTAATCATTTTATTGACAATGAGCCAATGGCCGTCCAGCTTATGAAATGACAGAAACTCGTGGTAGTTGAAGTCATACATCTTCACCCTGACTTTGGCCATCGCGATGGAATGGATCACATCAATAGAGATAATTTCACCTTTAAATGGCTTCCCGGATTCTTTTGGGCTTTGTCGATTTTTTACTCCGTCCAGATATTGATCCAGGATTCTGGCATAAGGCTGTCCGTTCACATCCCCAAAAAGTAGTGTTCCGGGGTTAAACGTACCACCTAAAAGCACAACATCGCCTTCATAAATGCCGTTAAAATAACTGTTCAGCATAGTTGTAATCGCTGCTATTGCTTCCTGATTGGTTTCCATGGTTGTTCCGTTAAGCCGTGACTATTTTTTCAGACCAGCCTATTGATGGTAAAACAGGTTTGACGTCACCAGAATGACCTGAAAAAATAGTTGCCAGAAGTGTTTTTATCGGTTCTATTTTTTATCCGCCGTTATTCCATTTTCCCGTAGAACGGATACCTGTTCGCCCGCATAACCCCAGTCGTCGAGGTCTATTTCCTGAATGACCACGTGCGTGAGGTGCGGATCTTTGTTCAGTACATTCGTGATGAGTTCGGTTACGCCTTTGATTAGCGCCTGTTTTTTCTCCCGCGAAACGCCTTCGCGGGTTACTTCGATCTTTACGTAAGGCATGGCTGTATTATTAAGCAAGGAGAGTTTCGTGAGCAAACGTCGCAACCAGATCGACGGTCAGATCAATCTGGTTGTAGATAAGCGTATCGCCCAAATCCTTGAAGAAATTGCCAGAGCGAAACTTCATCCCGTATTTGGTACGATCGATCACGATCTTGCCGGATGCGTCGATGGTATCGCCGTTAGTCGTCACATCCGCATCGAAATCAATTGGGTGCGTAATTCCTTTGATGGTCAGATTGCCCTGAATATGATACGTTGTGTCGGCAGTGCGATCGGTTGACGTAATCTCAAACGTAGCGGTAGGGAATTTTTCGGAAGAGAAAAAATCTTCCGAAGCAAGGTGGCCAGCAAATTGAGCATTGGTAGCCGGATCGGCAATGTCCAATATCCGAATCGACGTTGTGTCAATACTGAACGTTCCACCAATAAGCTGGCCGCTTTCGTTAAGAAAAAGCGCCCCTTCTTTAAGCGAAATTGTACCATTGTGTGATCCGGTAACCTTGCGACCGATCCACTCAATCTGGCTTTGTGCTCCGACTATATTAAACTGTTTCGTTTCCATGTTTTGTGCTACTTAGCTTTTTAAGTACAGCACAAAGGACGGAGTGAAATTTCAGCCGGTTACGTGATCTACATCACTATTACAGGGGCTATTTATGAGCCAGATAAAGTCGACTCAAAGTTTCTCTGGATACACCCAGATAAGCAGCTATCAGGTGTTTAGGGACGATGTCGTATAACTGAGGATACTGCGCCAGCAACTCTTCATACCTTTTTTGGGTATTCTTGGTCATGAGCGATACAAGCCGTTTTTGCACGGCGATGTAGCCTTTGTTGGTTCGCCAGCGAAAGAAGTGTTCCACCTGATGCAGTTCCTGGCAGACTTTTTCCCGATCCTGATTCGAGATGGAAAGTACCTCGGCATCGGTAATACAGTCAATATTTATCGTAGCTCTGGATTGATTGTACAATGCATCATAGTCCGACGTCCACCAGGTTGGCATGGCGAACTGTAGAATGTACATTTTCACTTCATCATTGATAAAAAAGGCTTTCAGACACCCCGACAGCACAAAGAATTCATTTTCGACACGTTCCCCTTCACTAACAACCACCTGCCCTTTCCGGAAGGAATGGCGTTTAAAGTGCGAAAAAAAGTAGTCGAACTGGTCATCGGTCAGGGTAGCCGTTTTGGCAATATGTTGTTTAATGATCGTCTGGGCTTCCATCCTAAAGCACATTTTTCGATTATAGATCCTTGAATTAGCCTGAAAAGAAGTCGATGCGGTGGCGATTACTTAAAGAAGTGGTGTCGGTTTCTTCAAACCGACACGGCGAGGTTTTTCAAAACCTTGTCGTTCATGCCGATGCCGTTTCTCCAGCCGCAGAGGTCAGGTTGAAGAACCTGACCTCACGTCAATACCCGCTAACCGCTATCAAAGTGAAAAGCCATTTCGTCAACTTTACGGAGTTAATTAACCCCGGTGGCTTCATGGCCAGAAGATCATCAGTTTCTGGTAAAAATCGACCTGCATAATCCTGACACAGAGTCCTTTCAGAATTCACTTCGCCGAAATGTACAATCGGCGTTTCAGTGGTAACTTCGTTTTTGCCGCCAAGAGTGCTAGCGAGCGTTGATGCGGGGGATAACTTCCTTACCGATCAGGTCAATCGAGGCCATTAGCTGATCATGCGTTAATCCTGCATTGTCCATTTGAAAGGTAAACCGATCGACGCCACCCAATGCCTGACTGTGCCGGAGCAATTTTTCGGCGACCTGCTCGGGGCCGCCAAGCACCAGTACACCCGTCGGTGACATGAGCGAATCGAACTGAGCCTTCGTAACGGGTGGCCAGCCGCGCTCGCGACCCAGTTTCGTCCACAACTCCGCGTAGCCGGGGTAATATTCGGTAATTGCCTGTTCAGTAGAGTTGGAGACGTAGCCGGGAGAGTGTAAGCCTACTGTCAACTGATCAGGCGTAAACCCGGCTTTCCGGCCAGCCTCCCGGTACAGATCGACCAGTGGACGGAACCGGGCCGTATGGCCGCCAATAATGGCTACCATCAGCGGCAGGCCCAACTGCCCCGCCCGAATAAACGATTCGGGTGTGCCACCTACGCCGAGCCATATCGGCAGTTTAGGTTGCACGGCTCGCGGATATACCGGCAGATTCGGAATGGCAGAACGGAACCGACCCGACCAGTTAACGAACTCGTTATCCCGTATTTTTAGCAGCAGGTCCAGTTTCTCCTGAAACAGGGCATCGTAGTCGTTCAGACTAAATCCGAACAGCGGATAGGCTTCTACCGACGAGCCGCGCCCAACGACGAGCTCCGCCCGCCCTTTGGAAATCAGGTCTACGGTGGCAAAATTCTGATAAACCCGCACAGGATCGGCGGTGCTCAGTACGCTTACGGCGCTGGTCAGACGAATGCGTTTTGTCCGACTGGCCGCTGCGGCCAGAATAACCGCCGTTGCCGAATCCAGAAATTCTTTTTTATGATGTTCACCAATGCCGAAGACGTGTAACCCCACTTCATCAGCCAAACTAATTCGGTCGAGTAGTTGCTCCATCGCATCCACGCTACTCAATGAATGGCTTCCGTACAGAGCCGAAGCAAAGCTGTCAATTCCTATTTCCATTAGTATTTCCTGATTGAGTAAACTATGACAAGGCCTGCGGAGTAGAATGACCGACTGGCCGACTACTCAGTACAGGAGGTGACGAATTTGGTCCTTTTTTGAATTACCCACATTTGTTTCCCCATAGATTTAACGGGCTGCGAATGCCATAACAAATACGGCTTCAACTCTAAACTTGTTAAACCAGTTCCAATTGTAAAGTCGAGATCGATATGCCTGGGATTTCCGGGGAATATGCTGGTGGGGGAAATAAGCGTTCAGGAAGCTTGTTTCTTCGCGACCGAATTTACGACTTTTTTCAGGGTAAGTCCCTGGCCAATGATGGAGAAAATAACGATGCAATAACAACTCGCCAGAATCAATTCCCGGTAAGGCGAATCGGGGAGCGATAGGGCAAGGGCTACGGAAATGCCTCCCCGTAGCCCTGCCCAGGTGAGAATACGAAGACTGCCCGGTTTGAGCCTTGATAATTGAAACTGAAGCAGATAGGGCAGGAGAATGCTCAGGCTTCGCGCTACGATAGCCAGCACTACCGTAGCCAAACCGATTAACAGGTAGTTGTTCAGAAAAGGTAACACAACGATTTGTAAGCCGATCATTACAAACAAAATCGTGTTCAGAATCTCGTCTATCAAGTGCCAGAACCGATCCAGGTAAAATTTGGGCGAATTGATTTTGTCGGCGCCTGGTAGTCGACTTCCTAACAACAGCCCAGCCGAAACTTCGGCCAGCGGAACCGACACGTGCAGCGCATTGGCGACTACCGAAAGGATCATGACCAGAGCCAGCGACAGCAGAACAACGGTGTGGAAATCATCGGAGACCTTGATAAGCCGATAGGCGACAAATCCCATCAGCAGCCCTATTGATATGCCACCAAATACTTCACGGCAGAACAACAGGATCGCGTCAGACAGAAAAAAATTAACGCTGGGGTCGGCTACTTCCTGTAACGAAATGAACAGTACAAGGCCAACGCCATCGTTGAACAGCGATTCGCCGGTAATGATCGTTTCCAGCCGCCGGGGAATGGGCGAGTCCTTGAGTACGGCGCCAACGGCTACCGGGTCGGTAGGTGAAATCAGCGCACCAAACAGAAAGCAATAAACAAGTGGAACGGGAAAGCCAAAAGCATTCGTCAGAAAATAGAATCCAATGCCGAATAGGGCCGTGGAAAACAGTACGCCCACTGTACTCAAAATCAATACCGGACGAAACTGCTGCTTCAGATCGTCGAGGTCGAAATGAAGGGCAGCTGCAAAGAGCAGAAAACCCAGCATTACGTCGAGCAGCGTTTTCGAAAAGTCAATCTGTTCTGTAATGCCGATCAGCATTCTGGCAAAACCCGAAGAGACATTGCCAACGATCAGCACTAAAACGATTAAGACTAGTGTCAGCACAACAACCCCGATCGTTCCGGGTAGTCGCACAAAGCGGGCATTGACGTAGGAGAGTAACGCACTGATTCCAACCAGCGCACTGGCAGCGGTGAAAATATCCATGTAGTGTAGTAAGTAAAACGATCGGGCTGGGGGTATAAACTCAACGACCAGCTATTAATTCTAAGTATACCGGCGTATCTGCTAGAGGAACCGCCCATTTCTGCCGGGTGTTTGCGTTTAGGATTTTGGCTTCGAGCCGTGCCACGGTTTCTAATCGTGCTCTTGTAACCGTGGCACGGCTCGAAGCCAAAATCCTAGTGTTAAGGTAGGTGTTGTATTATCGAACCTGAAATTTTTGTTCTTTCGTAGCCTAATGCTTCGTCAGCTGTTTGTCAGAGTCGGGAGCCGTGTCACAGTTGCAACCGTGACACGGCTCTCGACTCTGACAAATAGGTGTTCTGGCTACTTTTTGGACCTGAGAACTACGTATGAGATACCTGTATTGCCTGTTGGGATTGATTTTTCTGGCTGTTATTGGCCTGTTTTCCTGCGAAAAAGACGCAGTGCGCCCGAATATTCTCTTCATTCTGGCAGATGACTGGAGTTATCCATATGCCAGTATTTACGGAGACAAATCGATCAGAACACCTAATCTCGATCGTCTGGCCGCGAACGGTACTGTTTTTACCAACGCTTATTGTGCATCTCCATCCTGCACGCCATCGCGGGCGGCCATGTTAACAGGGCGTTATCCGCATAATCTGGGCGAAGGAGTAAACCTGTGCGGCAGACTCGAACACCGGATTCCAACATACGTGCAGCTTTTAGAAAAAGAAGGTTACGCCGTTGCTTTCGATCGGAAAGGCTGGGCTCCGGGCGATTTCCATAAAATGGGCTATACCGAAAATCCGGCGGGAAAACCGGCTGTATTTGCCCCTTTTATTGACAGTATACCGAAAGGTCAACCGTTTTTCTTCTGGTTTGGGACGAATGATCCACACCGCCCTTTTGACCTGAATAATGGTAAAAAAGCGGGGATTGATCCTCAAAAAATCAATCTGCCAGCCTTTTTGCCGGATGTGCCGGAAATCCGGGGAGACGTTGCCGATTATCTGTCGGAGGTGGAGCGATTTGACCGCGAGATCGGTGATTTGCTCAGGAAACTGGAAAGCTCCGGCCAGCTCGAAAATACGATCATTGTTGTGGCATCTGACAACGGGATGCCGTTTCCTCATGCGAAAGCCAATCTGTATGATTATGGAACGCATGTTCCGCTGCTGATCAGCCGCTTTTCTAAAAGCGGAAGTTTGCCCAAACGCAACGATTCATTTGTGAACCTAATCGATTTGACGCCGACGTTTTTAGATTGGGCTGGGGTTAAACAACGGCCTGAGATGGACGGCATTAGCCTGTTGCCGGTGCTGAATGGGGAGAAAACAGTTCATCGGCCAGCGGTTTTTCTGGAACGCGAGCGGCATTGCCTGTGTCGGGCCGAATTTGAGTACGGAGCGGGTTATCCGATGCGGGCCATCCGAACGAAGGGCTATCTGTACATCCGCAACTTCCGGCCTGATCGCATGCCTGCGGGCGATGAGACGATTCCGGGCACCCCTTCCGTATTTGGCGACGTCGATGGTGGTCCAACCAAAGTGTATATGATGGATCACCGCAACGACGCAGCCGTGAAACCGTTGTTTTCACTCGGCTTCGGCAAGCGCCCGGCCGATGAATTATACATCCTGAAAGATGATCCCTATACGATTCGTAACCAGGCCACTAATTCGGCATATGCAGACATCAAAAAGGATTTACAGAAACGATTAGACCAGTGGATGAACGAGGAAAATGACCCCCGCCGAAATGGTGGTGGCGACCAGATCGACAAGTACGAGTCGACAACCCACGCCTGGATAACCCGCACCGGTATTATTTTTCTGGATGAGTGAAAAGGAAGAATAACTTCACCTCGTTTGGTTTAGTTTGCACTACGCCAAACGAGCTGGAATCGTTAATTCATGAAGGCTTATTTGATATCCTTATTTCGGAGATTAATTTTCATTTCCAAGTGATCGATTCGTTTCTGCTGTTCAATGGCATATAAGGTCAATTTTTCTATTTTCTGGAGCAGCTTTGCATTCATGTCTCCCAGATTTATACCGTTTGCTTTGACTTCGTCGGCTGATGGAATGTTTGGTAAATGTTTCTCGGCTTTAATGTACAATTCAACGGTTTCTAATGAAGGCAGTTTATACGCTTTGGCGAAGACGAAATCAGCCCAGCTTCCTGTTTTTACTTCCACCTCACGGGCTCCAATCTTGCCTTCAACCGCTAATTTATAGGTGCCTGGGTCAGTTGTACCAATGCCAATGTTCCCATTTTCTAAAACTTTCAGCCTACCTCCAATTACCCCCGGCGCATCAATGTTAAAATCACCTATACCGCCTTGACGAAAGGAGCCATTTAAGTGAAGGCGAGCTACAGGATTTGTTTCTCCAATGCCCACATTACCGTTTGAATTCCAAACACCGCTGGGTAGACCAATGCTTGCTGGTCCCCAACCACCATCGTAACCTAATTGAATTGTACCATTGCCAGAACGAATAAAATCAACCCGATTGCCTGAATCATGAAAGCCTATGGAAGTATAGTCTTGAGCATTAAGCAGTAAAGTTGTTCCAATTCCCCACGTTTGTTGAGTGGGTGAAGAATTTGTCTGAATGTCGCCTAAACTTAAATTACCGTCTGTGTTTTGCTGAACAGCATTCGTACCTAAAACAAGACCTCCTCCATTGATATGGAGTTTAGATACTGGATTTGTGGTCCCTATCCCAACATTACCATCTCCTCTCACATACGCTAAAAAACGCTTTGAATTAGCTCCTGTCATTTGCCAGAACGTAAAGCCTCCTCCCGATGGATTGGCAATATTGCTGTTAATTAGTGATAAGTCTGACAGGCCACCCGTCCAGTTGGCGCCAATTGACAATTGGGCATCCCCAGGTGAATTGGCCGAGTTATTGGGATAGATACCATCCGTATTCTGAGAATAAATGCTACTGAATCGGCCAGTTGTTGTTCGGAAGTCACCATATACTTCGAGTTTCGAGGTAGCTGGCGTATTCGTAGATGTACCGACTGCCATATTACCCGAAAAGATGACATCACCATTGGAGCGAAACTGGGTTTGGGCCCCAAAATCCCAGAACTGTGTGCCTGTGTACCAGGGTGCGATAAATAAGGTTTTACGACTGTCTTCTGGGTTGTGAAGTATCCACTTGTTTGTTGGCGATCCGCTATCAATAATAGTGCCCTGACCCCAGGCTACCGAACTGCTTATGAGGCAGCTTATCAGAATAGTTGTATAAAAATTGAGCGATAGTTTCATTACAGTGGTTGGTAAAATGGTAGTAGTTTAATTAATTACAAGGCCCGTTATAAGCCCGGAAGGTAGCCCCCGGCTTAATGGTGAAGCCCGGTTTAAGTTGAATAAGTTGTCCGGCTTTTAACTGTACGGTTGCTTCTGGGTTGATCGTAACAGGCTGACTCGCATCAGTCTCCATCTGATTTATGGCATTGAGTGATACCGGTGTAGACGACGAAAACGTACCCGTTACGATGTAGGGATCGATGCCTGAACAGTTGCTGACGGTCAGAAAAAAGCTTGTACTGCTGGACAAACCGTCTGAGTCGGTAGCGGTCAATGTAATCAGGAAATCACCCGGCATGGTAGTTGTACCAGTAATGGCACCATTAGTAAATGATAAGCCATTTGGTAAACCATTGATGGAATAGGTTAGGGCTTCTCCTTCGGGATCAGTGAACAAATTGGTTGGAATCGTATAAGTAAAAGCCTGATTCAAACTGATCGTTTGATCTGGGATACTTCCTGATTGGGAAGGTGGTTGATTGCCGGTTTCATCATTGTTAGGAAGCGTGTTGGGCTCTCTGTAGGCATAGGCATATTCTTTGATGATGTCATGATTGTTGTTACGGATTCGTTCCAGACGCGCTAATTTGTCATATTCATAATAAGTTGTTAAACTCGCTGGAGTCGTCGTTGATTCTATACCAATATGTGGGAAATAAGTGTAGCCTGTTACTAAAGCTTGAGACAATTGGCTTCTTAATCTATTAAGGACATTGCGAATTGTGGCTGCATCGCTCAGAGTACCATCAGTACTTAGTTGAGCCTGCACTTCAGAAGCCGTTGCATTTTGAATTTCGGCAATGGGTAAGGCTGCGTTATAACCCCAAACGTAGGATGTGTATCGATTGCCTTTCCGCTTGGCTTCTACAATATTGGCAGAGCTATCATAACGAAATGTTTGTTGTTCTTCGTAAACAGGGGCACTTGAGCTGGGACTGTTTAATTCTGTTTGGCTGACACTCTGCAATACCACTCTTGAAACGGCTCCAGTGTTGGTAATCGTAGCATAGGTATTCAGCGTGCCTTGCAGTAATTTTTCGCTATCGCCCGACCGCTGTACTTTATCCAACTTCTCCACAACACTGTTCTGCATGTTCCGGCTGCCTCTCATTTCCGCTAATGCGCCAGTTGCGGTTGGGTAATCCGCCGGATATTTAAGTTCTGTTATGTATACTGTCCCATCGCTATTGATCCCGGTTTGCTTGATTAGCTGGAGATGATTGAGTCCATACACATTTGCCTGCTGACTCTGAGTGTAATTAGCAGACTCAGAATCATAAATACGGTGCTGGGATGTTTCTAAGTATAACCAATTTGTTTGTTCTTCAAATTCGCCAAGAGCGTAATTTTCGGACAGATCTTGATTATAGCCTGTGTTCCACCCCTCTAATCGATACCCAACTTTCAAACCTGAGATTTTTGTCGGGGCAAATGCATCTGTTTTATAGTTGTTTTGTATATCGTCTACTGGGCTGAATATGCTGTTGTTTTTTTTATAAACCGTTTTTTGCTGTTCAAGCCCACGTAAGTGATCGAATGTAGTTGATGGGCCGAAAGGAAACCCCCCTGTGATCAAATCAGGATAGAACGAGAAAAAGTGGCTTTCCTGGCCATTTTCCGCGTTTTCACCATTAGCTACAATAACACTTGTGTAGGAAACAGTACTCCCGGCTGCTGTTCCTAGTGTGACATTTGATGACGACGAATTAACAATATAGTCGAATGTACCACAAGTGCCGTTTTTATCGCAGGCATAGACTTTAGTGGGATAACTGTAAAGAGGAACGGATAATACCTTACCCGTTGATATGCCACTGCTGTTGCGATAACTATAGGTTTTAATAATGGGATTAAGATCTGAAGCTGATGCAACTGTCGATATTTTTTTGATTCGTAATCCTCCAACTTTCTTATTAGGCAATGCCGTGCCGTCAATAGCAAACTCAATTTCTTTATCATAATACGACAAGTTAACAGTATAATGACCACCATTGCCTCCGTTTACTTTTAATCGATACCGGCCGTTCGCCAGGGCAATAGAGTTACAGGTTAGGTTTTTAAAGTAGCCAGTTAATATAATTGGCTGACCCCAGAGTGTACATGAATTAGTTGGAAAACCGGGGAAACCTGTGCTCGGATTAGACGTACTGAGGCATTTTTCAATAATAACCTGAGTACATCCAGCCGGGAAACCAGATGCTCCTCCACAATCGCTCACTGTGCTATTATTACAGGGCGGAGTCGTCATGTTAAGACTAATAAACGTCTGTGTATTGGTGTCTCCGGAGTTAATCTCAAATTCTCGAGGGGTAGGGTTATTGTCTGATATTGAAAGTGTTGTAGGTGTTGCTTTATTTGTAAATGGTAGTCCCGGTTCAACAACATCGTGTAGTTCATATGTAAAATCAGTATAACCCCCGGTAGGATAATTGAGTCGCTTTAAAGTAAATGTCTGTGAACCAGCTAATGTAGGATTACGATTCGCGCCGGGAAAAGTGATTGGTGTACCTTTGGTATTGGTCAGCTGGCGCTCTGGCACAAACGTAGTTAGTGGATTATCAATACCATTGTAAAAGCCCCAATGATCCTGAGCGTATCGGTTGTGTGTATTTAATGAGGTCCCTTTGTCAAAATACTCGAACGTGTAGGCTGGCAAAGAAGCCAAAACTGCGACCGCAGGACGAGGGAAAGTTGCCTGTGGATTGAAATTACTACGCTGCTCCTGCACTTTGGTTAACTTGAGTTTGGTGAGCCCCGTTTCATAAATGAAATAGTTTTGCTCTAGAATAAACTCTTTAATCTGGTTGTTCTGACTATCATATAAGCCAACTCGTTTCAACGTTTGGGCACCTGGCAAATCACTTCGTGACCCTAGAACGTAATCGAAATCTATGTAACCGTTACTAAAGGTGATTCGACCTAAGACCCTCGTGTCTGTTACGAGCTGATTATCGCAATACGTTTGGCTGGAGGAGGGTGCTGCTGAAGAATTTCCTTGTTCGTCTTTATCCCGAATGTACTTTGTCTCTGAACCCATCACTTTATAGATGACTCGCGATGAAGGCCCATAAGTAAAAGTAATTTGATCTGACAGGTCGGGCGATATGATTTTGGTTAAATGCCAGGTTGAAATGTAGCTAGGCGGTGTGCGTAGGTTCATGGAAAAACCAGTACCATTGCTACAAATATTTGTTGAGGTCTGATTTTCAGTTGCTTCGAATATGTATTCGGTTCCATCTTCGGTAATGACTGACCAGCCACCAGAGCGCATATTCTGTCCAAAAGGCGGTTTAATGAGGAATTTGTTTAGAAAACTTGAATGGACTACGCCAGCCTGGTCAAAGTAAAACTTACCCGAATAGCCTCCAAAATTAAAACTGAACAGGTCGGGTTGGGTGTCAATTAGGCCGTCGGCTGCCTGCCTTAATTTTTGGACATCGTTATGCACCTGAGCGATATGAGGAGCCCCATTAAAGTAGCCATTAGCTTGCTCGTCGGGTAAACCACGCATACTACGCGTAATAACCCCGCCTGCTATCAAACTCCAACCTAACCCAACAGTACTAGCCTGGTCTTCTAGTTTATGCCCTCCGGCATGATAAGACAGACCAACCGATAGACTCAAGCGCTTGGTCTTGATCTCAAACATTGGTATGCTGATATTGGGAACACCGGTGAACAAACTAACCGGTACATCGCCATATTTTGCTAGAGCTGCGGCATTGGGCGAGGGCGGGAATACATCTGGCAAAACCGCCGGTTTTATTTGTGCCAGGGTTGTGGTATACCCATTCGTGAGTATGACAAAAAGCGTTACAAATAGTAGTTGCTTCATGAGCGCAATTGGTAAGATACGGTCAATATTGAGCAATTCATTAGTGAGTTAGGCACTAATAAGTTAGACAAACCAATCGACAGGTTTGCGGGGTCAGCTTTTTAGCAAAAACAGAAAGTCGCTAACGACGTAAAAAGTAACGTGTATTATGATACAGATAGAAGTTCCAAAATATGAGCTCAGGAAAGATTAGGCTATCACCACGGCACTGCATTTGGTATGTTCTGCGATAATCAAAAACGTTGATAGTCGGCAGATCTCCCAGCCAATCGAAGGAGATCTCATTATTAGCAACACGATACTTGAAGCGGATTAGACCGTCGTAATATTTCTTATTCTGGCAATCATAAAGATTGAAATAGCCGGTGCTATCCGTTTGAAAAACCAGCTTCATTTCCTGTGCGTTTCGATCAGCGATCGCTCCTGTGCCTTGTGTGAGGGTGCTACTGATTGGGCAGGTAGCATAATCATTTCCCCATCTCCCCATATAGCAAGCATCAGTTGAGAGTGGTTGTAGACCGCCGGACCCCGTTCCCCGGCAGGATAACATACACAACCAAACGGCGAACAACAATAAGGTAAGAATTGGTTTACGTTTAAGGTCAATCATTGTTTGGTGGGTTTATTGATTTTGAAATCAATTCTTAGTACTTAAAAAAGCAAATGCTATTGCAACAGGGTCTTAGGTTGGATGGCTAGAAGCTTACTCTCTTTGTAATTAAACCTGCTGCCTGTAACACCACACGGAGTTAAAATAAAACCATATGGTAGTTAGCCCAGCGAACGATTTATGGGCAGCTCTATTCCTAAATAAACTAGCTTCTTAGGTTGTGAGTCAGTTGAGTAATGCTTGAGTTTGTCAATAATAGTATAGCAATATTTATACCAAAAATGATTATTTGTATATAAATATTGATAAAAGAATAACCTACCACTTTGCCGGCGAATACGGATTAGCCCGTTAGACTTTCCTGAATGACATCCCGATTAAATACTGCAATGAAGGATCGCGGCTCAGCAATCCATCCCGTTTATTGTCAGTAAGTAGGAGCAGCTGGATCTAGAGTTTGATGGGTCGCTTCTCTATTGATAAATTACTGCTTGCTAAGAATTAGAACACCATATAAGACCAAATAACGCCCAGTGTTGTGAATACTACGCCCAATGGAGAGTTCTCTTCTATTTCGGTATTGAATCGAAAAATATATATTCGCCAGAATAGTCATCTTGTGTAATAAGATAATTGTTCTCTGCCATTATCAATAAAATTGTGTCTTTGTATTGTGGCATAATGTTATTGAGTTTAGCTAAACCATCTACACGTTTAGTATAGTTTTTTATTATAAATTGAATACCTTTCAGAATATAAAGCTGGTACAATTTCTTATTTATATTTAACTTATTGAAGTTTTTACAATTACAAAACTTAAATGCCAGTTTTTTTTCATGGACAATATACCGATATAGAAATTGAGAATAAGATAATTTTAAAGGCGATTTTTTATAAGTAAATAAGTACAGTGCATAATTGCTAGTAAAAAGATTCTCTATTTTTCCATCTTTTTCTACGGATAAAACTACCCAATAGTCATTATTAGAGTAATTTTTAGATAAAAAATCACAATATTCTTTGTCGCTCAAAGGTTTTACAAATGAGCTAAATAAGATAGCTAGTAGGTACGTGGAAAATATATTCATGACTATAAATCTTTAGGGTCATTGGTTGGATCTTCAAGTTTACTCTTTTCAATAGGAATACCGTCGTAAGTTATTCTTAAAGGAATTCCAGCATCATATTTTCTTATTCTATTTTCAAAATTAACAGCTCTAATTTCAGCCGGATCACTTGCTGATGAACGTTTACCAAACTCGCCTGCCATTTTGCCTTGGTCATAATCATATGAGTGGCGTAACTCATGTCCTAACGCTGTTTCAAGGGTTGCTTTTAATTTTCCATTTTCCAAATTCTTTTGTATACCTGTAAATCCAATAAAAGACCCTATTGGTTTACTATTTTCAGACATAAATGGCATTTCGGATCCGGAATCGTTCTTGTATTTATTTTGTATCATGTGAATATTTTTACTATTCTCTAATACGTCAAATACTTTTCGGACAAATTTGTCTTTCGAGTTCTCAATCTTTGATAATGTTTTTTGAACAGCCAAAGCGAATGCATCCTTACCAGTATATAGTTTTCCACTTTTTCCATACAAGCTGCCGTTCTTGTACCTTAGATATTCAACTTTCCTCTTATCTTCTCCCGTAGTAATACTTATTATTATTTCCCTACCATCAATATCTTTATAAATGATAGGATTCGCAGCCGAAAATAAATAAGTACTTGAAGACAAATACTTTTCCGCCAATGGATCTACTCCATTCCAGCGTCCAATGGCGGGATCATACATCCGGGCACCGTAATCTATCCAGCCTAACCCTTGCTGCTCCTCCTTGCCATTAAACTTAAACCGACTCATCGTTAACCCCGGTTGGCTATTCAAACCCGTCAAATCCAGCCCAAACGGATCATACTGGTTTTCTTGCACCACCAAGGGCGTTTGAGTGTCAGACGGATCGGTCTCCACTTTCTTCTCCCCACACCGACAGGCGATGCGCAAGTTCCCTAAATGATCCTTGAGGTGATACTCATAGCGGTAAAATGCATTTTTAGCCGTATCGGCAATGCCCGCCGTTAGGGTGGTGCTGGCCCGACCTGGCGGTAAAAGGCGCCCTTCCGCCGTAGGAATAAACTCCAGACCGTCCTTGTCATACACCAGCCCCGCTACGTAGTTATAGACCTTACCACTGCCAAAGTCGGCGTTGAGTTTCTGGCCACTAGCCGAGTAGGTGTAGGTTATATCGCCACCCGTTTTATGGATGGTGCTGGGCAGGTTGAGGTAGTTGTAGTCGATACCAGTAATGCCTTTGCCCGAGTCGGTAATTAAGTTGCCATTAGCATCATAGGTGTAGTTGGCCGTTCCATCTTTGAAGAAGGCGTTCGGTGTACCGGGGTTGCTACCGGCATCGGTCACGCCACCTAACTGATTGGAGTTCCCGCCATTTTTGTAGGTGTAGGACAGATTATCGACCAACGCCCCCTGGAAGGTTCGTTTGAGGCTGGTGATGTTGCCGTTTTCATCGTAGGTGAGCCCATCGAGGGCAAATACAGCCTGGCCTTGTTGGGTTAATTTACCCGATTGGATTCGGTTGAGATTGTCGTAGGTAAACCCATAGGAATAGGGCTGTTTCGACTCAATTTCGTAGGGGATGGTGTCATCGCCTTTGCGTTGGGCTGTGCGGTAGTCCCACTGATTGATGTTGCCGACAGGGTCATAAGTCAGCTTCATGCCAAAATAATGCTTGTCGGCTGGCAGGAATCCGATGTTGAGGTCAGCGGGATCGTTGATTTTGGTGAGCCAGCCCCGCATCTGGTAGGTGTAGTCGATATTCTGAATACTACAGCCCAGCGTTTTGCGGGTCAGCTCACCAATGCCATTGTAGCGATGACGAGCTATGGGTTCCCAATATTGGCCTACACTGCCATCCGTAGCTGTAACGCCATCGGTTACGCGCTGGCAGATAGTTTTGATACGACTCCCGGCATCATACGCCGTTCGGTTCTCAATCAGCAGGTCGTTGAGGGTGGAGAGTTTATTCTCAATGCTGCGGCCAATGTAGTCGAGCTTAGAGGACGACCGGTCGAGACCTTCTTTGTGGTTCTCTGAAACGGTCTGAATCACCCGCCCCAGGTTATCGTAGTACGTGCTACTGATTAGGTAGGTACCTGTTCCCGACGTGGATTCGCCGAGAATCAGTGTTTTCGTACTAGTTGCCATACCTTTCAAATGGTCAGTTTTGTTGGCTATACTATAGGCATGAGCTGAATCGAAGCCTTTTGCTTCGCCCCCATAGGTATCGTAATACGTCTGGGTCTGGATAACTCCCCCCTTTTTCGTGGCGATAACCCGGTCCAAATCGTCGTAGTCAGTCGTAATTGTTGTGCCGTTTGCATCGGTAGAGGTAATTAGACGATCTCGGGCATCGTAAGTCATAATCATAACCCCAGCTCCCGGCACTTTCTTTTGGGTCATGCGGCCCCTTGTGTCGTAGTCGTAACCAAACAGCAGGTCGCCCGCAAACGGATCGAAACTACCATTAAGGGCTGCACTAGATTTAGGCGGTACAACGCAACGCAGCCAGCCAAAGTCGTCAAAAGCATAGAGTGTCGTGCGACCTGATGCCACTTTGCCCACTACGCGCCCTTCCTTATCTTTATACTCAATGATTTTGTCGCCGTTTTCATCGGTACTTTCGGTCACGTACAACTGACCGGCCGCATAGTTCGATACGCTGATGGTTTTCGAGCTAAAATCATAGGTTAGCAACGGTAGTTCGCCCGCCGAATTGGTTCGGTAAGCCATCTGCATCGCCGTATTACCACCCGGTGCAGTTTTGGTAAGCACACGATTCAGCGGGGAAGCTTCAAACGTACTGGTGGAGAAGGCATTACCAGCCTTATCGGGTAAACCAGTATAATAGCCACTGACGCTACCTACAGCCGAAGGGCGGAAAGCTCCATTGTTAGTCGGGTCGGCATAAGGCATGTATTTTATCGGTTCGCGACCAAAGGCATCATAGGCTATCGGCACAACAATGTCGGCCACGGGTGTTCCAGTGGTTTTACCCCCTGTTGCCACATTAACCTTCTGAATCGGTCGGCCCAGGCCATCGAAGTAGGAAATGGTTTGTGAAACACTGCTGCCGCCCGCATCCAGATAAACACTCTCCTGCACAAAATTCTGCCCGGAACTACCCCGGTTACTGGCAGCAACGGGCGGGTTTTCGGTATCTTTTACTGCTGGCAAGTCGCAATCCTGGCACGTACAGGTAAAGGAACTAGGTACTACTGACAATGATAGACTGGCACTGATTGTACAACCACTGGGTATGGTAGCCACTACTGTATAGGAGCCAGCCATAGCTGTGGTAGCTTTGGGAACTGTTACCTTTGAGCCCGTACCCGTATAGCTGTTCGGGCCCGTCCAGTCGTAAACAATTGGCCCAGCCACCGTCGATGACATAGCCGCTGTCAGTGTCAGACTTTCACCCTCCCGGTAAATAGCTTGTGGAGAGCTGACTGTCAGGCTAGGGGCACCCGTCAGTACCACACTTACCGAACCACTGGTCGTGCAGAAGCCCTGCGTAGCCGTGACGGAATAAGTGGCTACACTCGATCCCGATGTTGCTACCGTCGATATGCCCGTTGTTGAGGTATAAGTGGTCGAAACACCGGCGCTTGTTGTGGCAGATGCCGGAACTGTTGTGAAACTCTGACCACTTTGTGTGAAGGACATCAGACTGTCAGGGCCCGGACCACTCCATGCATATGTAATCGTACCCGCTGTAGCGCTTACTGGCCCAGTTGGTGCCACCGACAAGCTAACCGGGCTTCCGCACGAAAGCGACGTTGGTGTAGCACTGGCCACCAGTGAGAACGAACAGGGGAGAATACCTACCGAGATTCCCACACTGGTTGTACAGGTCGGATTACTGCTCCGACTTACTACATAGGTCGTGCTTTTAGCGGGTGTAACAGCAATGGTGTTTCCAGTGAAGGTTTGCCCACCCGGCAATGCTGTCCAGCTCACCACATCCGTTTGGATAGCAGTCGCGGTATTGACGCCTGTTACCAGCTTATAACTATCGGACGATCCACCCAATGCCGCCGAAAGCGCAGCTGTGCCGGTTGTCTGGGTTTTGTTATCGGCAATCGACTCGAATTGCCAGTAGGAGAGTAATCCTGCTTCCTGACCCGTCAGCAGTCGTTTGTAATCGCGGGCAATGTCGGTCGTTGAGCGAGCCGTGTTCCAGAGTCGTACTTCATCGACAGCCCCCCAGTAGCGACCATATTCGCCATCGGGGACCCCTGTGATGTAGTTATAGGGGTAAATAATCTTGTTCTGAGGGGGACTCACGTTGCTCACCTTAGCTACGCCATCGATGAGCAGTGTTGCCACATTATTCTGGAAGACAACAGCCACATGGGTCCAGTCCGTGATGGGTATACGGTAGTCGAGAATCTGTTGAAGATAATTGGCGGTGTGCCCCACTAGCCGAATCCCATCTTTACCGGCTGCCACGCCCAACCCGGCATAGTTCGAGTTATACCTGGCCCCGTCGTAGCGGGGATACAGCACATAGCGTTCGTTGGTATTATCGCCCGAGAGATTAACCTCGGGTTTGACCCAGGCCTCCCAGGTAAACGTTCCTGTCAGGCTTTGCGGTTGGCTGGACGGCGTAAAAGTAAGCCCTTGATTCGTATAGAGAGCATTACTGCTATTGAAGGGTGTACCTTCGATCCACAATGAAACGGGGCTACCGGCCACAATACTATATGAACTGGCCACGGCTGTCAGAGTACACGGTGCCTGAACGACGCTTATCGCTATGGGAATAGAGCAGGCCATGTCTGACCGGGTAACGGTATACGTTGTACTTTGGGTCGGCGAAACAGAGATGCTATTGCCCGTATAGATCTGACTACCGGGCATGGCTGTCCAGGTAACGACACTCGTCTGAGCGGTAGGATCTGTGCTGATGCCCGTAACCAACGCATGCGTATCTGGATTGCCTCCTACTGTCGCCGATAAGCCAGAGTTGCCTGTGGCCGGGGTGACACCAGCCCCATTAACGGATTCAAAACGCCAGTAGGCAAGTAATCCTGTTTCCTGCCCGCTCAGGACCTGTTTGTAGTCGCGGGTAATCTCGGTCGTTGAACGAGCCGTATTCCACAACCGAACTTCATCGACCGCACCTTTGTAGCGACCAAAATCTCTGGACCAGGGCAAACCGGTGATGTAGTTGGAAGGGTACATGATTTTACCCTGAGGAGGAGTCACATTACTGGCTTTAACCTGTCCATTGATCAACAGAATTGCTACATTATTCTGAAACACAACGGCAATGTGGGTCCAGTCCGTGATGGGTATACGGTAATCGAGAATCTGCTGAAGGTAGTTGGCGGTGTGCCCAACCAGCCGAATCCCATCTTTACCAGCTGCCACGCCCAACCCGGCATAAACTGATGAGTAATTTGCTCCATCAAACCAGGGATAGAGTACGTAGTTTTCGTTGGTGTTATCGCCCGAGAGGTTGTTGTCGGGTTTAACCCAGGCTTCCCAGGTAAATGTATTGGTAAGCCCCTGTGGTTGACTGGAAGGGCTGAAGGTAGTCCCTTCATTGGTCCAGATGGCATTGCCGCTGTTGAAAGGAGTTCCTTCTACCCACAATGAGACAGGGCTGCCCGAAGTAGTGCTATACGAACTGGCCCTGGCAGACAAGGCGTCGATACGGATCGATTTTGTAACAAGCCCACAACTAGTCGTTGGCTCTGGAACGTCCTGATTGACTCCCCGCACTGATAAACGGTACTGACCAACCGGTAGATTAGTCAGTGTTGCAGTGCTACTACTCCACGGGCTAACGACCGAATACGAGCCAGGAGCCTGTTGACTTTCGAGCTGATACTGAACAACGAGCTGATTCGGTTGGCTAAGCGTAGTGCTGACTACGATGCTTCCGGTAGCTGCCGTACTGCTTGACGTGCAAATGACCAGTGGTTCTCCAATGGTTAGTGAACCAATAGTCGTTAGACTAACTGACGCCGGTAAGCTGACGCAGTAAGAAGATTGTTCGCACGTTGCACTATAGCTTTGATTGCTGGTAAGCGCCGGGGTGATCAATACCGGTCCTGTATCATTGGTAGACCAGCGGACAGTACCCGCCGAACAAGTGGCCGTCAAGGTAACGCTTGTTCCAGAGCAAACCTGTGTACCTGAAGTCGTTAGCGTAGGCGCCGTTGGGAGTGCATTTATAGTTAACACAGTTGGACTAACTTCGCCTTCAGTTAGTGGATTACTACTGATAACCCGAATCCGATAGCCATTGCCTGGTGGTACACTGGCTGGGAGCGTTGCGCTAATAGGGCTACTAGTGTCGCTGCCTGGTGTGGTTTCGCCGATGGATAGAGGTGAACTAAAGCTGCCACTACTATCAGATAACTGGGCAGTGAATTTATTTCCTGAACCAAAATCACCGGTTGTAGAGAACGGTATGCTCAGAACAGATCCAGGGCACACAATGCTGGGAGTAATAGTCAGAGTCTGAATAACAGGGCCATTTACCGTTATAATTACCTCTGTTGACGGCGAGCAACCCCCTTCAGCATAACTGGCTACGACCGTATAAGAACCGCTCATGTTGGTATTGGCACCAAGAATGCTCAATTGAGCACCAGTCGACGTGAAGCCGGCCGGGCCATACCAGATGTAGCTTGTAGCATCAGCCGCTGTTGCGGTTAAGGATATTGTCTGGCCGGTCGTATAACTCCGTATGCCGCTCACCGTTGGGCCAGGACGAACCATGATCTGAACCTGATTGGAGTTACTACTTTCAGCACAGTCTAGTTGACAGATTGCATAATAGGTGGCTGTAGTTGCTGGATTGAAGGTGATTGATGATCCGGTCATACCATTCGACCAGTTGATCGTAGTTCCGCTTTCGCAGCCGCTAGCCGAAAGGGTGACGGATTCACCACTGCAAATTGCTAGTGCTGAGGTAGCAACAGTTGGGGCCTGTAGATTTAGAAAATGAACGGTCACTGCGGCCGTATCGCTTTGGCAATTTGCTGCATTGGTGCAACGAACCCCAAAGGTTGTTGTCTGACTTACATGTACGACTACGGTTGGCCCTGTCAATGTACCAGATGGCAACTCCCATTTTACCATATCTGAGCAGCCACTGGCTGTCAGCGTAACACTGCGGGCCGTTGATACGGCACCACAGGATGCTGTGACCACTACTGGTTTAGCCGGTGTGGGTATGATCTGATAGAATAGCGTTATGGAGTCGCCGGTACAATCGATACCCGAATCATACTGGTTATTCCCATTGGCATCAACATAGGGAGTGAAAGACTGTATGATTGTTCCCTCTATTCCTGTAGTGGCTACTGTATAGGGGCCGTGACGTTGATTGAAGATCGATGCCGCCGTGGCAGCATTAAGATCATTCATTGGCCTGGTTGTGGGTAAATCCGCCACGCCATTCGACGTTAAACGTTCTATGAGCCGGACGTGTGACGAAGGCCAACTGAGGTCACTTAATGTCAGATAGTCTCCTGAACAGATAATAGCTGTCAGATTAGTTGGCCCATTAGTCGTGGATGCGGCTACAGGAATGAGGTTTGACCCAGCGGCCGAGAATCCAAAAACAGGTCTTTGAATAACTACAACAGTGGCCGTCGCCGATGGTGATAAGCACCCCTCTGCATTACAATTGGCTATGTAGCTAGTCGTTGCCGTTAAATTGCCAGTAATAAGTACATTACCTGTGCCACCGTTCGACCAGACAACATCGCCAGTGGTACAGCCAGCTGTTAGGGTGGTGGATTGTCCAGCACAAATAGTAGTGGAAGTAGGCGTTAAAGTAGGTGCATCTGCTCCGAAGAACAACGGATGAGAGGAGAACTCCCAGTTACCTGTTGTATCGGTTACACGAACCTCATGCCGTCCCTGTGCGAAAACTGTCGGAACAGGCCAGTTAAATTCAAACTTGTCGTATGTACCCGTTGCGCCGTGTACCTGATTTATATATGCCCTAACATCTGGGCGGGGGCCATCAGCCCAAACTGTTGCCTGAAGAACGCCATCAATATAAATTCTGACTTTTTGCGACTGTTCGTCATTATTCACATCCACCAGCCAGCCCCGGATTCGTGTACAGGTTGCTTCATCGACAGTACCTGTCAAGACAATTGGTTCCTGACAACTTACCGTGATTTGAGTTGTTGCCTGTACCGTGTTAAAACAGCCAGATTTGCCTAATGTAAGCGTGTATTCATACGTCCCGGTCGTAGCTGGAGCAGTTAGTGTTAAACTGGACCCAGTTTGTTCGGTTACTCCGTGCCCCGACCATGTGTAAATGACGTTTCCGCAGCCAATTCCCTGACAACTCCCAGACAAGTTTACTGATTGGCCACAGCTAACAGACTGTGGTGATGCCGAGGCTGATGCTGAGAAGGCACAGGGGTCGTTTGTGGGGGTACAGCTATCAAGGGTGACCGAGGTCTGGGTATAATCACAACTCAGACCGGAGGAGCCGTAACAGAAAGCGGTATAAGTCCCTGCTTGATCGACTTGCCGGCTGTCATACCCGTTGAAGTTGGGGGTATTGTAAGGGCTATCGGCCCAGGCGATGGCGCCCGTGCAGCCCGTCAGGGTTAGCGTGACGCTGCCATTACAGAGCGAGTAGCTGGAAGGGGTGATGGTGATGGGGCTGGCTGTGGAACTGATGGATAGCCACTGCTCCTGATACTGACCACAGTTGGTGGCAGTTTGTTTCTGCTGAAGCTGATTATCGGTGCACTGGTAAGTGTTGGTCGTTTCCCAGAGGGGGCTACAATCATCCCCACAGGTGATGTTGATCTCCATGGTGGCGATGTAGGCTGGGCTTGAACAGCCGTCTTTGGATAAGGTGAAGGAATAGTTGTAGAGCTGGTTGACCTCGGGTGCCGTCACATAGAGGATGGGTGGATCAGTCTGATCGGTCCACCCAGTAGTAGTCCAGGCGTAGGTGGTTCCTGGACAATCAGGCCCCAGACAGCCTCCGGTGAGCATAATCTGATTTCCGCACCTTGTGGCTGTCGTGCTGGCTGAGATGGTGGCGGTGAAGTTACATCTGGCGGGTTGGGTGCAGTGGGTAGTGATTAGGGCTGAGGCTTGCGGGGTGTTTGGGCAGCCGTCTTTGGCGAGCGTCAGGGAGTAGGTCTGGGAGCCTGCTGAAGAGGGGGCTGTTAGCGTTATGGGCACGGTGGTCAGTCCGTCGGCTCCGGGTCCAGTCCAGAATATAGTTATGTCCTCACAGCCCGTTCCCTGACATCCCCCCAGGCTGAAGGCAGTGCCACAGCCGAGACTTTGGTTAGTCATGTTGGTGATGGAGAAGTCACAGGGGTCATTTGTGGGGGTACAGCTATCGATGGTGACCGAGGTCTGGGTGTAATCACAACTCAGACCAGAGGAGCCGTAACAGAAAGCGGTATAGGCGCCAGCTTGATTGACTTGTCGACTGTCATACCCGTTGAAGTTGGGGGTATTGTAAGGGCTATCGGCCCAGGCGATGGCGCCTGTGCAGCCCGTCAGGGTTAGCGTGACGCTGCCATTACAGAGCGAGTAGCTGGAGGGAGTGATGGAGATGGGGTTGGCCGTAGGGTCGCTGTTCCGCCACTCATCAGTATAGGTGGGGCAATCGAGGTTAGTATTCGTCCATTTTCGTTGGAGTTGTCCCTCTTCACAGCGGTAGTCAGCAGTTATCTCCCAGGTGGGATTACAGCCACAGGAGACATTTAGTTGAGCGGTCGTGGTGGCTACATGGGTGCAGCCGAGTTTACGAATCGAGAAGGTATAGACGAACGTCCCGGCCGTGTTGGGCGTCAGGGTGAGGTCGGCATTGGTTTCTCCATTGAGGTTGGGGCTCTCCCACTGGTAGGACACCCCCCCGCACTCCCCGGTGCAGACTCCCTGCAACGTGATGGTACTGTTACAGAGAATGGAGGAGTTGGCCGGGTTTACTGATGCTGAGAAGGCACAGGGGTCAGAAGTTGGGGTACAGTTAGATCCATTGGTTATGGTAATAGATTGTGTGGTGGTATTGCAGGAGCCGATGCAGCCAGCCGTGTAAATGCCTGCACTGACCTGTCTGGGATTGGTGGTAGACCCATCCTCAACCCAATAAAAATAACCGTTGCAATTAGTTGCCTGTAGGGTGGCGGTCTCCGTTCCACACAAATCTGTTTTGTCGGCAACCACACTTACCGGGGTTGTCGGTCCACTCAATATGCTTCCTGGCCGCTCATCCCCAAAGGTTGGCGAGCATGGTTTATTGTCCTGTTCATACCAGCGGTAGTTATTTAATTCGTCACAATCCTGGCGGTAGTTTTCCCAGAGAGGGGTACAATCCTCACAGTTAACCTCGACTGCTGTGGTAGTACGTTGGTTCTCGCAGCCAGCTTTAGATATAGTCAGGGTGTAGCTGTAAGTGCCTGATGCACCAGGTGTGGTGATCGTGTTGTTAACATTTGATCCCGAGATACCATTTCCCGACCAGCTATAGGTGACTCCGTCACAACCAGCACCTGAACAACTTCCGGTTAGGGTGATGGAGGAGTTACAGAGGGCCGTGGCTGGATTTGATGCGACTGGGGTAAAATCGCAGAGGTTGGCAGGAGGAGTACTGCTAATGGTAATGGCGACTGAAGTAACATCTTCGGCCTCATTGGGGCAACCGTCTTTAGTCAGTCCAAGCTCATAGTAGAGGGGTTGGTTGACATTGGGGGCAGTTAAGGTGAGACTGGCCTGGCCAGTAAGATCGGTCCATCCGGTGGTCGACCACCGGTAGACAACTCCGTCACAACCGGTACCCTGACAGCCTCCTGTGAGGGTGATGGTCTGACCACAAGTAACGGTTTGGGGTGTTGCTGATGCGGTTGGCGCGAAGTCGCAGGGGTTGGCGGGTGGCGTACAACTGACATCGAGTTGAGCGGTCGTGGTGGCTACATGGGTGCAGCCGAGTTTACTAATCGAGAAGGTATAGACGAACGTCCCGGCCGTGTTGGGTGTCAGGGTGAGGTCAGCATTGGTTTCTCCATTAAGATTGGGTCCATTCCAGTTGTAGTAGACCCCCGCACATTCTCCGGTACAGATTCCCTGAAAAGTAGTTGTATTGGAGCACAGGACGGAAGATCGGGCCGGGGATACTGATGCTGAGAAGGCACAGGGGTCGTTTGTGGGGGTACAGCTATCGATGGTGACCGAGGTCTGGGTGTAATCACAACTCAGACCAGAGGAGCCGTAACAGAAAGCGGTATAGGCGCCAGCTTGATTGACTTGTCGACTGTCATACCCGTTGAAGTTGGGGGTATTGTAGGGGCTATCGGCCCAGGCGATGGCGCCCGTGCAGCCCGTCAGGGTTAGCGTGACGCTGCCATTACAGAGCGAGTAGCTGGAGGGAGTGATGGTGATGGGGTTGGCCGTGGAGCTGATGGATAGCCATTGCTCCTGGTACTGACCACAGTTGGTGGCGGTTTGTTTCTGCTGAAGCTGATTATCGATGCACTGGTAAGTGTTGGTCGTTTCCCAAAGAGGGGTACAATCACCACAGGTAACATTCACTGGTGCGGGTGCGGTGTGATTGGATTGGTTGGGGCAATCGGGCTTCGAGAGAGTGAGTTCGTAATAAACGGTCTGGTTGAGTTGGGGGGCTGTGACCTGGATGGTGCTTTGGCCGTTGGGGTCTCTCCAGTCTGTGGTTGTCCATTGGTAGCTGACATCTGCACAACCAGTCCCCTGACAGCCGCCCGACAGGGTGATTGATTGGCCACAACTGACAGACTGCGGGGATGCTGAAGCAGTAGGGGCGAAGTCGCAGGGATCATTTGTGGGGGTACAGTTAGATCCATTGGTTATGGTAATAGATTGTGTGGTGGTATTGCAGGAGCCGATGCAGCCAGCCGTGTAAATGCCTGCACTGACCTGTCTGGGATTGGTGGTAGACCCATCCTCAACCCAATAAAAATAACCGTTGCAATTAGCTGCCTGTAGGGTGGCGGTCTCCGTTCCACACAAATCTGTTTTGTCGGCAACCACACTTACCGGGGTTGTCGGTCCACTCAATATGCTTCCTGGTCGCTCATCCCCAAAGGTTGGCGAGCATGGTTTATTGTCCTGTTCATACCAGCGGTAGTTATTTAATTCGTCACAATCCTGGCGGTAGTTTTCCCAGAGAGGGGTACAATCCTCACAGTTAACCTCGACTGCTGTGGTAGTACGTTGGTTCTCACAGCCTGCTTTAGCCATCGTCAGGGTGTAGGAGTAAGTACCCTGCGTGGAGGGGGTGTTTCCAGTCCCATCGGCACTGATGCCATTGCCCGACCAACTGGGAGTGATACCCGTACAGTCGCTGCCGGAGCAGCTACTGGTAAGAGTAATTGGGGTACTGCAATTTGCTGTGGCGGGAGCCGATGCGGTCGGAGTAAAGTTGCAGGCGTTAACAACGGGACAGTCTTCTTTTATTTCTACTCCGTTACTCGAATCATGTGTGTTGGGACAATCTTGGGACAAGCACTGAGCATAATATATTCCGCTTGACGATACTGAAATTTTTGATACATCATCTTCATTATAGATATAGCTATTTTTATACCAGGTTATGTCGCCACTACAGCCCGTCACAGAAAGCGTAACGGTAGATCCTACAGTCGGGCAAACCTCATTAGAACTTGCGGTAACTGTAATGAAATTGGCTATTTCGCAATGGGGTGCATTGGCGTCTGCTGTAATTGCAGTTGTAATTGGATTACTTGCCCTGTACGCTATTTTGCGGTAGTAAGCTGTCGATCGTTCATCCCGAATGAAGACAAATCCACTCTGGCTGTTGGTTTCAGTAACTGAATCGGGGCTAAAAGAAAGACTATCAATGCTGTACTGATACGTTGGTAATGCATTCTGAACATGGATTTTTAGAGCGATAATTCCCTTACTTGGATGACCAATTTTGATTTTGAGTGGCTTTTCAAACAGTTGGCGATTTATGTCTGATAATGTATATGGGCTATTTTTAGTAGGGCGGGTAATGGAATTACTAAAAGCTCGTATGTTTAATCCCTGCTTTTTCTCAAAAAAGCTGTTTGAGGTTCCTTCCCTTGGGCCTCTTAGCAAGGTGAAAGAGGCATCCTCAAATGGCTTGGTAAATCGGCCCTTGAGGGTATAACTAACTGAAGGGGTAGTATTTATAGTAAGCTCCTTGCCAATGTAATCATAGTAATTACCACCCGTCTGCTCAAAACCTTCGGGCATAAGAACCTTTAAGCTGAATGATCGCTGCGACTCAAAAAAGAACAGTTGACCAGGCAGAATCGGCAGTAATTCGGCAATGATTGTTATCTCAAGCTCTTCTCCGATGCTCACACTCGTTTTATTGGCCCGCATCGAAAAGCGGATTGGGTCAGGCCCGGCTAGTTTCTGAATAGGAAGAGACCCTGACATTGGTAAATGCCCAATTATAGACAGGCTATGAGGTGTATTCGTAATAAGCTTAGCTGGTCCTTCTATTGATTTCAGCGCCCCCTTATTCTCCATTGGTTTTCGAAAAACACGCTTAACGTTAGTGCGCAAGGTTGGAGGACGAACAGGTAATTTAGCCGTGAGCGGAGGACGGCGCTTCGCTTCATCTATAAAGTGTATTGTAGAAAATAATGAAACGCTGCATCCTAAAAGTGTAAACAGAAGTAAAAATTGTTTCATACGGCGGTAAGAAAAGCTGCTTATGCAGGATTGCCTGACTGAATAGGGACAGAGTATCGTAAGCCGTTAGTTATCTGGTAGGCCCGTCCAATGGGATCGGGCAATAGATAAAACAGCTTTAATAAATCCTTAAGTAGCCAATTATTATACCAAAGTAATTTTTTATATATATTAATATAATAAAATTTTATATATAATCCTGTTGGTATTCAAGTGAAAAATACATAAGTATTTCATATATAGACACTTAACTAAAAGGCGGCCATAAAAACATGGCCGCCTTTTAGTTAATAATAATACTAAAATATATTTGACTTGACGATTGTGATTTGTGTACTTATTAATATTCTAAAATGGAATAATTGTTGATATGTGAATTAAAAGAAAATCTATTCTTTCCACAAGAAAGAATCCATGTCAGGATTGTGGTCGCTACTTATCGAATAATTGCAAAAACATCTCGGCTGCGTGCCAGCTGTGTGGGAAGGCTAATTTTTGTTTAACAAACCCTTTGTCCAGTACGGTCAAGCCGGGGTAGTGGGCCTGGCTGGCTTTCTGCTCCCAGCTGAGTGGATAATCAATTGTGCCCAGCATACCGCGCTTCTCCGGTTTTTCTGTCCGGCTGTAAAAATGATCTTCGGCCCAGGTCAGATACGGATAATTCATGCTGGATTCCTCGCCGAACTTCTTGCCCGCAACGTGTTCGGCCGTATAATCCCACCAGAACAGTGAAGAATAACTGTCATACTGATTGGGTATGACATACGTATCGGGGAGCCCGAGTGATTTTAACCCGTATTTGAGCCATTTGGTCTGAAAAACAGGATGTTCAGCCCCATCGGTTTTGCCGATGATATAATTCTCCCGCTTAAATTGCTTGAGCGAATCCAGGGCCGATTGAACTACCGGATGGTTTTGATCGGCAACAAGCGATACCAGAAACAGAACCTGGCCAGGATTGTCCGCTTCGGCAATGCCAGCGTTGTTGCGGTCGAATGGGTCGCGGATAGTCATGATCCAGTCACGAATGAGCCGAAGGTTCCCCGTTTCACGCATGACCATGGCCATTAATGCAGCATCGCGATACCAGGGTTTTTGATAAACTAAGAGATTCGGAACGGGGCGTCCGATTCCATCGGTACCGGTTACGACATTGATGAGGATTTCGTGGTGAAGTACCCGAAGAACCAGCCCAAATGTATGATCGGCAAAACGGGGTAAATTCAGGACGCTTCTGGTTGCCCCTACGCGTCTTGGCTTAGGCATTTTAGCTACATTTCTGGCTTTGGCCGGGGGCGTTTGTAGTATCCAGACGCCGGTTTCATCTTCCCGAATCTGTATCGTAACACCTTCATCCAGCGTCAGGTGCACTAAGTATTCTGACGGTACAATGATCTCATTTTTAACTACCCATTGTTCTTCAATATTACCCGTCAATGCGTTAATGAGTCGTCCGTTTCGATAAATGTATTTGGTTCGGTCGCCCATGCCAAACAGAAAGAATTTCAGATCTGGAAGGTCGCGATGATTCGTGTATTCCTGTCGAAGCCTCAGTAGCGTGCTTCTGTACAATTGTAAAGCTGCTTCCGGATTGGGATAGAGGGTAGGAGGTGGTATTGATTGTGCCCAGAGGGTCGGTGTAAGAAGCAGAAAGAGGAAAAGTTGTTTCATTTTTTCAGGTAGAGGACAAAAAATGGCGCAGCTACCGGAGCTGCGCCATTAGACCGGTTGCCCGGTAAATTTACTTACACATTGCTTAAGCAGTATCCTGTTAGTCGAGTAATTTGATGATTCAGTAAATAAGGGTAATACCCAGTTTCCCAATAAGCGACTTACTCAACTATAGTTTGGACTTTACGGGCTGATCGTTATAGACCAGCAAGTCCGAAATATAAACAACGTGTTCCGGGTCTGGGTTCAGGAGCTTAACTCGTACCGTATGCTTGCCTTTGGGTAGCTGATATTTCCAGAACAGTTCATGGCGACGATGCGTAAAATCGACGGGAAGTTTCGCTGTTTCGATTTTCTTATCGTCGACATAGAGTTCGGCATTAAAGGCGAAAGCGCTTTCATAACCCCAGCTGGATCGGTTTTTAGGTTTGGCTTCTCCCTTTACTACAAACCCAATACCCTCGAATTCCGCCGTATAGTCATTCTCCAGGTTTTTACGAACGTGGGTGACCTGCACCGGATAATGACCCGTAAAAGCTTGTTCGAGCCTGACCGCTTTGGGTGTCTGAACGGCAATGGTTACCTGATCGCCAGTAATTTTGCCGCCGTTTCGTTCAACCACCTGAAGGGCGTGTTTCATCCCCATGGCATACACATCGTTGAGCGACATGGTCGTGTATTTGAAATCAATATCTTCGGCTTCTTTTAAGCCCTGTTTCCAGTAAGCTGGTATTTTATCGTAACCAAGCATTGTGCCCAGAATACCGCCCGCCGAAGCCGGGTTGCAATCCGAATCCTGGCCGGCGCGGGTGCTGATCTCCATCGTTTTGGTAAAATCACCTCCGCCATAAAGCAGACCAAGCACGATATAGGCCGAATTGATCTTCGCATCGATGTTGAATGCGCGAAATACGCCTTCCGGACAACCGATCTCATCCGACCATTTCTTCTGAATCTCGAACCAGTTTCGTTTCCAGTCTGCGGGATACTGATCATGCCACTTGATAACATCGGCGATGCACTGATAAAAGGTACTCTGGGGCGGAATTGTCTTTAGGGCTTCCCTGACAATGTAATTGACATCACTGGAGACAAATGCGAGTGAATACATGGCACCTACGTAAGCGCCACCATACCAGCCATCCCCGTAATTCATGATATGACCAATGGGGTCACCGATCTGAACGGCCGTGTTTGGCATTCCGGGGGCCATCAACCCCGAAAAGTCGGCCTCGATCTGGAAGTCGATGTCATCGGCATGAGGGTTGTTAAGCCAATGGCCCGACTCGGGCGCTTTCATGCCGTTCAGGATGTTATATCGACCAGCCTGGTTGGCGTGCCAGAGCATATAGCTCGCCGTAGCATAGGCTTTGGCATGCTCATCGACGGATGCATCGAGCCCCTTCTTTTCGAACACATCGACGAACGTCAGGTCCATATAAATGTCGTCATAGAGACCTGGATTGTTAAGCATCGTATGCTTCATATAACCGTCATACCACGGAATAGGCTGATAGTCATTGAGCATCGTGCCATTAAACTGAAACTCGGTTGGACCGCCAAAGGTGCAGCCAATCAGTTGACCCGCCCAGCCGCCTTTAATCTTGTCCTGAATGGCACTTTTTGCCATCGTTACCGATTTGGGCGCTGTTTTGGGTGGCTTAGTCGGTGGAATAGCCGCCAACAATAAAGCCATAGCAATGCCTGATAAAAGTATTTTTTTCATGGTTAACAAAAAGGAATAGATGGTTAGAGTAGGCAGTAGGAAATAAGCCGGATCGCACCGCCAAAAACTGCCTACTGAGAACTGAAGACCGAAGACTCCAGCTCATTTCGATAGGGCACCGACGCCTGAGCGCCCATTCGGGTAACCGAAACAGAAGCTGCTTTACAGGCAAAAGCTACAGCATCGGGTAATGGCTTGCTTTCCGAGAGCGCAACCGAAAGAGCCCCATTAAAACAATCACCGGCGGCCGTAGTATCGACGGCTTTTACGGGGGGCGCTTCAATTACCTGACCTTTTTGTTCAGCGGTATACAGATAGGCTCCTTTAGAACCGAGCGTAATCACAACGTTTTTGACGCCCATGTCACGTAATTTTCGGGCAGCCTGTTCGGCGGTGGCGGGGTCTGTTACACGAATACCGGTCAGTAATTCGGCTTCGGTTTCGTTGGGCGTAATCAGAAAAAGATGCGGAAACAGATCAGCCGGAAGTGGCTGAGCAGGAGCCGGATTCAGAATGACCCGGCAACCGCGCCGGGCAGCTTCCCGAATAACGTACTCGACAGTCGGCAACGGAATTTCTAACTGGAGCAGTACCAATGCATCGGACTCCGTAGCCTGTAATGCCGCTTCAGTTTCGCCCGGTTGCAGGTTTGCATTGGAGCCGGGTGCGACAGTAATGCAATTTTCGCCGGAAGCGTCAACATTGATGAGTGCAACGCCCGATGGGTAATCAGCATCCGTTAATACGTAGGATGTATTAATACCTTCACGCTCGAAACCGCTGAGCGCCTGCCGCCCAAAAATATCATTGCCGACTTTAGCCACAAACGTTACGGATTTTCCAGCCGAGGAATCGACAAGACGGGCGGCTGCAACGGCCTGGTTGGCCCCTTTTCCGCCCGGATTCATCAAAAACGTGCCACCAATGACGGTTTCACCCGGTGCGGGTAATTTTTCGGCCTTGACGACCATGTCGGTATTGGAACTACCAACCACCAGAATCTGACTTGGCATTCGAAAGAAGAGTTAAGGGACAGGTACAAATTTATCCGGTAAAAGGTATATTGCAAGTCCAAGCCTGAACCCTTTTCAGACAAGGCTATTCCTGATCCGGTTTAACAAAAACAGGGTTCTTTCTAGCGACGTTTAGGCTGGTGGCCATTTTTCTGGTCGAAATACTTTGTATAACGGATAAGCCTACCCTAAACCTATGTTTTCAATTGATCAACTTCATACACTCGTTCAGACGCTGACGAAATCGGAAAAACGATATTTCAAGCTCGTATGTAGCCTGCAGGATGGCGATAAGGCCTATCTGCTTTTATTTGATCTTCTGGAGAATCAGCTGGAGGGAGGAGGAGCTTTGTATGAAGTATTGGAAAAGAAATTTCCTGGTTCATCGATCGAACCCGTTCGGAAACACCTTTACCGGGTATTGATGAAAGCGCTGCGGCTCTATGAATGCGAGAAAACAACGGAGAACAAACTCGCATCGCTGATGCAGGATGCCCGGATATTATTCGCTAAAGGGCTTTCGGAGCTAGGTTTCGACCAGATCGAAAAAACGAAGCGGCTGGCCATGCGCAACGAAAAACATCTCTACTACCTGATGGCTGCCCGGCTGGAATTACAACAGCTCGTCAGGATTCAATTCTCGGCGGTCGACGAGACGCTGTTGCTCCGTAAACAACAGCAGTGGCAAACGATCATGCAGCGTGAACAGACCAGCCACCAGCATTCGGCACTCTACGAAATTCTGCTGTGTCGGTACTGGAAAAACGGTCTGGTTCGTAACCTTGGTGAACAAACCCGGTTGAATGACCTCTTACTGGAAGAACACCAGATCGTGAGCCGAAGCCAGCAAAAAAACTCGTTCGACGCACAGCGACTCCACCTGCATTTTCAATCCGTCTATTTTCTGATGACCAATGATTCGGAGGGGAGCCTGAAGGCGTTTTATGATCTACATAATTTATTTCAACGCCACCAGGACCTTTGGACCGACACGCCGATTTATTACATCCATCTGCTGGATGGTATCTTAACCGATCTGCGTGGTCTGCAACGATATACCGATATGGACTATTTTCTGGATCAACTGTCGGCTCTGACTATTTTGCCGGAGGGTGTTTCGTTACAGGCGCGATACCTGACGTTACTCCATCGGCTGGCTCGTCTCAATGATACCGGACAAACGGAGAATGCGCTGGTTCTGATTCAATCGGTCACTCCCGTTCTTGAGCGCGAACTGCCCGGTTTGCCCGCAAATGTGCAGTCGCTGGTTCGGTTAAGCATTGCCAGAACGTACCGTGATGCCGGGAAGCCGACAATGGCGCTTAAGCAGGTTAATGCGGTGTTGAACGATAAGCTGACAGCCGGGCGAACTACCGTGCAGAGCCAGTTATGGTACAATCAGGCCCGGTTGCTGAACCTGATGGTTCATACGGATCTGGGCAATCTGGACTATCTGCGGTATGAGCTTCGTTCTGTAGAGCGGAAGCTAAAGGCCGACAAAAAACTATATCGGGTTGAGCGGGCTATGCTTGCTTACCTGAAAGGGTATCTGAACGGAAAGCCAGATTATTCATTTATTCCAACCGTACAGCAACTGGTCGATGAACCTACCGAACGACAGCTAGTACTGGCCTTGGGATTAACGCGATGGGCTGCCGAAAACTGCCGGAGGGCAGGCGTCGAAACGCTCAGTCAGGCCGCTTCGTAGCCTATTTTGTCATGGATACTTACCGGACTTTCAGCCTGATCGTTCTGTAAATCGGTGGAAAAACCTACGGTTCTATTCTTAACAAAATGATAAACACAGGTTTTATCACTACTATGCCCTTGATTTATAGCTTCTAAAGTTCGTGAATTCGGTAAATTTTCGGTAACCACTTATGACCGCTCATTGGCGCCTTGAGTAAGGAGACTATATTTCCGCTCTTTTCCTGAATGTTCATTAATCAGAACCACGTTATGGTCAAATTCCGCATTCTTACACTCACCTGTCTTTTTACGACCTGTCTGGGGTATTTATCTACTACTGCTCAACCCATTTTATCGCTCTCCAATTATACCTATTCGCCCGGAAAGACGGCCATTGGTACGCTTCGTGTAACAGGAACAGGAAGCCGATTTAAACTTCGCGGGCCGAATGCTTCGTTGTTTTCGTTGGACAAAGCGAACCAATTATCGATCCAGCCCACCGCAGCAAAAGCATCACAACCCTGGTACGATCTGATCGTAGAAGGGCAGATGGCCAGCGGCAGCGTACGTGATACGTTTCGGATCGTGAAAGACGAGTTTATTCGGAATCAGGTAATAGCGCACCGGGGCGCGTGGAAACAGTCAGGAACGAGTGAAAACTCAATCACTTCCTTACAGAATGCGGTCAAACTGGGGTGCATGGGTAGCGAATTCGACGTGCATATGTCGGCCGACTCGGTATTGGTTGTTAACCATGATGCCGCTATTCAGGGATTGGCCATCGAAAAAACGACGGCAGCTGAATTGGCTAAACTCAAACTTAGTAATGGCGAATCGTTTCCGACTTTAGAAGCCTACCTGACTGAGGGCATGAAGCAAACCCATACCCGGTTAATTCTGGAGATTAAAACGTCGACGATGGGCAAAGAGCGGTCAATGGCGCTGACAGAACGCGTCGTGAAATTAGTCCACCGGATGAAAGCCCAGGCTTGGGTCGATTATATCGCGTTTGACTATGACGTCTGCAAAAAAGTAAAAGCGTTAAATCCTGATGCTAAAGTTGCTTATCTGAATGGGGATAAATCACCGGAACAACTGGCTGCCGATCAGCTGTATGGCCTGGATTACCACTTTAATGTACTCAGAAAGAATGAAGCATGGATTAACGACGCGAAGCAGCGTAAGCTAACGGTTAATGTCTGGACCGTAAACGATAAGGAGTCGTTAGCGTGGTTTCTGGAACGGCAGGTTGAATTCATTACCACCAACGAGCCCGAATTACTATTGACGATGATTGCCAACAAATAAGGAGATCGGTCTGTCGGTATGACAATACTTTTTTCTCCTTATGAGATAGTATTGACACACCGACAGACCGATCTTGTCTTATGATACAGCTTTTGTAAGCACGGCCTCGGCTCCAGATTTCAGGAGTGCATTGAGGTAATCAGCTACTGCTTCGGTGAAGCCTGGTAGCTCTGTGAGATCTGTTTGCCAGAGCGTTTTATCGGACAGGACGCTTTTTACGAATGCAAAAACGGTGGCAGCGTCTTTTTCCTTAACTGTCTTCCAGTCACCGTAAAAATAGCCAGCCCGTTCATCGCGGATGGGATAGGTGAGTATACCGCCACCTACGGAAATTTCGCCAAAGAACTGGCCTTCTTCCTGACGAATTGCTTTCATAAAGAGCAGATAGGCGGCAAAACCCAGGGCGGTAAGTTTCGGAACGGTCTTGAACTGCTCGTAATAGCGCTGAATAGTTGCTACGTTGCGAGCCTGCATTTTGGCCGTTTCCTGAAGCGAAATATTGAGCAGGAGGTGATCCAGATAAGGATTCCGGAATCGGTCCAGCACATCAAGGGCAAACTGTTTAACTTCGGCCTTGTCCATGCCCGGAACGCCGTAGTCAGGTACCGTCGGCACAATTTCGTTGAGCATCAGCGACTCAATAAATTTGCTCATGGCCGGGTGCTTCATCTCATCGGCTACGGTTTCCAGGCCGAGCAGATAACCCAGCGGCATGGTGAGCGTGTGCGTTCCGTTCAGCACCCGAAGCTTGCGCTCCTTATAAAAATTGATGTCCTCGTCAATGATGACTTGTGGTGTGCTGCTGTCGGCAAAGCTGAGTGTTTCCCGAACACGGTCATCGCCCTCAATAGCCCAGAGGTGATACGGTTCCGTAAATGTCAGCAGCTCATCTTCATAGCCAAGCTCCTGTTGGAGTGCCTGTTTGGCTTCATCAGTTGGACGCGTGACAATCCGGTCAACCAGCGAATTGCAGAAGCGAACGTGGAATTTAAGCCATTTCGTGAACAGCTTGCCCAGTTCATTGAATTTTGCCAGTTTCTCGACGGCGTCGCGAAGTTTAAGCCCATTGTCGGTGACAAGTTCGGTTGGAATTACCACCATACCTTTGGCCTTCGAGCCGCCAACGCTCCGGAAACGCTCATACAGAAACGCCGTCAGTTTTGCCGGAAATGACTGGGGTGGATGCTGAAAAATACTTTCTTCCGTATAATTCAAGCCAACTTCGGTTGTGTTGGAAATGATGATCTGCAGTTTTGGATTTCTGGCCAGTTTCAGAATCTCATTCCATTGAGTCTGGGCAGCCAGGACACGGCTAATCGCTGAAACAACCTTTGTTTCCGATACGTTTTCGCCCTGCTGAATTCCCCGAACAGCTACAGTATATAAATTATCCTGATCTGAAAATTCATTGGTCTGACTGTCAGTTGATTTAACGACTACAATCGATCCGTTGAATCGGCCTTCGGCGTTGGCTTTCTGCACCAGATAATCGGGCAGGCCACGCAGCAGGACGCCTGTACCGAACTGCAATACCTTTTCGGGGAAAACAGGTGCGGGATGTGTAGAGCGGGTAAGTTTAGACATAGTTGGGTGGGTGGCAGTCTGCTCTGCAGTCATCTAAGTATTCGTTTACTATTGCGTAAAAATGAAAATGGATAGTTGATTCTTCATAATCCGGCAATAATACGCACTACATCGCTAACTGTAGCTTCTATTTTATCAAATGCACGATTTGCGAGTACATCTTTAGGAAATAGCTGAGAGCCCATGCCCACAGCTACCGCGCCTGCACCAAACCATTTGGACAAACTTTCCTGGTTTGGTTCAACGCCCCCGGTTACCATAGCCGTGGCAAAGGGAAGTGGTCCGCTCAGGCTCCGGATAAAGTTTGGCCCCAGCACTTCGCCCGGAAACACCTTCACAATCTCGACACCCCACTCGTGAGCGGTTGTGATTTCAGTCAGTGTGGCACAGCCGGGCATATAAGCTACCTTTCGGCGATTACACAGGCGGGCAATTTCCTCACTGAATGTCGGACCGACAATAAAATCGGCTCCGAGCTGAAGGTAAAGGCCAGCGGTTGGTGCATCCAGAACAGTACCGGCACCAAGTGCCAGACCCGGAAACTCTCGTGAACACACTCGGCTGAGGTTGGCAAATCGCTCATGCGCAAAATCACCCCGGTTCGTAAACTCAAATGCCCGAACGCCCGCTTTGTAGCAGGCCGACACGACACCAAGACAAATTTCATCGTCGGGGTGATAAAAAACGGGGACAAGGGGCACCTGGCGTATGGTCTGATAAAGTGCCAATCGGGAAATACGGGCCATTATTTTTTAGTTTATAGTGTGCAGTAGACTACTGTAAGCTGCACACCTATTTTATCGTCTCAATTTTCCAGAACTATCACCGGCCTCCAGTGTTTCGATTTCGGTTACGGTAGCCAGGTTGACATCGCCAGGAATCGTATGTTTCAAAGCTGACGCTGCTGACCCAAATTCAACCGCTCGTTGCGGGTCATTGAAGGTTAGCAGGCCATAAATTAGTCCGGCCATATAGGCATCGCCAGTGCCGATTCGATCCACAATAGGCTGTATATCATACACTCTTGACTTATGAACGGTGCTGCCATCATACAACTTAGCCGATAGCTGGTTGTGTGATGCGCTCAACGAATTGCGTTTGGTGTCCGTTACATATTTAATCGTTGGAAACCGGCGCATCATAGCCCGTCCTGCTTCAATAAAAGTACTGCCGACAACCCCGTAAAGTTCCGAAAAGAGCGATTTGTTGCCTAAAATCAGCGTACAGCCTTCCGTTAATGCGGGCATGATCTCCTGAGGGCTTCGACCATACTGCCAAAGGTTACTGCGGTAGACGATATCGCCTGAAACCGGAACCCCCAGCCGATTGGCGGTCTGTATGCCCGCTAACAGGCTATCAGCAGCTCCCTGTGAGAGTGCAGGCGTAATACCCGTCCAGTGGAACCAGTCGGCACCGGTCAGTATGGACTCCCAATCAATCTCAGTTGAGGTAATGCGCGAGAAGGCGGAGTCGACCCGGTCATAGACAATCTGACTGGCCCGGCTCCCGGCACCGGTTTCGAGAAAATACAAACCCAGGCGGCCATCGCCATAACGAACGTGCTGCGTACCAACGCCATAGCGTCGCAGATAGCCGGTTGCCGATCGCCCAAGAGCGTGGTCAGGGAAGCGGGTAACATGGGCCGTTTCGAGGCCTAATTGGGCTAATGAGACGGCTACGTTGGCTTCGGTGCCACCAAAGTGCATGGTCAACGAATCTGTTTGTACAAAACGCTCAACACCCGGTGGACTGAGCCGGAGCATAACTTCGCCGAAAGTGATGACTTTCATGTATGGTAACAGGGAGTTAAAAGAAAATGCAAGTTACTGGCATCCTGTGAAAAATAGCGTAGTATTTATTTTGTACTCAATATGCTCCACTTGCCAATTTTTTCAAGTTCTTCAGCTTTTACTGGTTCAAGTTTGGGTAAAATTAAATGGATGAGTACCAGCGCAATCAGGTAGGCGCAACTGGCAACGATAAACATGGGCAAATATCCAAATGCTGTAATAATACGTCCCGAAAGCAAGGCCAGCAGAATGCCTCCCACCGCTCCGAACATACCACCAATACCCGTTACCGACGCAACGACATTTCTTGGGAACAGGTCTGATGCAAACGTGTACATATTGGCTGCCCAGCCCTGGTGTGCGGCTGTTGCCAGCGAAATCAGGGCGATAGCTACGGTCAGACTATTGGTTTGGGCAGCAAAAAATATCGGAACGACGCACAACGCGCAGATCAGCATGGTGGTTTTTCGGGCGCGGTTTGCCGACCAGCCAAGGCTCATAAATTGTGTACTGAGCCAGCCGAAAAAAATGCTCCCTGCATCGGAGACAACGTAGATAATCAGGAACGGAACACCAAAGCTTTTAAGGTCAAGCTTCTGATCGAGAGCGTCGTTGGAGTTGAAAAAATCGGGTAGCCAGGTCATATAAAACCACCAGATCGGGTCGGCCATAAACTTGCCGACGGCAAAGGCCCACGTTTGTTTATAGCCCAGTAATTGACCCCAGGAAGGTTTTACGGGAACTCGTTTTTCCTCGTCGCTGCGAATGTAAGCCAGTTCAACGGGCGAAAGCTTTGGGTTTCGTTCGGGTTTACTGTAGGTAAACCACCACAATACCGATAACGCAAAGCCCAGCAAACCCGTCACAAAAAATGAACTTCGCCAGCCAAGTTGTAAAATCAGATAAGGGATGAAGAGGGCTGTCAGAATGATTCCGACATTCGTGCCTGCATTGAACAGACCGTTGGCAAATGAGCGTTCGCGTCGGGGAAACCATTCCGATATGGTTTTGACCGCCGAGGGAAAATTGGCTGATTCGCCCAGGCCTAAAATGGCTCGCGTCCAGCGAAGCCCGGCCATATTCTGGACGAATGTCGTTAAGGTAGCCGCAATGCTCCAGACAATAATACCTAATGCGAATCCGCGTTTGGTGCCGATCCGGTCAATCAGCCAGCCGACCAGTAGAAAACCGATCGCATAGGCAAATTTGAAGGCGGCATCAACGTCACTATACAGAATTTTAAATCGGTCAATAGCCTCCTTCGTAAGCTCTTTATCAATGGGTAAATCAAGCATTTCCTTCCTGAATACTTCATCGGTCATTGTAAAGGAAAGTACCTGTCGGTCGATGTAATTTATGGTCGTTGCCAGGAATAAAAGGGCAACTATTCGCCAGCGAAAACGACCTGATTTTGTGAGCGTCTGCAAAACAAATGGTGGCTATTTGGTGAGAAAAGTAGGGGTTCAGGCTTTTTTACCTAAAATTAGTCACTAAATAACTTATACACGTTATACTTGCTGACTAATTAACCTGCCAATTTACTGACTCTATAATGCTTGAACAAACCTGGCGATGGTTCGGTCCGAATGACCCAGTATCGCTTAACGACGTACGACAGGCTGGTGCTACCGGGATAGTGACTGCCCTGCATCATATTCCCAACGGCGAGGTCTGGCCGATCGACGAAATTCGGAGCCGAAAAGCACTGATCGAAAGTACAGGACTGACCTGGTCGGTGGTCGAAAGTATACCCGTTCATGAGGGAATTAAGACTCGATCGGGTGATTTCCTTCGGTATATCCAAAACTACAAGGAATCCATTGGTAATCTGGCGGAGGCTGGTATCGACACGGTCTGTTATAATTTCATGCCCGTGCTCGACTGGACCCGAACCGACCTCGATTACCCCATGCCCGATGGCTCGACGGGTCTTCGTTTCGATGCGACCGAGTTTGCTGCCTTTGAATTGTACATTCTGCAGCGTCCGGGCGCTGAATACCTCTATAACGACGAACAAAAACAACGGGCGCGTACCAAGCTGGATTCAATGACCGATGCACAGGTCAAACGCCTGACCCGAACCATTATCGCCGGATTGCCTGGCTCCGAAGAAAGCTATACCGTTGAGCGGTTTCGCGATGCGCTGGACGCTTACAAAGACATTAGTGACCACGATCTTCGCCAGAACCTGTATACGTTCCTGCGTGAGATTGTGCCGGTCGCTGAATCGGCTGGCGTACGACTCGCCATTCATCCCGACGATCCGCCGTATCCGATTCTGGGACTTCCGAGGGTGGTCAGCACCGAAGCCGATGCTCGGGCACTACTGGCAGCGGCCAATTCGCCTGCCAATGGCATCTGTTTTTGCACCGGTTCCTATGGTGTCCGGTCCGACAACGATCTGGTAGGAATGGTCGAACGGCTGGGCCCCAAAATTCATTTCATACATCTTCGTAGTACAGAGCGCAGCGCTGATGGGAGCTTTCAGGAAGCCAACCACCTTGAGGGTGACGTACCGATGGCGGGTGTGATGCGGGCATTATTGGCGGAACACAAGAGAAGGGTGGCCGAAGGGCGTACCGACTTACGAATGCCGCTTCGGCCTGACCACGGCCACCGAATGCTCGACGACCTGACCTCAGGAAAACGTACCAATCCGGGTTACACGGCTATTGGTCGGCTGCGGGGCCTTGCCGAGTTACGCGGGCTGATGGTGGGTTTGTCGACTCAATAATCGATATATATGCCCTGGTCGCTGGTCGAAATTATTTGTTTATCTTGCATTGACGAACTAGTGTAGACTATGGAAACTGTCAGCAAACCGAACCGATTTCCTCTTACCCCTGAACAGAAGCAGCGTCGTGCCGATCGTGCCCAATTGCGTAAATCCCTGATCTATGAAATGTGGGACGGTAAGCCGGTCTATTATGCTGGTTATGAGGATGTGTTGGACGGAACGAAAACTGTTGAACAACTAATGAGTTCGAGTATTTTGCAGAGTTTACTGGCCAGTCGATTGATTATTCATATCGCTTCCCACCTCGACATGGATGTCTATGCCATATTAGGTAACGAATTAGGGATTCAATTCAAAAAGGGCGATTGGCGGGCTTGTGACTTGGCTATTTTTGAGTTAGCTGTTTTGGCTGATCAGGATGAAACGAAATACGCCTGGGTGCCTCCTAAAGTTGCTATTGAAATTGATACCAAAGCCAATATGAGCCACGTTGATTCGGAGTTCGATTATTATGAGCAGAAAACAACGCAGCTTCTAAAATTCGGTGTCGAAAAAGTAATCTGGCTATTCACAAAATCCCGCAAGGTATGGATAGCTGAATCGGATAAAGACTGGATTATTCGTGACTGGAGCCAACCGGTTGAGGTATTGCCCAATTGCCAGTTCGTTCCTGATCAAATCGTTGTACCATCAAAAAAATAACAGGAAAGCCGGGAGAAACCGCCCGGTTTTTGCTTTTACCCGCATGAACTCACTCTTGCTCTCC
Source organism: Spirosoma endbachense (assembly GCF_010233585.1). Classification (NCBI taxonomy): domain Bacteria; kingdom Pseudomonadati; phylum Bacteroidota; class Cytophagia; order Cytophagales; family Cytophagaceae; genus Spirosoma; species Spirosoma endbachense. The sequence goes on from NZ_CP045997.1 coordinate 5,678,740, forward strand.
CCAGCGTTTCTGTCCGACGATTTTCTGCTCCAGACCGAAACCGCCCGGCGACTCTATCACGATTATGCCCGGCCAATGCCGATCATCGATTACCATTGCCATCTGCCGCCCGATCAGATTGCCGCTGATAAACAGTTTGAGAACATGACCCAGCTCTGGCTCTATGGCGATCATTACAAGTGGCGGGCTATGCGCACGCACGGGATCAACGAACGCTATTGTACGGGCGATGCAACTGACTGGGAGAAATTCGAGAAATGGGCTGAAACGATTCCGTATACCGTTCGTAATCCGCTTTATCACTGGTCCCATCTGGAACTTAAAAATCCATTCGGTGTGACGGATGTGCTTAACCCGACTACGGCCCGTTCGGTCTATGATACCTGTAACGAACAGTTGCCGGGCCTCTCGGCGCGCACCCTGCTCCAGCATTTCGACGTTCGTGTGGTCTGTTCAACGGACGATCCGACCGACTCGCTCGAACACCACCGGGCTATTACCAGCGATGGTTTTGGCGTAAAAGTTCTACCAACGTTCCGGCCCGATAAAGCAATGGCCATCGATGATTCGGTGGTGTTCCGGGCTTATGTTCAGAAGGTCGCTGCCGCAACGAACAAGGAAATACGGACACTATCTGATTATCTGGATGCCCTCAAATTGCGGCATGATTACTTTAACGAGATGGGCTGCCGGTTATCGGACCACGGCCTCGAAACGGTCTATGCCGAACCGTATACAGAAGGGGAGGTGCAGCTTATATTCGATCACCTGTTGCGGGGAGCGGCCGTTGACCCGATAAATATCCTCAAATTCAAGTCGTTTATGCTTGTGCAGTTTGCCGAGTGGGATCACGAGAAAGGCTGGACACAACAGTTTCACCTGGGTGCACTCCGCAACAACAACATCCGCCGATTGCGTGAACTTGGCCCTGATACGGGCTGGGATAGCATTGGCGATTTCCCGCAGGCAGTTGCTTTGTCGCGCTTTCTGGGTGGCCTTGATGATCGTGATCAACTGGCTAAAACAATACTTTACAATCTGAACCCGGCTGATAACGAAGTAATTGCGACGATGATCGGCAATTTCAATGATGGCTCGGTTCGCGGAAAAGTGCAGTTTGGTTCGGGCTGGTGGTTTCTGGATCAGAAAGACGGTATGGAAAAACAGATCAATACCCTGTCGAACATGGGCTTGTTGAGTGCCTTTGTCGGCATGCTGACCGATTCGCGGAGTTTCGTATCCTACAGTCGTCACGAATATTTCCGGCGGATTCTCTGCAATATATTTGGCAACGATGTTGAAAACGGCGAACTGCCAAATGACGTCGACTGGATAGGGCAGATCGTGCAGGACATCTGTTACCGAAATGCCGAGCGGTATTTTGGGTTTTAAGTAGGATTTTGGTCGTTATGTATACGGGTAATTAGGGCAATTGGCTAACTCAGTTGCTTTAATTACCCGTTTTACACTATTGACCCATGTAGTGCAATGGAGCATACATTTATTGAAACAGGTGGTTTACGACTGCATGTCGTTCAGGCGGGACCAGTTGATGGGCCGCTTGTGATTCTGTTGCATGGCTTTCCGGAGTTTTGGTATGGATGGCGTCACCAGATAGATGACCTGGCAGACGCTGGCTTCCGGGTTTGGGTACCTGACCAACGGGGCTATAACCTTAGCGATAAGCCAACGGATATAGGCTCGTATGCTATTGATACCTTAGCCGCCGATGTGATTGGGCTGATTGAGGCAGCAGGTCGGCAAAAAGCAATTCTCGTCGGTCATGATTGGGGAGCCGCCGTTGCCTGGTGGACAGCCGTCGTGTATCCGGAACGGATTGAACGACTGGTTGTCATGAATGTTCCACATCCAGTTGTGATGAAGAAATTTGCCCGTCGTGATTTAGGGCAGATGCTACGAAGCTGGTATATCGGCTTCTTTCAATTGCCCTGGTTACCGGAACAGATACTTCGGTTTGATAACTGGCATTTCCTGGAACGAACCCTGCGAAGTAGTAGCCGGACCGGAACATTCACCGGGGAGGAAATTCAGCAGTATAAAGCAGCCTGGTCGCAACCTGGTGCAGCCAAAGCGATGATTAACTGGTACAGAGCGTCATTGCAAAGGCCAATGTCACGTCGGCCTACCATTCACGTTACTGTTCCAACGTTACTCATCTGGGGTTGTCAGGATCGATTTCTAAAACGGGAAATGGCCCAGTTGAGCATCGATCTCTGCACGAATGGTCGTGTCGAGTTTCTCGAAAATGCTACGCACTGGGTTCAGCATGAAGAAGCGAACCGGGTGAATGAGTTGATAAAAACTGGGTGAGCATCAGGAGAGCAATAAATGCGTCTGATGCTCACCCAACTTACTTCTGACTAAGCCTTTATTGCTTATATACCTTCCCGTCTTTCATCACAAACTGGACGGTTTGCAGGGCTTTGATGTTCTGAATCGGATTTTCACCTACCGCAATGATATCGGCCATTTTTCCGGTTTCGATGGAGCCAATTTGCGCGTCCATACCCAGCAATTTGGCGTTGGTCATCAGAGCCGATTTGATCGCTTCTACCGCGGGCATACCTGCTTCAACCATGTATTCAAATTCTTTGGCGTTATAGCCGTGGATATAAACCCCGGCATCAGTACCGAAAGCAATTTTTACGCCCGCCTTATACGCCTTGGCAAACGTAGCCTGAATTTTTGGGCCAATGGCCAACGCTTTGGGAGTTACCAGGGCCGGGTAATAACCGAACATCCGGGCTGAGTCAGCTACTGTCTTACCTGCAATGATGGTTGGAACATAGTAGGTGCCATATTTTTTGAACAGCTCAATCGCTTCGTCATCCATATAGGTACCGTGCTCAATGGTTTGTACACCCGCTCGGATGGCGCGTTTCATCCCTTCAGCACCGTGTGCGTGGGCGGCTACGGCAAAGCCATAATCTTTCGCTGCATCGACAACGGCTTTCACTTCTTCTTCCGTAAACTGAGGGCCGGAGCCATCTTTTGCGTTACTCAACACACCACCCGTTGCCGTGATTTTTATTAAGTCAGATCCATCTTTGTAGCGTTGACGAACCGCTTTTCGGGCATCTTCGGGGCTGTTAATAACGCCCTCTGCCGGTCCTGGGTCGCCCATTAAATCCTTACGATAGCCGTTTGTTGGGTCAGCGTGGCCACCGGTTGTGGCAATGGATTTGCCAACCGTTAAAATGCGGGGGCCTTCTACCAGTCCTGCATTGATGGCGTTACGCAGCGATATATTCACGCCCGACCCGCCCAGATCCCGCACAGTTGTAAAGCCAGCCAAAAGGGTTGTTTTGGCATATCTGGATGCCTGGTAGGCAACATCAGGAACATTTTTGGTGAAACCATCGATAGCGCCACCCCGTCGGGTCTGGGTTTCGAGGTGAACGTGCATATCGATCAGCCCCGGCAGTACGGTTTTAGACTTTAAATCGAGAACAACATCTTTTCCGGCTGGAGCCGTATAACCTTTCTGAACAGCAGTAATCTTGTTCCCTTCAACCACAACCGTCATCTGAGGTTGTAATGCATTTCCGACGCCATCGAAGAGATTTCCGCAGTGAATAAGTGTACGTTGGGCAAACAGAGGAGCGGCCAGCAGGGACAAACCTGCCAACAGGTATACTTTTTTCATAAAAGATTGTTGGTTGGGTACAAAAAAGGCTGCAACGATTGGTTGCAGCCCTTAAAGTACAAAAAAGACACCGAACAACTTTTATAATTTGGTGACCTGAACGACTGCCGTTCGGGGTTGGTCAGCATTCGACGAGGTTGGGAATGGATTTACTTCCCGCAGAATGACCTTGTAGGTCGCATTGCTAAGCGAAACATTGGTTGAATCCAGTCGCTTAGAATAGCCTTCCTTAAGGTCGGGGCCTAATGTTAAACGGACTGTCGTTGAGTCGCTATCTTTCGAAAGCAGTAATTTTACCTTAGCCTGCCCGGCCCAGATGCAGGTAACATCTTTCGGGCAGCGGCTGTCCTGAATGGAATCGGCACGAACGGTAACGTCGGCTCCCACTCGGGCTGATTGATGCAAACTAAGTGCGACACGGTCGGTCGGCGTTGTTTCGGATGAATTGCAGGCTGAAAAGAATACGGCTCCAACGATGAGTAAACCAGCAAGCTGCTTTGTGAAATCGAACATAATCCCTGGTATTTTTATACAAGGATTCCTGAGCTGGAAAAAAGGTTGGATTGCGCCTTTATTTTTTCACAATAACGCCATCGGCCACAAAGGTCAGGGCTTTTTCGGGTTCGGTGATTTTGGCAATTTCCTCCTTCGATTTTCCGGCATCTTCAGCGTAATGGCGCAGTTCGTCAACGGGCGTTGTTGTGCTTTCGGCGGTGCCTGCAACGACAACTGTTTTACCAACGATGTCTTTGGGAACGAAGAAACCGTAGTCTTTGAACGTCACCCGCATGAACTGTCCATCGCCGGTTTTAACTTTCATCCAACAGCCTTTCACTTTGCAGACCGACTCGACCGTACCTTCTACTTTGGCAGGCATCTTGTCTTTGCCGTTCATTTTGGTCGTTAGTTCCGTAGCCGGAATGGCGCCTTTTTCGGTAATTTTTTTGCCGTGATAGCTAAGTTCGCTCTGAGCAAAGGCGCCGAAAGAGGCTCCCACGAGCAAACTGACAATGAACAGTTTTTTCATGATCGTAAAGGAATTGAACACAACAATAGACGAAGATACAGAAAGATTATGGGTTTGCCTTAACTACTTCGTTTACGGATAATTACCAAAGTGCAGCCGGTTTTCAGTATGTTTTTTAATCCTGGCCTTTATCGTTCATATTGGATCACAGATTTAACAATCGACAAACGGGTTATGACAGGAACGAATCGGGTTTTGGCTGTTGGCTTGTGCATGCTGGTAGTGACGGCATGCCAGAAAAAGGAAAAAGATGAAACGCCGGTACGCACATCTTTTTTTGATAAATCGGGGATGGATACAACGGTTTTGCCGGGGAACGACTTTTTTACCTATGCCAACGGAGCCTGGGTAAAGAAAACGAAAATACCCGACGACCAGACAGGCTGGGGATCATTCTACCTGATCTACGAAGAAAATCAGAAGAAAACCCGATCAATTCTTGAAGAGGCCGCAAAGGCCGATGCTAAATCGGGCAGCGTCGAACAGAAAGTGGGCGATTTCTATGCCAGTGGCATGGATACAGCTACCATTAATAAACTTGGTTACGAGCCGGTAAAAGCCGAACTCGCTAAAATTGCGGCCCTAACCGATTATAAACAAGTTCTGGATTATATTGCCGCCGACGAAACCAATCGGGGAGGGCAGTTCATCGGGCTATACGTTGCTGCCGATGATCGCCAGAGTTCGATCAATCGCATCAATTTTAGTCAGGCCGGTTTATCGTTGCCGGAGAAAGAATATTATACCCGAACCGACGAGGCAACCAAAAAAGTCCGGGCTGCTTTCGTGGCTTATATCGGCAAGCTTTTTACGATGGTTGGCGTCGATCCGGCATCGGCCAAAACCAAGGCGGATGCTATTCTTGAATTCGAAACGGCCCTCGCCAAATCGCACAAAGCCCCCGTTGAACTGCGCGATCCGGTGGCCAACTATCACAAATTCGCCGTGTCGGATCTGACGAAACAAATGCCTAACCTAAACTGGCGCACATTGCTTAACAAAATGAGTCTCGAGCGGATTGACACGGTTTTGGTCGCTCAACCCGGCTACTATCAGGCGCTGGACAAAACCCTGCCGACTGCCCCTATCAGTCTCCTGAAAGATCGCCTTGTCTTTGATGTGTTAGACCATAATGCCAGCCTGCTCAGCAAGGCGTTTGAGCAGGCAAGCTTCGACTTTAACAGCAAAACACTCTATGGTCAGCCTCAATTACCCGAACGCTGGAAACGTATTGCCGACCGTACCGATGGGGCGCTGGGGGAAGCATTAGGGCAATTATGGGTCAAAAAGTATTTCCCGGCCGAAGCCAAAGAGCGAATGTTGACGTTGGTCGACAATCTGCAAAAGGTCTATCGGGAGCGCATTGAAAAACTCGACTGGATGGCCCCCGAAACCAAAAAGGTGGCCCTCACGAAGCTGGATAAATTCGTGAAGAAAATTGGCTACCCTGACAAGTGGAAAGACTATTCAGATGTAGAGGTAAAACGTGATGATTATTATGGCAATGTTCAGCAGGCGCGGAAACATGCCTACAAGGAGGATTTTGCTAAAATCAACCAACCTGTCGATCGAACCGAATGGGGAATGACACCGCCAACTGTAAACGCGTATGCGAATCCAACCAACAACGAAGTCGTTTTTCCGGCCGGGATTTTGCAATTCCCTTTCTTCGATAAAGATGCCGACGATGCTATCAATTATGGCGGTATCGCAATGGTGATCGGCCACGAAATGACGCACCTTTTCGACGATCAGGGTCGTCAGTACGATGCCAGTGGTAACCTGCGTGACTGGTGGACCAAACAGGATGCTGAGCGATTTAAAACAAAAGTTCAGACGGTTGTCAATCAGTATAGCACCTACACCGTACTTGATAATTTACACCTGAACGGTCAGCTAACATTGGGCGAAAATCTGGCTGATCTGGGGGGTATTACACTGGCTTACCAGGCATTTAAGCTGACAGACCAGGGTAAAAGCACGGACAAGATCGACGGTTTTACGCCCGATCAACGATTCTTTCTGGGTTTTGCCCAGGTCTGGCGCATTAAGGTTCGGGACGAAACCGAGCGGGCTGGTATTTCGACGGACCCTCATTCGCCCGCCAAATTTCGGGTCAATGGGCCACTGACCAACTTTGAGCCGTTTTACCGGGCATTTGACGTAAAGCCGGGGCAGAAATTATATAAACCAGAAGTTGAGCAGGCGAAGGTCTGGTAATCTCCGATTTCTCAGACGATCTGACCCGCTTACTGGTTTAGAGCCGTTAAGACGGATACTAATCTTCAGTAAATAATCTGACCAATGCCGCCAATGATCGCATTCCCGGTATTGGCCAGATTGCTTAACGGGGTTCTTTCGATAAAAAGACGCTAATCGAGCTTTACATGTCGTGTTGTTCCTGGTAACTATTTTTGTTAGGACTTTGCTCAGAGCTGTAGAGCCGTGCCACGGTTACTAATTATGAATAAACAAACCGTGGCACGGCTCTACAGCTCTGAGCAAAGTCCTACTTATAAAGAATTTAAAAAATTAATTGCCTCTTGCCGAAAAGGCTTTAAGGTAGCCAATTCAATAAATTTTTTCAGATGTTTGATAGTAGCTTGAGGGGTTTCGCCACCAGCTAATGCTAGTATTTTTGTCAACTCCTGGCCTTCCTGATATATTCGATTGTCTACTTCTTCCAGGGCTCGAACTAGATCATTTTCATCGAATTGGATCTCTAGTTTATCTTCAATATAAGCCATTGGGGCCTGAATTTTGTCAAGATGGTTACCACTTTTGGGGAGATACACAGCCAAGAGCTTCACCAGCGTGATAGGATCATAATTTTCCAGATCCTTATCAGAAACAGTTAGTAGACTGTCTTCGACAAACCTACTTGCTGTTTCGTCCTGCCCCAAAGAAAAGTAGAGTTTAACGATAGTTAACCCTAAAGGCAAATAGTTATAGTGGACTATGGAATATCGGTTCCATAGCTCCAGGTTTAAATTCAAAGCCTCTTGACGTTTACCGCCATGTTCACAAATTTCTGCTCTTAAAAGAGTTACCTTCTGATCCAGCTCATTTTCTGTAAGAGCAGTCGAGTGTTTTTCTGAAAATGCGTCTAATTTAGATTCGGCATCGTCAAAGTTTGTTCTATAAACATCAATCATCAATTGATCAAATTGCAGCCGTAGAGAGTTCATTTAGGTAAGTTGGTTAAAACTGGCCTGGAAAAGCGTTAATCGCGATCTTACCATAAACATAGATTCCTGCATCGACTACAATAGCCCTGAATAATTAGAAATGGTTGCGAGGCAGCAAGTTTATCTAGAATCGAAGCTATTCTGGTTCTGTATATATAATCTTTATATTAAATTTAGTCACTACAGGCGAATTGAAAATAGAGTAATTTTATAGTTGTAACGCACGAAGCTATTGACCACACTCATCCGGCGCGGGAAAGGAAAAGCCACGATGATTATTTCAAGCCTGATTGGCCAGCCACAAACGGCTTTTTATTGCAGACCAAATGGAAACAAACTGCTGTTTAAGGCTATAGTCGTGACAAGGTAAATCCTGGAAGCGGGACCTATAACGTCAATCGTTGCTTATCTTTTAACAATGCTGCCTGAAGTTTCTCGTAGGGTAGCTTTTGTGGGGACACCTTATTGTCAATGGCCAGTACCGCGGCTGTAGCGGCAGATTGTCCCAGAATCATAAACACCGGCTCCATCCGAATCGAACCGAAAGCAATGTGTGAGCTGGATACGCAAACGGGAACGAGCACATTTCTGCACTCATTTTCTTTCGGTAAAATAGAGCCATAGGCTATCGAATACGGTTTGTCGGGATGAACGCCAATGTCCCCTTCGTTCTGCACATAGCCGTCTTTTTTGACGTATCGCTGGGCATTGTGCGCATCCAGCGAGTACGACCCCATTCCGATCGGGTCGGGAACGCTGGTTTTCGCCAGCACATCTTCTTCAGTCATCACAAATTCACCCAGCATACGTCGGGCTTCCCGAATATAGAGCTGACGTGGCCAGTTGCCATTCTCCGTAAATTCATCTTTGGCCAGCCCCCATTGCTTCATTTTGGCCTGTACATCATCGGGTACGCGCGGATCGTTCGACAGAAAATACATTAACCCTTTCTGGTATAGCTCATGATCTTTAATGATTTGTTTCCGACGCTGATACGTGGCTTCGGGGTAGTCGTAGTTTTTGCCGAGATAGTCGGTACTGAAGGGACCGTGGTTATTGGTGTCGGTTTTTCGATTCGGAATCGGGTCGAACTTATCGAAAGTTTCGCGCCATCCGGTTGCGAAAACGCGGGCTAAAAGCTCGTAGCGATTTGCATTGTAACCCGCTGGTTTGGGAAACGGCACCCGGTTGCCGGGGTGATTGCTCAGGCACATACGAAAGCAATACGCCTGTATCTTATTGTCACCATCGCCTTTTTCTCCCGGAGGATTGGGCGATACTTCGGGTAAAAGACCGCTTTTCGGATCGCCTGCCACCACATAGGGGCTAACGTTAGCCTTGAAATAATGACCGTGTTGGAAAACTTCGGTTTCTACACCGTTCCATTTTTCACCATAAACACTGTTGGCTTCGCGGCCTACGTGGTATTTAATGCCCGAAGCTGCCATGAGATCACCTTCATAGGTGGCGTCGATAAACATTTTCCCTTCATAAACCGTCCCCTTCATGGTGCGAAAGGAACGAACAACGCCCGCACTTTTTGTAATCCCGGTCTTTGATCGGTCCAGCCATTCGTCGCGGTAAATAGGAATGTGATATTCTTTAACAAAGTCTTCAAAAACCTGCTCGGCAGCATGCGGTTCAAAAATCCACATGGTTCTGGAGTTGCCGTCGATGGCAGGTGTACCTTGCCCTTTATTCCCGTATTCTTCTTTTTTCTGCCATTTCCAGGAGTCTGCCTTCTGGTAGTGTTGGTAGAGCCGTTGGTAAAATTCGCGCGATAATCCACCAATTACTTCTTTATTGCCCGTATCGGTAAAGCCCAGGCCGCCCGACGATAACCCACCCAAATGGGTATCGGGCGATACGATAATGACCGATTTGCCCATTTTCTGGACCTGAACGGCCGCGATCACGGCCGCTGACGTTCCGCCATAGACAATAACATCGGCTCTTCGAATCAGAGCAGGATTCGTTTTGATAACGGTAAAGCCCGGCAGAAAAGTGAGCAAACAAAAGATCGGGAAGAAGAGTAGGAGAGTGGGTTTAGACATCAATTTGTACGTTTACGAAAGCATTTATCAAACCTGGATGGTCTTTTGATAAGGCAGTAGGTTAGCGGTTTTACCCATTTTTTTGCCCAAAAACCGGCTATCCGGCGAATAATACAACTTACTTTACATACAGAATCCACCCCAGTCAGGATTACCAACTGAGATGGATTCTGTATTTCCCTGACAAGTAAACGGTACTACTTATCAAACCATAGGGGCGTGTCAACGGCCAGCCCCGTTGGTGTATTGGGGTTCGAGTTGATCTCTTCGCTACGGTAGAGTAACCGACGAACCAGACCACTCACTGGTGCGCCAGCCGGAGTTGTCATGGCGGGAATCTCCTGGCCGATCGTACCCGAACGACGGTTCTGAACCCAGCCTTCGATGGGACGCATAAACAAATCTAAATATTGCTGCTGCGCCAGTACCGTTTTGTAATTGGCGGCCGTTAGCGCCGGTAAGCCAGCCACATAGGTATCTGTCTGTGCAGTCGGTAGCCCCAGGGATAGAAGTGATTCTTTCACCCCCGCCCGAAAACGCTGAGTGGCCATGTCGAAGCTACTGCCAGTCACAAAGCCACGTGCTATGGCCTCCGCTTCGAGCAAGAGTTGTTCTGAGTACGAAAACGATACTTCGGGCAGGTCGGGCTTTAATAGATTTATGTTTACCAAAGCCGATTTGTCCGTATAAGTCTCTACCGAATTGAGCGCAACAAATTCATTGGCTCCGGCAGCAGGTCCTGGCTGATAGAAATACGGAATGCGGGGATCATTCAGGGAAGCCAGTAGATTATAGACGACCTTGGAGCAGTACCAGTCTGACTGAACGCCCCCCCGAAATATGGCTGTAAACGAGAACCGGGGATTCTGACGGCCAGGCTGGTTATAATACTTAAACTGCATGGCGTCGGCCGAGGAGGCAATCATATTCCCGCTTGTAATCAGTTGCCCAATGGCGGTTGATTTTGTTGGATCGGCATCGACCATGGAAAACATAATCCGCAATTTAAGGGAGTTGGCGAATTTTCTCCACTTGGTCATATCGCCCCCATAATAGAGGTCATTAGGCGCAATAATACCTTTTGCGTTCGGGTCAATCAGGCCGATGGCTTCGTCAAGCATGGCAATACTACCGGTCAAAACATCGACCTGCTTATCAAATTTAGGAAGATCGACCGTTCCGGTAGCTGCCTCCGAAAACGGAATATCACCCCAGAGCAACGATGTTTGTGCGAAAGCAAAGGCCATCATAATTTTGCACTGCGCTACTGCATTTTTATTGACAGGCTGTGCTTTCTGGGCCACTTCTATGGCCACATTGAGATTCTTCAGGACATCGGTGTAGGTACGTCCCCACGCACTGCGAACCCGTGTCTGATCATATTTGGCCTGCTCCAGTCCCCATCGACCACCCGAAGCCCACATCTGGTTCATCAGGGCAATGGGCCAGGTTAGTTCGCCAACGCGCAGGAGCGAAAACTGCGTTGATGCTCCCGAAAAGAGCAGGGCGGGGTCAACCGAAGTTGAGCGATTAGGGTCTATGTTAATGTCACTATTCCGAAAACAGGCGGTTGTGCTTATCGTGAGGAGTAGGGCGTAAATCAACGTTCTCATGTCTCAATAATTTAGGATGGTATAGTTGATAAGTGTCTTTTTTAGAATGCCAGGCGCAGGTTAGCGCCAATACTCCGGCTGCTGGGAATACTGCCCCGCTCCAGTCCTTCGCCAATAAGCCCGGTTCCTAATACATTAGCTTCGGGGTCAATGTGAGGCACATTGGAGTGGATGATCCATAAATTACGCCCTTCGACCCCTAGTGAAATGTTGCTGAAAGGTGTTTTGCCAACCAGCGCCCTGGGAAAATTGTAGGCTAGTCGTACCTCACGGAGTTTCGTAAAAGAACCGTCGAAGGTGTTGGTTTCCGGACTTACGGAGTTATCTAACTGGCTCCAGTATTGTTGTACGCTGGCTACCGGAACGTCGTTGGGTCGGTATGATCCATCGGCGTTCCTGATCACTCCCGGATCAATGAACGGTGTGCGGTTGTTAATTGCCGTTTCGGCGGCTAGCCCACCGCTACGCACGATACCCACCGTTTGGGAGTTGATGACCCCACCTTTGCGAATGTCGATCAGGAAACTAAAATCGAAACCTTTGTAGGATACCGAATTGCTGATGCCCATGGTCCAGTCAGGATATATGGATCCAAGTAACCGGCGTGGCCCCGGTGTTCGTAGCCCCGTTGAGGGATTGATGACAATGTTCCCATTGGGATCACGAAGCCAGCCAACTCCCTGAATGTTAAATGTTTCACCAGGTTTCGCAACCACGAAAATGCCGAAGCCATCGCCCGAGGTAGTGACAAACTCTGTTAAGCCGGGCGCTAATGATTCGACCCGATTGACATTGCGATTAAAATTCAAGGCGGCATCCCAGCGGAAACCGGAGCGGGTTTTGAGGGGAGTGACCGTGAGCATCGCTTCAATTCCCTTATTCGATAGTTCGCCCACATTCAATCGCCGGGCTGAGTAACCCGTTGACTGAGGGACCGCAATCGATATAATCTGGTCGTAATTGAAGGTTTTGTAATAAGTCATGTCCAGCCCCAGCCGACCACCAAAAAACTTCAATTCGGCACCAAATTCGTAGGAGGTTTGCTGTTGAGGTCGCAGGTTGGTGGGCGGTAATACGTTTGTAGCTCCAAATGCTGATGCACCACCTATCGGATAAAGGATGTTGAAGGTGTAAATATCGCTGGCCTGAGTGAGCGGATTATACGTGAACGCCAACTGGTAAGGGTCTTCATCTGAACCAACATTTGCATAGTTTGCCCGAAGCTTTGCATAACTCAAAATGTCTTTGTGAACAATGCCCAGATTGGGAAATGCTTCGGTTAGCACAAACGAGGCACTGGCCGACGGGTAGAAATACGAATTGTTGTCGACGGGCAGTGTTGATGACCAGTCATTACGGCCCGTTACGTTCAGAAACAGGTAGTTCTTATAATCGAAACTAAAGTCGCCATATAGGCCATAAATTTCGCGCCGACTATAAAAATTTGAGGCTACGTTCGACTGGGCGTTGGCAAATGTATACAGCTGATCAATGTTCAACCCATCCGACAATACGCGCGACCGCCGGATTGTTCGTTGGTTGAACTGATGGCCAACAATGCCCTTAAACGTCCAGTCAGTAGACAATTGACGTGTGACCGTACCAAGTAAGTCTGTCTGTAATTCACGTTCAAAAATGTCATTGGTATCAAATTGGCCATTTAATCGGCCTCGTGTACCACGGCGTGTGGTCGAACGGCGATTTTCAGTGAAGAAATCAGTTCCAACGCGCCCGGTAAGATTAAGCCAGGGAGCAACATCATAACTCAGACTGGTGCCACCATATACCCGGTCGACGGTATTGGAGAATTTATTGAATGTTGTTACAAAATAAGGGTTGTTCTGAATACCGTCCAGGTCGATAGCCCGTGCCAGATCACCCGTCCAGCCCGCTGGTACAGACTGGGTAGCGGGGGCGAACAGATTATTCCGTAGCTCATTAATGTCAACGGTTACGGGTGTTCCGGCCAGAATGGTGCCAATAATATTGGTCGTATTTGACCCTTGCTGGGGGCGCCCATCGCTGGTTGTGCGCACGTAGTTGAGCCAGGCACGCGACAACAGTCGGCTCGTAATTTTCCGACCGGCATTAATGGCAAACGTATTCCGGGTTAGCTCAGAACCAGGAACGGTACCTGTCTGGCGCAGGTTCGTATAGCCCACCCGGTAGTCTCCCTGATCACTGGCTCCATCGATAGCAATGCTGTTGATCATGGTATTGCCGGTCACGAAGAAATTTTTCCAGTTCTGTGGGTGAGCTGTAAGGCTTTGGACCTGCTCTCCTTTGTAATCCAGTACTGGTCCCGTTATTGATGAAATTTTTGGCCCCCAGCCGTTCCCTAGTCGAGGATTATAAACCCCAAGATTACCCTGCGCATAGTCGGTCTGAAGGTCGGGCACTTTTAACACATTATCAGTACGATAGGATGTGTTGAGGGTAATATTCATTTTTTTTGACCCGACTTTGCCGCGTTTCGTCGTTACAACAATGACACCATTACGTGCACGGGAGCCATACAGCGCAGAAGCTGCAGCGCCCTTCAATACGGTCATGGCCTCAATATCATCGGGATTAAGGTCGCTGGCCCGGTTACCGACATCGACACCGCCCGTAACAATATCCGTTTCGGAGTTATTAAATGAGGAGTTCGAGATTGGAATGCCATCTACTACAAAAAGCGGCTCACTAGCGCTTGAAAGTGAATTCGCTCCACGAATAACTACACGGCTGGAGCCGCCTACTGAGCCCGACTGTTGCGTAATACGAACCCCGGCAACGCGTCCGGCCAGTGAATTAAGTAGGTTTGGATCGCGTGCTTTCACAAGTTCACTACCGCCCACGGTTGAAACAGCGTAGCCTAATTCTTTTTTCTCCCGTACGATGGCGTTAGCCGTAACGACTACTTCGTCGAGATTGGTCAGATCGGCAACCAGCCTCACATCAAGCGTCGTTTGATCACCCACAGCGACATCCATTGTTTTGTAGCCGATAAATGAAAAAACGAGCGTGCTTTTTGCAGGAACAGCCAGCTGATAGGTTCCGTTGGCGGTCGTAACGGTGCCAGTATTTGAGCCTTTTATCAGGATGCTTACGCCGGGCATATCTTCATTTTCGGGAGATGATACCCGGCCTGTTATCGTACGGGTCTGGGCTTGTATACGAAGCCCTATGCCCAGCAGTAGCAGAAAAATCGGTAACAGTTTTTTCATAGATCAGTTTGCTTTTGAGGTAGTATGAAAAGAGAATAAAAGGCATTGAAGTGCACTAGCGTGTCCGCTTGATAGTGCGGATAAGCACTGGTTTGCGGAGTAGTTGCAGGGGATTGGAGTACGCGTTGGTTGGCCCTGGCTGACCGGTTTCGCCCGCCTGGATTTTGCGAACCACATCCATACCGGATATCACCTGGCCAAAGGCTGCAAAACCCTGACCATCAGGATTGCGTTTGCCGCCGAAATCAAGCTCAGGCTGGGCGTTAATACAGATAAAAAATTCGGATGCTCCACTTTCGGGTGTCCCGCGCGCCATCGACAGGGTTCCATCCAGGTGTTTTAGGCCAGTTTTAGCGGTTGTTTCCTGCGGAATTGGCGGAAACATGCGGGTTGAATCGGTCTGTAAGCCACCCTGAATAACTTCAATTTTGACTGGGCTGGTCGCCTGATTGTCTAAACGCACGACACGATAGAATTTGGCGCCGTCATATCGTTTATCATCTACATACCGTAGAAAGTTGGCTACCGTACCGGGGGCTTTTTCAGGATACAATAGAATGGTGATAGCCCCCGCTTCTGTGTCAATCCGGACCTGTTGAGCAGTTGCGGTTGCCCATAAATTGACTAACAAGAGGACATATACTACACAATAGTTCATGATAAAATGTTGAGGATGGCTTATTGGGGCGATAACGGATAGTCTGTTGAGGCAAACCTGATTGCCTTTTAGTCTTACTAAACGCAATATGAGTATTTAATACTAGTTTAGAAAAATTTTAAATTACATTTATTGTATTTATTAAAATATATTATGTTATTTATTAATAAGTTACAAATTATATTTTGAATTTAAGAAAAATGTTGATTGTTGAATTTACTTAACAATCTCTTATGCATGAACAGATCTGCGAGTAATTACTTAAAATGATGAGCGGATTCTGGCATAAATTGAAAGGTATTGAGACCACAGAAAATGGTTTTAAACGGAAAAATCGCTATTTTTTGTTACTTTAATGCGTCTGCCCAACGCCAAGCCTGGTAACAGACGCCAAATCAACAAATCGCTGTTCAGCGGTGACTCAAATCAACAAGCCTCTAGTTTATGAAACATGTAGTACATGCCATTGGCCTGCTTCTGGCAGGTAGTTTGTTTTCATGGGTACACGCCCAGGATCGACTGAGCGGTAAAACATTTGCCACTCGTGCGGTGGTGATGGCCCGCCACGGAATGGCCTGCACATCGCACCCACTTTCGACCCAGGCCGCTATTGACGTATTGCGGTCGGGTGGTAACGCCATTGATGCCGCTATTGCCGCCAATGCCATGGAAGGCCTGGTGGAGCCGCACGTGAACGGAATTGGGGGAGATCTGTTTGCTATCGTCTGGGATGCTAAAACCAAAAAACTGTATGGCCTGAATGCATCCGGACGGTCGCCCTATAGCCTTACGCTGGCAGAGTTTCAGAAACGGGGACTAACCCATATTCCGTCGGATGGGCCGTTGCCCGTATCAGTGCCTGGTTGCGTTGATGGCTGGTTTGAACTGCATAAGCGATTCGGTCGTACACCTATGCCTAAGATTCTGTCGCATGCCATCCGGTATGCCCGCGAAGGCTATCCGGTTCATGACGAAGCCGCTTTTTACTGGCCAACCATGCTGAACCGGTTTAGCAAATACCCAAACGTAAAGGAAACCTATGCACCGAACGGAGCCGCACCTAAGCGGGGTGAGTTGTTTAAAAATCCGGCTTTGGCCAGTACGCTGGAGAAAATTGCAACGGGTGGCCGCGATGCATTCTATAAAGGAGACATTGCCCGCACGATTGATGCCTTCATGAAAAAAATGGGTGGTTACCTGAGCGCAAAAGACCTGGCTGATCACACCTCGGAATGGGTAGAGCCTGTATCCACAAATTATCGGGGTTATGATGTCTGGGAATTGCCACCCAACAGCCAGGGCATTGCTACATTACAAATGCTGAATATTCTGGAAGGGTACGATTTTTCGCAAACGCCCTGGGGAAGCCCTGAGCATATTCACCGGTTTGTAGAGGCCAAAAAGCTGGCGTTTGAAGATCGGGCGAAATACTATGCTGATCCGGCATTTGCCAAGATTCCGGTTCAGGAGTTGATCTCTAAAAACTATGCAACCGAACGCCGGAAACTGATCGATCTGAGTCGGGCAGCGAGCCGGGTCGATGCGGGCAATCCGGCGCTTAAACAGGGTGATACCATTTACCTGACCGTTGCTGATGAAGAAGGCAATATGGTTTCCCTGATTCAGAGCAATTATCGTGGTTTTGGGTCCGGTATGGTTCCCGATGGGCTTGGGTTCATGCTACAGGATCGGGGCGAACTATATAGCCTGACCGATGGACAGAATAATACCTTTGCTCCCCACAAACGTCCTTTTCAAACCATCATTCCGGCTTTTGTCACAAAAGATGGTGAGCCCTTTATGAGCTTTGGCGTCATGGGAGGTAGTTTTCAACCGTTGGGCCATGTTCAGATCGTTATGAACATGATTGACTTCGGTATGAATCCGCAGGAAGCGGGCGATGCGCCCCGTATTGATCACCTGGGTTCGTCGGAGCCAACCGGCGAAAAAATGATCGATTCAGGATTAATAACGCTTGAGTCGGGCTATCCTTACGAAACCATACGGGAGCTAATGCGTAGGGGCCACAAAATAGGCTATGGCCTTGGCGCTTATGGTGGTTATCAGGCCATTATGTACGACGCGAAAAATAAAGTCTACCACGGCGCTACCGAATCCCGAAAAGACGGCCAGGCCGCTGGGTTTTAGCAACTAACAAGGGCAGATGACTACGGTAAAAATCGTTGATTATACCGTAGCCGTCTGCCCTCTTTGCAAAATCAGGGCCGGGTCAGCAACCGGTCAATGGGTAGAACTTCGCCGTTCTTGATGACTTGCTCAACATTCAGCGCATCGGTGATCGTGGTTAGCGGATCACCGTTGACGATAACCAGGTCCGCCAGTTTTCCTGGTTCGATGGAGCCTAAATCCTTGCTGACGCCTACGGTTTCAGCCGCCCAGAGCGTCGCTGAACGCAAAGCCTGATAAGGGGTCAGGCCCGCACCTACAAATGATTGTAGCTCTGTGTGCAGGCTCAAGCCATAGGGCACAAAGGGGCTGTCGGTTCCTGTGGTGACGTGCGCACCAGCGTCGATCAACACTTTGACCCCTTTCTGTAAGTTCCCGAAGTTGCTTAGGTAACCGGGACTGATTTTCGCATATTGAGCGGCTCCTGCCTGAAGCGCGTTGTTATATTCTTCGCTGTAGAACGCCCGATACTGCCGATTTTCGTAGAGCCCCGGATTTTTTGTGCCCAATACCGAAAAGCCGCCCTGTAGTGATGCTGTCGGGGTAATGTTCATTCCCGATTTGGCCAATAGCTGAATCACGTCCTGATAACTCCGGTTCATGGCCGTAATCTTGGGCGAATACCCACGCCGACTCGTTCCGCCAATATGTTCGACAGCATCGACGTCATAGCGCATGGCCGGGAAAATCTCGTGAGACGAAACCGGCATTCCGTGGGCGTGAGCAAACGTGGTAATCCGTTGCTGCATGGCGTCGGGCATACGGACATAGGTCTTGATCAGGTCGTATCCCAATCGAACGGAGCGGTTTAATTCGCGGTCGAGCTGTTCATCGGAGTTGATGCTGGTCGCTGCTCCGTAATAGATCCGCGTTCCATCGGTTAGCCCTCCGGTAAAAAACTGACGTGGACCGGGCCGGGTATTACTCGCCCACGATTCTTTCCGTTCCAGCGCATCGTAGGGATCGGCACCGGGTTCGCGCACGGATGTGATTCCGAACGATAGCCACAGCCGCCCGATTTTTTCGCCAACCATCGAATGCTGGTGCGTGTGCATTTCGAATAAACCCGGTATGACGGTTTTGGTCGATGCATCGATCAGTTTGCCAGGACGCCCGGCCCGGTGGGGTTCTATGGCCTTAATTCGGTGACCATCAATAAGAATGTCGACATTGTTGCGGTACGTATTGGCTAACCCATCGAACAGACGACCCGCATGAACCACAATCGCGCCGGTAGGCTGGCTGAGTTGCCAGGTCAGGTCCATCGGAATCGTTTCAATATGGCCATCGCCCAGGTAAACCTGTTTGAGCGCGTCCGTCGCCAGAAAGAGCAAACTTTTAGAATCGCCGGTCCAGGTGGGTGTGTCCGACTGTTCATTGGTCAGTTTGCGGGGTGAACCAACAATAGAACCGTCTGTTTTTACGTCCGTTACCCAAACTAATCCGTCGAGGATGTACGCCATTTTTGTCCCATCGGGCGACCAGACGGGGCCGTTTTGCCCACGTGTTGCCAGGCTGTGTCCGGGTGCAGGCGTTACATAGCGGTCATTCTTTCCATCGAACGATAATAATAAAACTTCGCTGACACCCTCGCGGTAACGGGACGAATAGGGGTGAAGCGCCGAAACGGCCAGCGTTTTTCCATCGGGGGCCCAACTTGCCTGACTTGGTACAAAGATCGACTCGTGCAGTTTCTGGGTTTTGGGCGTTGTAACATCAGCCGTGTAGGTAACATCGGCCGTGTAGAGCGTACTGCGGCCCCAGGCATTTCGGGCATCGCTCTGGTAAAAGGCGATCTTGCTGCCATCGGGCGACCAGTTCGGATAATGCAGATCGTCGCTCATGTCGACCAGCAGGCGATCCTGCCCTGTTTTCAAATCCCGAATCCAGACGTCCATATTGCCGTTTCGGTCCGAAACGTAGGCCAGCTTTGTTCCGTCCGGCGACCAGCTCGGCTCGACTTCCATCGTTGGGCCCTGGGTTAAACGGTCGGGTGTCTTTTTACCTTTCGTCAGTATCCAGATATCACCGAGGGCTGCGAATGCGATTTGTTTACCATCGGGTGAAATCGTAGTTCCTTTGATGCCTTTAACCGTCTGAGGTTTCTGGCTGTCGAAATCGTATGTTTTTCGTTTATAGGTATTTCTTGGCAACGCAATAATGGCCTGAAATGGAATTGCCTGGGCTGTTGTACTACCAAGTTTTCGGCGTTTGAGCAAGCCATTGGACGTATACAGAAATTCGGTGGCCGAGAGCCAGCTTGCCCGAAATGGGAAGACATCTTCAGCGGCTTCGGTCAGGAGCTGAACCTTGCTGTCGGCCACTGCTGCACTGGCCAGTCCACTTAGCGAACTGGTCAGAACATTGTAAAACAGATGCGAACCATCGGGTTGCCAGCTTGGCCCAGCAAATTTTCCGTTGGCGGGCACAATGATCTTTTCCGTATTACCCGTCGTGGATTTGACAGTCGCATCGGCGTCAGAGTTAATCACATAAACACCCGGCGCGTCGGTGCGATCTGAAACGAAGGCAACCTTTGTTCCGTCGGGCGAAAAAGCCGGGTTGAAATCATTGCCCGAGTCCTGCGTAAGCTGGGTGAGTTTCCCATCGGCCAGCGTTAATTGCCAGATGTCATAATTGCCGCTCCGATCGGAGGCAAATACGATACGCTTACCATCCGGCGACCAGTGTGGTTCGCGATCATCCTGAAGCCCCGACGTCAGTTGTTTGGGTTTGCCGCCAGTGGCCGAAACGGTCCAGATATGATAACGGCCATCCCAGAAGGCATGAAAGGCAATCAGGCTCCCATCGGGCGACCAGCTTGGCTGACGACAGTCGCCCAGATTGTCGGTTATGGGTCTGGCGACACCACCAGCGATGGGTACGATCCAGATTGTACCCTGTAAGTCAATCGCAATGCTGGCTTTGTCGGGCGATAGATCGGCGGCCATATTGGTGCCTTCCGTAACCGTTACCCGAATGGAATCAATACCACTAGCTCGTATTTGGGTTATATAGAGAAAAAATAGAATTAAGCCAAACAGGATTGCTTTCAAGGAGATGAGTGTACGCATAGATTTCATAGAAGGAAGGACAACGTACTGATTACGAGTAGTATGGTCAATTGATGCCATTCAACTTCTGAACCTACACAGCCATTGCTATACTTCCAAGCATTAAGCAGATTTGCACCCCAATGGCAGAAAATCTCCTAAAAAAAACGTACTTATCCTCGAAAAAAGTCAACAGAGCCAATTTTTTACGTTGGGTTATGTGAGGGCAAATTCTATATTTGTGGGCATTCCTATTTCTAAATCCATTTTATAACCTATTAACTAATCGCATGAATTATAGTGTCTATCTGGTTCCCGTGTTGGGTATTGTTGGCCTGATTGTGATGTTTACGAAATTTCTTTGGGTTTCACGGCAAGATGCCGGTGATGCCCGGATGCAGGAAATTGCCGGATACATTGCCGATGGGGCCATTGCCTTCCTTAAAGCTGAATGGCGAGTTCTTACATACTTCGGCATAATCGTAGCCATTTTGTTGGCTTATATGGGCAGCTTGGTGCCGAATTCCAGCCCAGTTATTGGTATTTCATTTATACTTGGCGCGTTTCTGTCGGCGCTGGCAGGCTATATTGGCATGAACATCGCCACTAAAGCGAACGTCCGTACCGCACATGCCGCCCGTACAAGCCTGACCAAAGCACTGGAGGTGTCATTTACCGGTGGTTCGGTCATGGGGATTGGCGTTGCCGGCATTGCCGTGCTGGGCCTGGGGAGTCTGTTCATTGTTCTTTATAAATTATATGTTGAGCCATCCGGCGATGTCAACGGTCTGCCGATGGAGAAAGCCCTCGAAGTGCTGGCAGGTTTCTCGCTTGGGGCCGAATCCATTGCCCTGTTTGCCCGTGTGGGTGGGGGTATCTATACAAAAGCTGCTGACGTGGGTGCTGACCTTGTGGGTAAAGTAGAGGCTGGTATTCCTGAAGACGATCCGCGCAATCCGGCTACCATTGCCGATAACGTGGGCGACAACGTGGGTGACGTAGCCGGTATGGGTGCCGATTTGTTTGGCTCATACGTAGCTACAATCCTGGCCACTATGGTACTTGGCCGCGAAATCGTTATTCCAAATGATCCAATTATTGGCCACGCTCCTATCGTACTGCCCATGGTGATTGCTGGTCTGGGATTGATTTTTTCGATCATTGCCACCTATTTTGTTCGCGTTAAAGACGACAACGGTAATGTACAGGGTGCTTTGAATCTTGGTAACTGGGCATCAATCGGGATTACACTGGTTGCGTCGTACTTTCTGGTTAATGCGATGTTGCCGACCGGACTGATGAAGATCCGGGGTGTCGAATTCACGAGGATGGATGTCTTCTACGCTATTGTGACCGGCCTTGTTGTGGGTGCGTTGATGAGCATTATCACGGAATATTACACCGCTATGGGTCGCCGTCCTGTGCTGTCGATCATTCGGCAGTCGGCAACGGGAGCAGCAACGAACATCATTGGCGGCCTTTCGGTCGGAATGGAATCGACCGTATTGCCAATTCTGGTGCTGGCGGCTGGTATCTATACATCTTACCACTTCGCTGGCTTATACGGAGTCGCGATCTCGGCGGCTGGTATGATGGCTACTACGGCCATGCAGCTGGCCATTGATGCCTTTGGCCCCATTGCTGATAATGCGGGGGGTATTGCCGAAATGAGTTACCTCCCCGAGGAAGTTCGTGGTCGTACCGACATCCTCGACGCGGTTGGAAACACGACGGCGGCTACCGGAAAAGGGTTCGCCATCGCGTCGGCAGCGTTGACGGCGCTGGCTCTGTTTGCCGCCTTTGTTGGTATTTCCGGTATTTCTGCCATTGATATTTATAAGGCCGACGTACTGGCCGGACTGTTTGTGGGAGGGATGATTCCGTACATTTTCTCATCACTGGCCATTGCGGCCGTAGGTCGTGCTGCTATGGCGATGGTAGAGGAAGTGCGCCGTCAGTTTCGTGATATTCCGGGTATTATGGAGGGAACCGGAAAGCCCGAATACGAAAAGTGCGTAGCTATTTCGACCCAGGCCTCTATTCGTGAGATGGTGTTGCCGGGAGCCATTGCGCTGACCGTTCCGGTTGTTGTGGGCTTTATTTTCGGCCCTGAAGTGCTCGGTGGTTTGTTGGCGGGCGTTACCGTATCAGGCGTGTTGATGGGTATTTTTATGAACAACGCCGGTGGTGCGTGGGACAACGCGAAGAAATCATTTGAGAAAGGGGTACTCATTAACGGTCAGATGTTTTACAAAAAATCGGAGCCGCACAAAGCCTCGGTTACGGGCGACACCGTAGGCGATCCGTTTAAAGATACATCAGGGCCATCCATGAACATTCTGATCAAATTGATGTCGATTGTATCGCTCGTTATCGCGCCGTATATCGCCGTACAGTCATCTGAAACGGCGGGTTATGCCAAAGAAGGTAAAGAAGCGGCAGGAACTGAAGTGCCGCTCGAAGAGTCAACAGCCGCCGACAATAGCGATGTCAATACGCCAAATGCCAAGCTGGGCGAGTTTAGTGTCCAGAAACTAACGAGTGGCATTGAGTTGAACATACCCGAGTTCGGTATTGAAAACAAGCTTTTGTCGTTCATTAAAAGCGACAAACCCGTTGATAAAACGACCTGGTTCGATTTCGACCGATTGACGTTTGAAACGGGTTCGGCTACGCTGAAACCCGAATCGCAGGAACAATTGAAGAATATTGCTGAAATTCTGAAAGCCTATCCGGCCGTTAACGTAAAGCTCGGTGGTTATACCGATAATACGGGCAATGCGGCCAGCAATCTGAAACTTTCGCAGGATCGTGCCAATTCGGTTCGGGTCGAGCTGGAGAAAATGGATGTTGCTAAAGATCGCCTGGAGGCTGAAGGCTATGGCCAGGAACACCCGGTTGCATCGAATGATACCGAAGAAGGCCGCGCCCAAAATCGCCGGATTTCCATTCGGGTAACGAAGAAATAGAGCGATTCTGCTGAATCAGGTCTTACGCTGCTAACCGTGCCACCGCAGCCGCGGACGGTCGCAACGGTTAGCAGCGTAAGACCTATTATGAAGTAAGTTTTCCAAAAAAAGTCAGCCGTTGATAAAGGCTGACTTTTTTCGTTTGCGCATCGAATCAGTTAGTCGGCTTTTCCCAGTATAAATCCGGCAATCGCTTACATCAGAATATTATTGACTGCCTGAAGAGCTGGTGGCAGGTCGGTTTCGTCCAGCATATCACGCAGATCGATTTCGATGGTTCGGCTCATCGAGGTGATCGGTGTATCGTTTGGGCCGCCTTCAAAAGGGTTTTCTGTACTTTCGCCGATTTGTTCCAGCGTCGTAAATACCCACGAGACAACAACACTGAACGGAATCGTTAGCCAAATCAGATCGTCGCCCAGTTTGTCGAATTCTTTCAGTAAGCCAAACGGAACCATCGTCACAAACAAGCGGATAAAGAAACGATTGATGGTTGCAAACTGCCGTGGATAGGGGAAGTTCTTGATTCGTTCGCTTTTGCCCTGATGATCGTAGAACTCCTTCAGCATCGTTTCCAGTTGGATGTAACGAAGGTCTTCAATCCAACCCATAGTGGATAGCTCCAGCAACTGCTTCGATTGCAGACTGATTAGTTGCGTAGCTCGGTTCTTCTTCGTTAACACATACGCCAGTTCGTCGGCGGAAATTAATTTCTGGAGTTCTTCGGTCAGATTGCCGGTCCGTTCAGGTATCCCATAAGCAGCTATATACTCCGTGTTGTAGCTCTTGGTGAAGATGGTTTCCCAGCTGCGGGGTTCACGCAGTTGATAACGAAGGGCCGTCATCCAGGCAATGTGGCGATAAATCAACTGTTGATGGACTAGCTTCCCTTCGGCTTCCGTTGCCGATACGTCGTGGATAAAATCACGTACCATGATGCCCCAGCTTCGGCTGCTGTTGACGATGCCGCCCCAAATTTGACGGGCTTCCCAGGCACGGGCATAGGTAGCACTATTTTTGAAACCAACGAGAAACGCGGCTGCCGTTCCCATCAAAGCAACAGGAACCCAGGGAATAGATAACCAGGTCCAACCGGCTAAGGCATATAATGTGGTTGCCAGCACGGCGATGGAGGTAAGCACATAAATTTCCCGTCTTGTCCAGATGACTAATTCTTTGAGCGTATAGTTACGGCCTGTGTGCATGTTATAAGGGCTTTTGGACTTTTGGCGTAATTAGGCCGAAGGCATAGTTTAATTGAATGGTAATGATAAACGCAATACTCAGGTATGTATTAATAAAGCAAAGTGAAGCCCCGAATGCATACAGACTCTGAGCCGTAAAAATCCGACTGCGTATTGCTTTGTCGACTGCTTCCTTTCCTTTGCCCGATATGGACAGGAAATTATTTCGACGTGCATATCGCCAGTGTATGTAAAGCATATTACCCATTGCGAAAATATTCAGCCAGTAAATACCAATGGAAACCTGGTTGTTAATGTGGTTACTCAGTACGTTTGTTGAAAAGGGAATGAGCGAGACAAAGAGCAAAAAAAACAGCGAATACCAGTTGAGGTTCCGATCATACTTTTCGATATAATTGAACTGCGTAGAATAGCCGGTCCAAAAGATTCCCAGCGTCATAAAACTCAAAAAATAGGTCAGTAATTGAGGGAGCAGGATTTTTAGAGATACCAGCAGTTCGGCATTCGACTGGATTCGACTGCTGACGGGGTCTTTGAGGTCGAAAACGAGTATGGTCATTGCGATGGAGAAAAGCCCATCGCTCAGGGCTTCGATTCGCTGTATTCGTTGACCCGAAATCGTATTATAGGATGACATGGGTGGTTTCTAAATTCGTGTAGATCATTTACTGATGAATGCCGAGTAGAGATTTGCCCGCCCGTATAGAGAGGGCCGCTCCCGTAGTTTTTCGACAGAATGAAAGCCCGCTTCACCGAATAAGCGAGTTAATGATTTAAAACTGATTGGATAAGGTACCCAGGGATTTGCCGTTTCGGTATCATATTCGACAAGCAAAAAAACGCCCGATTCGTTTAGGTGGCGAATGGCTCGCTGAATAAAAGTCGGTTTATCCTGAACATAATGCAGCGAATTCGCCATCAGGATTCCATCGAGGTCATAGAAATACCATTCGTCCCGTATAAAATCACAGCAAAGTGTTTCGATCGTTACCTCCTGATAATCGGTGAGTGTTTCGAGCGCCAGATAATCGGTATCAACAGCATAAATCGTACTGCCGGGTTGTTGATAACTGGCCAAAGCGCGGGTAAACAGCCCTTTACCACAGCCCAAATCGACCCATCTGGACGTTGATGCTGATTGATAGTGACCGCCCTCGATCAGGGCTATTGCCTCGCTCAGTTGCATAGTTTTTAGTTTGCCTGACCTACTTCAAGGCGGATAACCTTGTTTTCTTTATTGAGGTGGATTTTAAAATAGGTGCTGAAATCACCCCACTGGTCTGAATGGTATCTGCCATACAGGGTGAGCCCATTATCGTCTACCCCGATACTGGTAAAATGCTCATGGTTTTTCAATACACCATTCGACCATTTCACAAAGTCCAGTTTATTGCCATCATCATATAATTCAGCATCGGCTGTAAAGAGCGAAAACCATGCTTTAGGATCGCCATTGGCTAAGGCATTAACAACTGCTTTTACAATTGGGTTGGTCAGTTTCGCGGAGAGGTTATTCATTTGCCAATGGGTGTTGCAGGTAAATGATTAGCAGCGACAATAAAAAGAAGGGTAGTTCAATAGCTACTCCTTTCAGATCCTTGTCTTTCAGGTGAAAAGCAATAATGACAAGTATACCGGCCGCCGTGATAAAATTCCCCCAGACAAACGTTTTGGGGAATAATACGAGCACCGCCCCGAGCATGGTAAAAAAGCCGAGCGCCATCAGGCCGGTTTTTCCGATGGCCCATTTACTGAACATCTCGGTCATTTCGGGTTTGCCCGTAAACATGGCCCAACCTTGCTTAATGCCCATGTACAGGGCAAAAAGGATCAGGGCC
Organism: Spirosoma endbachense; assembly: GCF_010233585.1. Taxonomy (NCBI): domain Bacteria; kingdom Pseudomonadati; phylum Bacteroidota; class Cytophagia; order Cytophagales; family Cytophagaceae; genus Spirosoma; species Spirosoma endbachense. The sequence goes on from NZ_CP045997.1 coordinate 5,705,408, forward strand.
GTATTGATAATTTTAAGTGCTATGGTCATGGTAGATGATGGTGAGCGTATACACTAAAAGCTGAAGAATTCATCGTTTTAGCGCTTCAGGCTTTTACGAGCTAAAAGGCGCCAGGCTTGCCGTAGCGCCATTTTCTGCTGATGGCCAATATACGATTTACAAGTCAATTCTTTTCATCGATTGGCGTATTGGGCTTAGCCATCTGACGGAACTCATCAGGCCAAACGTAAATTCGGCTAAAATGGCTGATAATCTGTACCGTTAACCCGGAATGCGAACAAAGTTGCCTACTGATTCTCTTTTTATTATGGTGAGGTTTTCAGTTTTTTTAATTACTGGTAGAATGATATTAGGACTTTCGCTGAGAAGCGTGCCACCGCATCGGCGGACCGTGCTTCTCAGTGAAAGTCCTGGATATATAAAACAGAAAAGCCCTTCCTGTTCATTCAGGAAGGGCTCTGTGTATCTATTAGTTACTTGTGACAGCGATATTATTTGGCCGAAACCTGACCACGCAGTGCACGTGGGATTTCAATGCTGGCCACTGGGTTTGACGCTTGCTCGAGCAGCTCGATATTTTTTACCGTGATCTGACCAACGCGAACAGATTTTCCCAGATCTAGACCTGAAACGTCAACGTCAATAAAATCAGGAATGTTTTCAACGGTGCCTTTTACGCGCAGTTTCCGAACGCGGGTCACCAGTTTACCCCCTTTTTGTACACCTGGAGCCGTGCCAATCAACCGAACCGGAACCGCAACCTTAACGGGCTTGCCATCAGTTACCAGCAGGAAATCAGCGTGCAACAGAGTGTCGCTCACAGGGTGGAATTGTGCTTCCTGAAGCACTGCCCGATACTCAGCACCCTCAATATTGAGCGCTACTTCGTAAATATTGGGCGAATACAGCAAATCACGGAACAGAATAGCGGGTGCATAAAAATGCACTTGTTCCTGACCACCGTACAATACGCACGGAACATTGCCCTCGGCCCGAATCGCTTGTGATTCCGTGCGGCCGAGATTCGCTCGTTGATACCCTACAATCTCGATTTTTTTCATGACTAAATTTAATTTTCGAATGAACGAATGAATGAATTAGTGACTAATTTATTGACGAACTTGGTCATTCAATTAGTCAAAACGCAATCATTCAATACTTTATAAACAGTGAACTAATAGATTCATGATCCCGAATGCGGCCGATGGCTTTGGCAAAAAGCTCCGCAACAGACAGCACTCTGATTTTTTCGTTTGGCTGCTTCATCGGCAGTGTATCCGCCACAACCAGCTCCTCCAGCACCGAATTCGAAATGTTCTCGTGTGCTTTGCCCGACATAATCGGGTGTGTACACACCGCCCGAACAGACGCAGCCCCTTTTTCCATGATGATCTGAGCCGCTTTAGCCATCGTACCACCCGTATCGATCAAGTCGTCTACGAGTACCACATTAGCCCCTTCAACGTCCCCGATTACCTGCATGGAAGCAATTTCATTTGCCCGCTTACGGTGCTTATCGCAAAGCACAATGTCGGCATTGAAATGCTTGGCGAAGGTACGGGCCCGGTTTGCACCACCCACATCGGGAGAGGCAACGACCAGATTCTCCAGATTAAGGCTTTTTATGTAGGGTACAAAAACTGATGTTCCTTCCAGGTGATCGACCGGGAAGTCAAAAAAGCCCTGAATCTGTCCTGCGTGCAGGTCAATCGTCATCAGTCGATCTGCACCCGATGCGGCCAGCATATTCGCTACTAATTTGGCCGCAATTGATACACGGGGTTTGTCTTTCCGGTCCTGACGGGCATACCCAAAATACGGAATTACAACGGTGACATAGTGGGCTGAAGCGCGCCGGGCGGCATCAACCATCAGCAGTAATTCCAGCAGGTTGTCGCCGGGAGGAGGAGTCGACTGAATTAAAAATACATCACAACCCCGAACCGACTCTTCAAAACTGGGCGACATCTCGCCGTCGCTGAATCGCCGACAAGTGTAGCCGCCTAAGTCTTTACCGTAATAGTGCGCGATTTTTTCGGCTAAGTAAGTGGATTGACTCCCTGAAAAAATCTTAACCGGATTGAACGAAGCCATTAGTACCTGACAAATTTCCCGCAAAGGTACAAAAAAAATGAGAAGTTCGGCCTTAGCTCCCTATAGTTTATTCGAATTATAAGCTGAAACCAATCGATGACCCGCCAGTGTACCTGTCGATAACTTACTGATTGGATGGGTATCGTGTGCAAAACAATTCGCCGTTCAACTGATTCTGATAGATATGATAAAGACTGCAACAACCACATCATCAGGAACGTCATGGTTGGCTGATGCCGATAAAATGAACGAATTAATCAACAGAATTGCCGGTACTGCCGCTCAAACGGATGATGACGAAATCTTTCCCGAGGCTGTGTTCGATTGGTTGGCAGAAGCAGGCTTGCTGGCAGTTACTTTGCCTGATCGTGAGTTAGATACAGGCCAGTTGCTGCATTTGCTGAAACGTATTGGAACCGGAAACCTAGCGGTTGGGCGGATTTATGAAGGCCATATTAATGCACTAAACTTAATTGCTTTATATGCCAGCCCCAATCAGAAGCGGGTCTGGAACGACGACGCTCAGGAGTACAACCGACTCTTTAGTGTCTGGAATACGCAGGCAGATGATGGCATTCGAATTCATGCCATCGGTGAAGGTCGATATCGACTGGAAGGGGCAAAAACGTTTTGTTCCGGAGCCGGTTGGATTCATCGCCCACTCGTAACGGGTGAGCTGGTCGGGGCTGATGCACACGGATGGCAGATGTGTGTTATTCCGACGGAACGTGTCAAACCGATTATGCAGGACAAGACCTTCTGGCAACCGCTGGGAATGCGGGCGTCGGTCAGTTATAAACTTGATTTTACGGGTGTCGAAATTGACGAGGCTGATTTGCTTGGCCAACCTGGTGATTATTTTCGACAGCCTCATTTTAGTGGCGGAGCCATCCGATTTGCGGCTGTGCAACTGGGCGGGGCCGAAGCTTTATTGAATGAAACGAGAGCACTTCTGGCATCGATGAATCGTACCGATGACGTGTTTCAGAAAACGCGGCTCGCCGAAATGGCTTGTCTTGTAGAGTCTGGCAACCAGTGGATTACGGTGGCGGGGGCAAAGACGGATGAGTGGCTCGGGCGTGAAAAAGAAACCGATCGGATTGTTGCTTACGCTAATATGACCCGAACGGCCATCGAAGAAATCTGTCTGCGTGTGATGCAACTGGCTGAACGATCAGTAGGAGCACGGGGGCTCATGCGGCCACTTCCATTTGAGCGACTTCATCGGGATCTGACATTCTACCTCCGTCAACCTGCTCCCGATGCGACGATCGCTGCGATTGGCCATTATGTACTCAATAACCACGCAAATGCACATGATCTCTGGCGTTGATAAAGCCCAATTTCTGGAAAAACTGGCTGTTCCCATCGACCCGGCCGAACTTGGTGAGCTGCTGGTGATTGCGCCCCATCCCGATGATGAATCGCTCGGCTGTGGCGGTACCATTGCCCTACTGCGTCAGCAAGGCTATAGCGTTCATGTTCTGTTTGTGAGCGATGGGACAATGTCGCATCCAAATTCGTGGGCTTATCCTGCCGAACGGCTACGCCAGCTGCGTGAGTCAGAAGCGGTGGATGCCCTTCGTATTCTGCATGTATTGCCGGATACCATCACATTCATGCGCCAGAAAGATACACAGGTTCCCATGCCGGATAGCGCTGGTTTTAGCGACTCGGTTGATTTTGTTTATGAATTGATTAGACAGGTTAACCCCAAAACGGTATTGGTTCCGTGGCGCCGTGATCCACACCGGGATCATCGGGCATCCTGGCAAATTCTGATGGCAGCTTTAGGCCGGTTTTCCAGTCCCCCCCGAATACTGGAATATCTGATCTGGTTGTGGGAGCTGGGCGATGAAAATGACATGCCCAGGGCCGATGAGATGAAGGTATGGTGCGTACCGATTGAAAAGGTAATGGATCAGCGCAGACAGGCCATAGCGAGTCATCGTTCACAGGTTAGCCGGTTGATCCATGATGACCCCACGGCTTTTTACCTTTCGCCGGAATTACTGACTCATTTTGATGCACCCCGTGAATTGTTTCTGGAAGAAATCTAACAAATTGCTGAACCATGTCAAGTCTGCCAACCACCTATTTCGACGATGTTTATCGAGCCAGCATTGATCCCTGGTCGTTTGAGACGAGTCCTTATGAAAAGGCCAAGTACGAAGCTACACTGGCTGCTTTATCGAAAAATCATTACAGAAATGCATTTGAGATTGGCTGTTCCATTGGGGTGTTGAGCCAAATGCTGGCACAACGATGTGACAAACTTCTGGCTGTAGATGCCAGTGAGCTGCCACTTGAAACTGCCCGAAAGCGGCTGGCTCCTTATTCGCAGGTGACAACCAGGCAGATGAGTATTCCAAACGAATTTCCAGATCAACAATTCGATCTTATTTTGCTATCGGAGGTTGGGTATTATCTGGCACTGGATGATTTAAAACGGACAAGGCAATTGATGATTGATCATCTGGAAATTGGAGGGCACTTGCTACTTGTTCACTGGACACCCTTCGTGCCTGATTATCCGTTGACTGGCGATCAGGTTCATGAACAATTTATGGAAGCGACTGGTGAGGGAAACTCCTTAACTCATCTGTCAGGACAACGAACGGATAAATACAGACTGGATCTTTTCAGGAGAACTTAGAAAGCGCTATACAATTTGCAAAAGTGGCGCAGATGCTGAATGGCGCTTGTAATTGGCACCAACGGCCAGTGGTTGGCCCAATCGCTCTGAGCCATTTTTTCTTCTATTCGCTCCCACAATTGCCCGAAAAAACAACTTCTCCTTAGCTCATCGTTTAGCCAGTTTGGCTCTAGCCGTAAAGCGTGTGCAATTGGCACCAGGTCATTTAAGTCTGGCGATTGCTCCCTGATCTGCCACCACACCCGAAGTTTTTGCCGGTTTTGAAACTTCGTAATGATTGCGTCGCCTGGTTCAACAATTTGCTGCTTTCCAGCCTGATTGAGATCAGCCCAATAGCGCAACTGCTCAGAAAAGCCAACGGCAACACGTCCGTCCATACGAGTTGATGTAAATACTTTTACCGCTGGGCTTTGGCGGACGCGGGCATCCATTCGCAGCAGTGCTTTGTAGAAAGCTTCATCTTCCAGAAATGGCTTTTCCGGTAAGCGACCGGCCTGCTCATACATCCGGCAGGTAACCGCAATACTGGCTCCAAAATGCTGAAAATGCCGGGGCCACGGATCGTGGGGAGAAGGATCAAGCAGCGCTTCGGTTTTGGCTACCAGTGTCCGATACATCACATCGCGCAGGTGATAGAGACGTACTTTACCCGGATCAGGGTGAGTCAGTATCCGGCCGCCAACAGCATCATTTCCGTTGGCTATTTCGAGCATGATGTAGTAAATCCAGCGGCTATCGACCACCGTATCGCCATCGGTTGACGCAATGATACCGCACGAATGACCGGAGTTTGTCAGCCGACGGTGTGCTTCATCCATAAGAAGCCGTCGCACTGTACCAATCGTTGCCCTGGCTGCGGGCAGTTCAATCTGGGCAATATGTAGCGGAAAATTCGGATAGTTCTGCTGATAATGTTTGGCAACAATATAGGATTGGTCCGAACAGTTATTGGCCAGGAGCAATACTTCATAAATGGCCGTATTCAGTGGTGCGCCCGTGCCATCCTGCTGATTACGAAGAGCATCCAGCGTTTGAATCAGGTGATGAGCTTCATTACGAACCGGAACAATTACACTTAGTTGCAACAAGGCGGAGGGGGGGGCAGGAAATAAAATCGGGTATTCCAGAAGATGATTTACTTCGGTTTGCATATGGCAATTTATACCCTGTGGCCTTATTGAATGAGCCGGGTATCAGCGAAACCGAATCGGAAAATGATTGTTGTATTATTGGATAAAGTGCATCAAAAAGTTTGGCAACGGTACCATTGCCGATGGCTTTAGACTACATTTCGATGAGTAAACCGAGTCTGTACGGTACGCAGGATAAACACACATAAGGTGGCCGCCAATACGCCAATTCCGGCTCCTGCCAGCACATCGAGCGGATAGTGAGCCGCAACATAGATACGACTATACGAAACGAAAACGGCCCATAGGAAAATCCATTTAGTCCACGGATATTGCTTTCCTACAAGTAGCCAGAGGCCCGTTGCCAGGGCAAATGTGTTGGCCGCATGCGATGAGGCAAACCCGTATAAACCACCGCATTCCAGGACAGGATGGATAAATTTTTGCAGAACCGGAACGTGGCAGGGACGTAACCGAAGCGTGAGCGGCTTCAGCAGAGCCGATGCCGTCTGGTCACTGATCGCTACGGCTGCGGCTAAGGTTAATACCATCCAGATCGCCTGTTTCCGATAGCGGAAGGTGAGCCAGCCGATGAGCAGTGCGTAAAAAGGAAACCAGGTGTTTCGCTCCGTTGCAAAGATCATGATCGGATCAAGCCAGGATGCGTAGAGGCCATTGAGCCACAAAAACAGATCGGTGTCGAGTTGGTTAATCGCGTCGCGCAAGGAAAGGTCGGTTTACGGTAGTTGATTTGCCGGGTATACGACAAACCAACTACCGATTTCTATCATAACACTAAGAATTGACTCAGGTAGTTCCGGGCGGTCAGAATAGCCGTGTGCACGTCATCGGCACTGCCTTCAAAGGCTTTATCTTCAACTTCGATGCAAACCGGACCCCGATAGCGAACATCGGTCAATGCCGCGAAAAAATCGCGCCAGCGCACATCGCCCAGACCAGGTAGCTTGGGCGAGTGGTATTCCAGTGGATTGGCCATAATGCCAACGCGGTTTAATTTGTCGGGATAGAGTTTAACGTCTTTGAGATGGATGTGATGCAGACGATCGCGGTAATCGTAAATAGGTTTTACCTCGTCCATCATTTGCCAGATTAAATGGCTGGGGTCATAATTCAGCCCCAAAGCCCGCGATGGAATGATCTCAAATAGCCGATCCCAGATGGCTGGGGTCGTGGCGAGGTTTTTTCCGCCCGGCCACTCGTCATCCGTAAACCACATCGGACAGTTTTCAATCCCAATCCGGATGTTGTTTTCTTCGGCCCCCCTGATGATCGCAGGCCAGTGTTCGGCATATAGCTTCAGGTTATCGGCTACGCTCAGCGACCAGTTGCGACCAATAAATGTATTTACTACGGGTACGCCTAGTTTGGCCGCTGCCCGAATGATTTTCTTGATATGTTCCCGATAAAACTCAGCCTGCTCGGGGTTAGGGTCGAGCGGATTCGGATAGTAGCCCAGGCCGGAGATCGATACACCATAGAGCCGCGTTAATGTGTGAACCTGCTCGACATTCAGATTGTCGACATCAATGTGTGTTACGCCCGCGTAGCGACGGGCATCGGCGTTCCCGCTGGGCCAACACATCAATTCAACGCATTTGAAGTTGTTGTCAGCCGCAAATTTCAGAACTCCATTCAAATCATAATCGGCCAGAATAGCCGATACAAAGCCGAGGTTTAGCATTTGATTAAAGGGAATAATAGTCAATGAACGATTCGAGAGCTCAGTATCCGTTGAGTTCGGTAATTGGAAGAACTGATGTGGAGGGTACAACCAGACCTGACCGCCGATAGGCTTCGTTGATGATAGCCACAGTAGAGGAGGTGCCGATTCGGGAAACGCCCATTGCATTGAGCTTCAGTAACTCATCTAACGTACGGATTCCGCCCGAAGCCTTGACCTGAACGTTTGGCCCGACATGCGTAAGCATCAATCGTAAATCATGCTCAGTAGCCCCTTGGTAGTCATATTTGCCATCAGTTCCTTTTACGAAACCAAAGCCCGATGAGGTCTTAACGAACTCAACACCGACTTCGGTACAGATCTGGCAAAGCCGAATTTTAAGGGCGTCGTCGGATAGAAAGTCGGTCTCGAAAATTACTTTCAGGATGGCTCCAAATTCCTGGCAGGTATAAAAAACAGCCCGTATTTCATCGGAAATATACGACCAGTCTTTGCTCAGGGCCTTACCAATGTTAACAACCATATCGATCTCAACGGCTCCATCCCGGCATGCCTGAACGGTTTCTGCCAGTTTAAGGCTTAAGGCGTTACTGCCATGCGGAAAACCGATTACGGTGCCAACCCGAACACTGGAACCCGCCAGTAATTTGGCAGCCATAGAAACGGCATAGGGTTTAATACAAACCGACGCCACATTGTAGGCTAATGCTACCTGGCAACCTGCGCGAAGTTCCGCATCAGTCTGGGTTGGATGTAACAGGGCATGATCGATGAGTTTGGCAATGTCATGAATCGGGAGTGGGTTCATAAGTACGCAGGAAATGGAGCGGCTAAATTAGGAAATTGTTAGGATAGTGTTCGGCAGGAAGTTCTTATGAGCAGATACGAAAGGTCACTGTCGCGAGAAAGGCGATAGCTAAAGCTGATAAAACAGGAAGAGAGAACTACCCTGAAATTAGGGCGAAAGTAGGTCTGAAAAGATGCTGAACAGGTGTTTCTGGTCGATACAGATGCGTGGTTTTACGGACGGCAAAAAGGGTGTTTACCCCGTTAATTAATACCGGAAATTGTTGGAAATTTGTTAGCTATCGTTCTGGCTTTTTACAATTTATGGTGATTAGGTCTTTCGCTTTGAGCCACGGTCCGCCGTGGTTGGTTACAAACCTATAAGGTTTGTGAAACCTTATAGGTTTAAATTGGTCGAGCACTGGATTCAATCCTACTAAACTTGTTGACATATGACTTTGCAGGAACTAGTTGCGAACGGATTGGGAGTTAATCTCCGTGATTTAGCGTTCGACCATGAACTGGTCGGTGATATACAGTCACGACTGATCAAACTGGGCTGTTTGGATCCTCCAATCGACGGCGATTTTGGTCCAGTGTCTGCTCTGGTGTTGCGAACCTACGCCAAACAGGTAGGTATTCTTCTTGAGGAAACGATAAGTGTCGATTTGGCCAAATCGTTACTCCAGCACAGTGAAGATACATTTATACCGCTGACATTGGGAACTGATTTCGCCAGCCGTATTGTGAAGTATATGCAGTTACGTAATTTCTGGGTTGCCAGGCTGCCCAAATTTCTCACAATAGTCTACGTAGAAGGTGCCGATGAGAGTGGTGAACCCAACGCTGATGTGTTTAATAAATTTAATGACCGCCGGGTTGTTTTAGCGATAGAAAATGGGAAGCCTAAAATTCTACTGAACGTATTGGCAACAACAGAGCCGGGTAAATTTTTCACTGATCACCCCGAAAACCCTGAAGGAGCGGCACGAATTGCATTTGACCAGTATAAATCGTGGCGGGTAGGCATTCATAAAGCGGATACTCCAACGGCTCACGAGGCTTTGGTGCAGGTTGCTAACGTAGCTGTTTTCCGTGATTTAAATCAGGATGGCAAGCGTACCGGCGATAAGATTGATGTTGGTAGTGCGTTTGGAATCAATCAGCATTCAGGACATAATGCGAGCCCTGATAATATCGGCAAGGCCAGTGCAGGCTGTCTTGTTGGCCGATCTACTGACGAACATAAACAATTTATGAAGCTTATAAAGACTGATCCCCGCTTTAAAGAAGCCAGCAATGGCTATCGATACATGAGTACGGTCATTGCTGGCGACGATCTGAAGAATAAGATTGGTTGAGGATAGCGTTTGACGCTTCACAAAACCACTAATCCAGTTTTCACTGCCCATAAGGCCAGTCCAACGCGGCTTTTTACCTGTAATCGCTCAAATAGTACTTCCCGATAACCATCGACGGTGCGTGGGCTGACGCACATTTTGTCCGCAATTTGGACATAGGTTAACTCGGAGCAGGCTAATTGGAGAAATTGAAGTTCGCGATGTTTAAAGTTGGGAAAAATAGGATTAGTACTTGGTAGAGAAGGTAGAGAAACATTCATTACGGTGTGTGAATACAGCTAGCTATGAGTCTAGATAACTTCTTGTAAATAAGTCAATAACAGGCTATTTTTCAAAATGAAGTGAGTAAACGGTAACACATAGAAAAATAAGTAATACTACTGTGCCATTATGTAAATTTTTAGGCACGAATAGGCTAACAATTGTGACTTACTTAGGAGTATATATAAGGAATCGTCGTATATGGTTCACCGTAATTAATATTACGTCAATGATTAATAGGCAATCTGTTGCCTTGAAGGAATTAAGGGCACGGCTACATTGAATAGTTTATCCTCTTCGGAAATGTAGATGGCGGGTTGATTTAATAATTGGAATTTTAACTGAATATTCTGAAGACCTTTTTTTGTCGACATGAGCCGGTTAACCCGTTTCCGCTGTAGATTATTACGAACAATCAGAAAACCATCGTTGTCGGTAAAAATTTGAATGACTAATGGGTTACTGGCAGAAACAATGTTGTGTTTCACCGCATTTTCAATCAATAGTTGTAAGGTCAGCGGTGGAATTAAACACGTTTTGTCGCTATCATCGATGTTAATTTCCAGGTTGATTCCCTGGTCGTATCGTGTTTTCAGGAGGTGATAGTACGAATTGATAAACTTAATCTCTGCTGCCAGTGGTATAAGTTCCTGATCGGTAGCCTGAAGTAAATAACGGTAAACATTCGACAGTTCATCAACAAACCGCTCGGCCTTAGTTGGTTCATCGGCAATCAGCGACGATAGCGAATTAAGACTGTTGAACAGAAAGTGAGGGCTTAACTGGGCCTGCAATGCCCGCATCTGCATTTCGGCTACTTCGTGCTCGAGCAACTGAACGGTTTGTTTGGCAACTGTCTGGTCGCGTAGCCGTTGCCTGCGTTCCCGGTTCAGCGCCTGCTCAAAAAGGGCTTTCTTGACTGCATCACGCCGATGGCGATACGCTAAACCCAGTGAGAAAAACACTAATTCCAGTACGATTCCTAGTTGCAGATAGGTAAGTGGGGCTAGCCAGAACCCGTCAAGGTCATTAGCTGGTCGTATCATTGTGAGAGCCATTGCCATCAACGCACCCAACACGAGCATAGCTGACCCCGTAATAAAAAAACGCCCGATAGGGTCTTTGCGCTTATAAACCGTTATGATAATGTAGCCTGATAAAATGACCATTCCGGTTCGGACCAGCGTATGGATAAGTTCATGAACTGGCAGAGTCCAATAATCAGACAAAAAACAGAAACCGGCTTCAAGTAAAATATAAGCTGCCAGTCCAGTTTGCGTCATGCGGAACAGCCGCAATAAATTGGGGCGATGTTCGCGAAGACTCAGAAAAGCGGTTGTAAAATCGTAATAAACAATATAGGCGACCATTGGCCCCGTAATTCGCACAAAATCGGCAAGATTATCAGATAAGATACCGCTCGATCGTAGTGGGAAATAACCTAGCCAGATTAACAGGTAAACCGTATAGAGCCCGTAGATTCGTTCCTGATAAAAACACCACTGCACAATGTTGTACAGTAGTATTGCCGCCATCATACCCAGAAAGAGGAAGAGCCAGGTTTCGTAAACCATAGTCTTTAATAACCGTGGGTTAAAAAGAGTGCATAAAACTATAAAAGTTGCACCATCGAACGGCAGACTACTTAATCAACGGTTAAAACCCTGTCTTATCGGTTTGAATACGGTTTAAATGCATCAGATTGAATTGCTTGCTTTGCGAAAAGTGTCGAACAAGCTTATAAAACAAAAAGGCCTCCACTACTGGGGGCCTTTTTGAAACTTATAGAATTGAATCGATTATTTGATCGAATCTTTCTTGGTTGTGTCTTTTGCCATCGTCGTGTCACTGGACATCGTTGATGTTGAATCCGACGACATGGTCGAGCTGGAATCCGTTACTGTCGTAGATGATTCGGTCGACTCGGTTTTGGTGCTTGAACAAGCTGTGGTCAGAGCCAACAGAGAGAGCAGGAGAAAAGCAGATTTTGCCATGTTTTTCAATGAATTGAGATGAATTCTATGTTTCTAGTTATTAATTCAAATAGATTAGAAAAGTAACCCATCATTTTGCAGAATTGTTGGACTTTTTGACAAGTATGCTGATTCTTTCACCTATTTTTGCTAAACAGGCAGTAATAGAACTTTCGCTCAACGGCGGGCACACCGCTGAGCGAGTCCTATGTTCTAAGACAAAGTGTAGATTTCCTTCGGCTAACTTCTCCTTCGAAACGGTCAGCATTCGACTCTAGACCATTTTAGCCTAGTTATGAAAATGGCCTATGAAAGACACAGGCCATACAATGCAGTACTCCCTCAATTCTTATAAAAACATACCGCCCGAAGCCTCAATCCGTTGGGCGTTTACCCAGCGGGCATCGGTCGAACATAGGAATGTCACAACACCGCCTATATCGTCGGGGAGACCCATACGCCCCAGGGCCGTTTGTGAAGAGATAAATGCACCCAGTTCGGGGTGGGCTTCCCGTGCTGCTTTGGTGAAGTCCGTTTCGATGATGCCCGGTGCTACCAGATTTGCCCTTATACCACGGGAACCCAGTTCTTTTGCCAGGTATTTGGTAAAGATTTCAACGGCTCCTTTCATTGAGGCATAGGCCGCATAGCCCGGTGTCGTGAAGCGGGTCAGACCGGTCGATACGTTCACAATACCACCTTTATCGGCCAGAATGGGGAGGGATTTTTGGGTTAGAAAATAAACTCCTTTGAGGTGAATGTTGAACAGGTTATCGAAGTCTTCTTCGGTTGTCTGTGCAAAAGGAGAAGCCGCATCAATACCGGCATTGTTAATCAGAAAGTCGAAAGTTGATCGGCCCCATTTTTCGTTTAGCGTAGCGGATACCTGTTCCAGAAATGAATTGAAGGTGCTAACCAGACCCGTATCCAGGCGGAGTGCAGTGGCTTTCCGGCCTTTCTGTTCGATTTCCTGAACAACGGCCTCGGCCTCATCCTGTTTGGAGCGATACGTTAAAATAATATCTATACCGTCGGTAGCTAAGCGTAAGGCGATGTTTTTACCCAGACCACGGCTACCACCGGTTACTACTGCAATTTTGTTTTCAGTTGCCATCTTGTTTGTTGTTGATTGACGGCACAAAGTTGCAGGACGCGGGTTGGCACTTTATGGTGACTCTTTCAGATTAAATGGTGATAGCTTCAGTTTTTTCCCATGCTTCCTGCAAAATGGCTTCCCGATACTGCCTGGGAGTAACACCCTGAAAGCGTTTGAAAAACTTGGTGAAGTTAGATGGGTCGAAAGTCAGTGTCATGGCAATATCGGCAATAGTGCGCCGATTGTCGCGGAGCATAGTTCTGGCAATGGCCATTATCTTATTCTCGAAGAAGTAGCAGGGCGATTTGCCAGTTGTTAGTTTAATGGTATTGCTGAGGTGAGTTGGGTGAATGTGCAACTCATCGGCAATATCCCGAATCTCGTACATGTCGGTAACGCGCCCTTCCAGGAGGTCAGCCAAATGACGATCTATAATGGCCATGAAGTCAGCGGTTATTTCATGCTGCCGGGCAGCAATTTTATGGGGCAGTTTGTAGGTGGTCATGACATTTGGAATCGGGAATGCTTACCGATTAAACTAACCATTTTTCGGTGTTTTTTGATCGACATGAAAAATGTTAGTTGGTAATTGTGTCTGGAGAGATATTGAAACCTGCCAAACAGCATGGTAAAACACGAGCCTCATCCTACCTTTGCCGACGAATTTTGAGACAGTCTCTTGTCTAACTTCTTATATCTATAGTCTATACATGGAATATCGCATCGAGAAAGACACGATGGGCCAGGTTCAGGTTCCGGCCAACGTCTATTGGGGCGCGCAAACCCAGCGTTCCATCGAGAACTTTAAAATTGCCCAGGATATCAATAAAATGCCGCGCGAGATTATCCGGGCATTTGCGTACCTCAAAAAAGCGGCTGCATTGACCAACCTCGATGCGGGAGTACTGTCGCAGGAAAAAAGCGATCTTATTGGTCAGGCATGTGATGAAATTCTGGCGGGGAAACTCGACGATCAGTTTCCGCTGGTGGTTTGGCAAACGGGCTCAGGCACTCAGTCGAACATGAATGTCAATGAGGTTGTGGCGTATCGGGGGCATGTATTGCACGGCGGCCAGCTCATTGACGAAAAGAAATTTCTGCATCCAAACGATGATGTGAACAAGTCGCAGTCGTCGAACGATACGTTTCCGACGGCGATGCACATTGCTGCCTACAAAATTCTGCTTGACGTTACGATTCCCGGCATCACAAAACTACGCGACACGCTGGCTGCCAAGTCGAAGCAGTTTATGCATATCGTCAAAATTGGGCGAACGCACTTCATGGATGCCACGCCCCTGACGGTTGGTCAGGAGTTTTCTGGCTATGTATCGCAACTTGATCACGGTTTGCGGGCTATCAATAATTCGCTGGCTCACCTGAGCGAACTGGCACTTGGCGGAACGGCCGTTGGGACGGGTATCAACACGCCCCCAAATTACTCAGAAAGCGTCGCGAAGCACATTGCCAATGTAACGGGTCTGCCGTTCATTACTGCCGAAAACAAGTTCGAGGCACTGGCGGCTCACGATGCAATTGTTGAATCGCACGGGGCACTGAAAACCGTTGCGGCTAGCCTGATGAAAATCGGCAATGACATTCGGATGCTGTCGAGCGGACCGCGTGCTGGTATTGGGGAGTTGCATATTCCCGATAACGAGCCCGGTTCATCGATTATGCCGGGTAAAGTGAACCCAACCCAGTGCGAAGCCATGACCATGGTAGCTGCGCAGGTCATGGGCAACGACGTTGCGATCAACTTTGGTGGTGCTATGGGGCATTTTGAACTGAACGTCTTCAAGCCGGTCATGATTTATAACTTTCTGCATTCTGCGCGGCTCATTGGCGATGTGTGCGTATCGTTCAATGACAAGTGTGCCGAAGGAATCGAACCGATCGAAGCCAACATCAAAAAACACGTTGATTCATCGCTGATGCTGGTGACGGCCCTGAATACAAAAATTGGCTATTACAAAGCCGCCGAAATCGCACAGACGGCTCACCGCGAAGGATCAACCCTGAAAGAAACGGCCCTGAAGCTCGGTTATTTAACCGAAGAGGAGTTTAACGAATGGGTGAAGCCTGAGGATATGGTAGGCGAGATAAAGTAAGTTTTTTGACAAATGGTTAGTACCGTAACCCCGTCAGGATCGTTCCGATTTTAACTGGGTTACGGTCATTCAATGCATGATCCGTTTCTTTACGCTATTATTTTGCTTTTTATTCACGACCGCCCTAGCTCAGGAAAAGGACTGTGTAAATGATTTTTATGCGAGGAAGAAAATAATTGAATTAATGCTAAAGAGCTACCGAAGGGTATATGACTTCCATAAAGAAGAGAATATCGCCAGTATTGGCTCAGGTAGCGGTAATCGGGAAGTAATCTATTCAATGATGGCTGATAGTCTTACGTTCTATGTGCAGGACATCAATCCAATTTGCCTTGAGCCAGACATATTATCGGCAACAATCCGGCGATTATATGCCGTCATGAACCGTAGTTGCACCGCGAAATTTATCTCCATTCGAGGAAAAGCGAAGGAGACGCGACTTCCTGATAAAGTCTTTGACAAAGTTATTGTTGAAAACAGTCTACACGAATTTGAATCTCCTGTCGATATGCTGAAAAGTATTCGAGGTAACTTAAAGAGAGACGGCTATTTGTTTATTTCTGAGTTGATTGCCAAACGGCCTGGTAAAAAACATATAGACTGTCGAAAACCATTATTTACGGAGCAATCTTTAGTCAAGTTATTGGATGAGAGTGGCTTTCGGCTAAAGGCAACAGAAACAGTTCATCCATTCGATGATTACGATAAAGTATACAAGTTTGAAATAAAAGAATAATATTAATCAGATAGTGCTTTCCCGGATAAGGTAAGTTTGTCACAGGATGATTTGGTTCAAAAGACTGGATAGTTGGAAATAGAGGTATTGTATTCACAGGCAGATTCCTGACAACCAAAAAACAAAAAATATCCCCAGCGTATGACTACAGCTGGGGATTCATTGTCCGGTGGGTAATAATACTAGATCAGGCAAGCGTATTAGGCACTCTTACTGATAATTGATATTCCTCCGTTTTTAGAAATCTACGGGTTTCTGAAATTGCTTTTCCTGATCTGAAATTGCAGTTATGCACAGAGCACGGAGTTTATCCCGGCTTCGTTTCAAGCGCATTTTGATGGAACTCTCCGAGAGATTATAGTACTCGCTGATCGTTTTGACCGATACCCCCTGCTCGTACTTGAGCCGTAACATGGCCACCTCATCCTCGGGCAGGCTAGTGAGAAACAGACTCAATGCCCGCCATTGGCTAACCACAGTTTCTAAAGGTGAGGAGTCTTGCTCGGCGACATCCTTCATAACCGCATCCGACAAAGGCTCGGTGCGTTTACTGGCGCGAATGTGGTCGATGCAGTAATTATGGGAAATGGCATAGAGCCAGGTAGAAAAGGCAGACCGATTTTGAAACGTCTTGAGCTTGATAAAGACTTTAATGAAGATATCCTGGGTAAAATCTTTGGCCATTTCGGTGTCGTTGGTCATCGTCAGGCACTTATGATAGACTCGATTGACATAGTGATGGTAGATGTTGTCAAAGCTGTCGATAGCCTCTGAGTTTTGAAAGGAAGTTACGGTTTGTTCGTCTGATGTATGATACTTTGTCATGGTGAGTAGGGTAAAGCAAAAAGAATGAAGTAAATGAAACAAATGCCTATACGTTATGGAGGAGCCTGGTTAATTTATTCCAAACTAATCCCTCATAACACACATAGATGGTTCTGAAAACGCCAGTGATACTAGACCCATTGGCGACCAATATCTGATACTTGCTGGTATTAAGTAAACTATAGGCGGGTAATTTCCGTAGGCGTTATTCTGACATTGCATTAGTAAAACGCGCTGGTTTATAAGTAAAACGCGAGTGACAAAGGTCTATAGGGCTAGGTATAAATACTGGTATTTTTATATCAAATACTGGTACTCACGTACCAATAGAATAAAATTTATGCTAAAAATTGGACTATAAGTATATTGATAATTATAATATGTATAATATTCGCCTAGTTTTTATTAGAAAAAGCGGACGGGGTCATTTGATAAACTTTGCGGAAAGTACGGGTAAAATAGGAAGGGTCTTCGAAGCCGACAAGATAGGCAGTCTCAGAAACAGTATGTCCCTGGCGCAATAATTGGGCAGCCCGTTTCAGGCGATAATTACGAATAAATTCTCCCGTTGAAGTGCCAGCCAGTGCTTTTAACTTCCGGTGTAAATTCATCCGGCTCAGGCCGCTTTCTGAAACAAGTTCATCGGCTCCAAAGCCCGCGTTGTCGAGATGTTTCTCAACTAATTCAGCAAGCTTCTCCAATAATGGATCAGTAGGAGCAGGGGGTTTAGGAAGAGGATCCGGATTGGTAGCGCTGGCAAGCACCCAGTCACGTAATTGTCAGCGTTGTTCTAGTACGTTTCGGACGCGTAACCGAAGCTCCTGAACATGAAACGGCTTTCCAATATAATCATCGGCTCCCAGCGACAAACCTTCAATCCGGCTTTCAACTGACGCTTTGGCGGTTAACAGAATAAGGGGAATGTGGCTGGTTCGCAGATCTTCTTTTACGTTTTTACAAAGCGTATACCCATCCATAATCGGCATCAGCACATCGCTGATCACCAAATCTGGAATAAGCTTAGTGGCTTGTTCCAAACCCTCAGCCCCGTTAGAAGCACGATGAATTTGATAATGGGAGGGAAGACTATCGGCAATAAAATTGCTCAGTTCCAGATTATCTTCTACAATCAATACAATCGGAGCATCGTCAGACCGTTGTTCTTCGTCGGATTCATTAGCTTCTGATTCGACAGCCGTTGGTAGAGAATGGGCTATCTCAGAAGTAGTTGTAGGACGATAAGGCAAATCGACCCTAAAGGTCGTGCCACTATTTACTTTACTGAAAACCTGAATGGTTCCTGATTGTACTTCAACTAACTCTTTAACAAGTGCCAGCCCAATACCAGTACCTTCCTGTTGGCGAGTGCTGGAATTGTCAACCTGATAGAATCGGTCGAAGATTCGTGGAAGCTGGTCTGCTGGAATGCCAACACCAGTATCAGATACGGTTATTTGAACCCATGAGTTATGGGTAGTTTTAGGATTTCTCTTTTCAGTTGAATCCAGGTGCTGAACAGGCATTAAATCGACGGTTACCTTACCGCCTACTGGTGTGAATTTTAACGCATTTGCCACCAGATTAGATACAATGCGTTCCAGTTTGTCGGAGTCAAACCAATAGGCCGGATGTAAATTTTGAGCCTGTAAATCTAGCTGAATGTCCTTTGTATTGGATTGGTATTCAAACGTTTGTATTAATTGAGTTATAAAAGCTACCAGATCACCCTGACTTTCGTTTACCTGCAATGCATGAGCTTCTGCTTTAGAAAGTTCCATTAACTGGTTAATCAGGCCTAATAGCTGAGTTGCATTTTGATAAATTAAATCAAGCTGATGCCGATCGTCAATATGGCGCAGCCGCTGTTTTAATTTTTCAGCTGGTGCCAGAATTAAGGTTAATGGTGTTCGGAACTCATGGGTGATATTGGTAAAGAAACGGGCTTTTATGGCGTCGATTGCCTTGAACTGAATAGCCTCCTGCCGAGTAATATAAGAACGAACCAGCCCATAAATCACGCCTGCCAGAGCACCAATATAAAGCAGAATGGCCCACCAGGTTGCCCACCAGGGCGGGCGAATAACTAGGGTCAATTCACGAATGTGTTTACTCCATATGCCCGACGTATTGGATGCATTAAGCCTGAGTACATAATTTCCCCATCGTAAATCAGTATACTCCGCTACAGGACGACTGGTTTCAATCCATTTCTCATTCAGTCCAATTAGCTGATAGCGGTAGCGAATTTTGGGCTGATTATTATATTGTAAGGCAGCAAAATGAACCGCTAAGAAGTTCTGATTATAGGGTAGATCCAGGTGATCGATCGCCTGTACGGGTAATGAATCGGGTAGTTGCTCGGGAGTAAGTGGCTGATTGTTAACTTGAATATCCGTGAGTTGTATGGGTGGCTGATAGTCATCATCGCGTAATTTGTTTGGATAAAAAGACGTAAGCCCACCTATACCGCCCAGAATAATTCGATCGTCGGGGAGGTGTAGGTAATGAAACCGATTAAATTCATCTTCCAGAATGCCATCTTCGTGTGTATAAGTGCGTGTCTTGAACGTACGTCGATCCATTCGGCATAAGCCCTGATTGGTTGCAATCCAGAGAAAGCCCCGTTGATCAGTAATAGCGGTATAAATTACATTGTTGGGCAAACCGTCCTGTGTAGTAAATCGGCGGCAGGTACCCGTTCGTTTATCAAACCGACATAGGCCATTGCCAAAAGTTCCGATCCATAAAATTGCCTTGTCGAATGGATCGGCAAACAAACAAAAGAGTTGGTTACTACTTATTGATCTCAGATCGGTTGGCAGGTGTTTATATTGTTTGATTTGCCCGCTTGTGCGATCGATGCTGTAAAGTCCATGCGTATTGGTTGCTACCCAAATTGCCTTTTCATCAACCACAATTTGCAGCATCTCTCCTTCAATGCCATTTGTTAGCGTGCTGGATTTGGGTTGATTGATACGCGTACTTCCAGATCGAATCGGGTGTCGAAATGGGTGCCATTGGCCTCCTTCATACCATAGTGCTAACGAATCAGTCAGTATCCATATGCGTCCTGTAGGGTCAGTGGCTATAGACGTGACCGGGACAGTCCAGTCATGCCGCAAGGCCGGTGGAACTGGAAACGGAAACGGAACGGTTGTGAGCTTCTTCGTCTGGAAATCAATCTGATAAAACTGGCTATTATCTATGTTGAACCACATTTTTCCTGTCTTATCGAATGTGTACCGAAACTTATAGGGGACCACATCTTTAGGTAAGGGCGGTAATTGATCAGCTGGCAACTCCAAATTCTGAACCAAAAGATCCTGATAAAAGCCATTTTGATAGGGCATTGCCCTGAACAGGTTGGTTTTAAGGTTGTATTTAAGGACACCTTCTTTATTTGTTCCACCCCATAGCACATCAGAGCGATCGATTAGCAACCCTCGGAAAGCATTCTGATTGTCTAACCTCGTAATTAAATCAATTCCCTTTTTGTCGTTGAAACGATAGAGCAAATGATAAATATTAAAGTATTCATTGCCCTGACTATCAGAAACAATGCGAGTATGGTGCCAAACTGAAGAAACATTAGTGTGAGCAGGTAACGCAATCGACCTAACCTGGCTCGTTTGAGGATTGACTATCATCACCGAGCGGCTTGACAATACGAACAAGTCATTAGTAGCGCGTAGAAATATACCTATATAGTACTCCCCCAAATTAGGACCACTAGCTAAGTTGAAAAACAAGCTGTAAATAGTGGTTCAAAATGAAAGCAAAACGCAAGCAGCACTCGCCTGCCTTTAAAGCCAAAGTGGCTCTGGAAGCGGTTGAGAAGTTGAAAGAAAGCCGTAGTTTTAGCCGTGCTGGGAACAGGGGTCATGAATTTGTCGTCTAGTTAACCACAAAGGTAAGACTACTGGCTCCCAGCCAGTTTTATAAGAAAGCCCTGTATAAGCAAGTGAGTCGCCGTTTAAAATATTGTACACCATGACTGTAAGGTTTTTTGCATTTCACAAAGCCGGAGTGGTACGCAGTTGGGAGGGTTTAACATGAACGCCTATTTAGTCATGAAGCCATAATGAAAAAGATTTTGTAAATGGCCGATTTACGAAGTCTTTTTTCATTATGGCTAACTCCGTCGACTCCTCAGAACAAGCTCTGTTGCTGGCGAAGTTAGCCAAAAACTGGCCGACTGCATTCCCCTCCCAATGGCATCGCAACTCGTAAATATACGTATGTTTTTAGACGAAATCAATATCGTTTTGATCGATACAAATGGTACAATAACACCAGCCTGGCTTCAATATTGGATTAGTTCGCCGAAAGTCTGTTTAACGCTTCTGCTGTTGAATTTACAAAGTTAATTTGCCGGGCTCTATTACTTTCAATAATAAAGTCTTTGATACTTTTACCCGGATATTTAGCGAAATCACCAACTATAGCCAATCGGACCCGATAAGTCGAAAACTTTTGAAGTATTTCGCCGGCTATTCCTGATTTTAAATCAAAAAAATCTGGGGTAATATTTTTCTCATGAATGATTATTCTGTCAAAATCCTGGTAATATAAATTGCCTAATAAGTCTAAGCCATCTTCAGTAGTTTTAATCACAATAACATCTGAAACTACTTCAGCAATTTTTATGTCATTTATTGTATGTGTTTCAATTTGCATGCCGTTAATTACTTCAATTGGTTGTTAGTTTGCTTCGTATGGAACACAATGATTAAGGGCTTTGCCTATTCAGCAAAGCCCAGGATAGACAGATAAATTTTTAGTCTGCGAGAATTGGCTCCCACCGTCCATTATTCTTGGCAATATCGATCATCTTTTGTCCGGATTCTGTCATTAATCCTTCCTGTATCATTCTGTCTACTCGTTCTCTGTTCGATTTACTCCAGTTACTTCTAGGTTTACGGGGTGAAAAGCGTTGATATCGACTTTCTGTATCCCGTTTATTCGTCAATGAATCGATCCAGCCAAAACATAAGGCTTCCTCCACAGCTTCGCTGTAGTTAACGCTTTTTGTTTTACTGTCCTTATTATACAGAATTAAACAAATTTCGGTTTTCGATTGGCCATTCTTTTCCAGCCACTGTCGCCATTGTTCTCTTGTTTCTACGTAGACCGTTTCAATACCTTTATTCGTTTCCATTATAAACCGATTGTTTACTTTTTGTTGGTGGAAGATAAAATATCAAGGTAATGGCGATTGTACATTATGCCTAAAATATTGCCAAACGGGTCAACGACTGACGCCGTAATAAAGCCTATACCGCGCTCCGTGATTGGCTCATGCGCTGTAGTTCCCAAGGCTAAAAGCCGATCCAGTGCTTTTTGAATATCATCGACATGCCAGTACAAGATGGCACCGCCGGGGCCATCCCCGGACGGTTTAGGCATGTATTTTTTATCGATAATGCCCACCTCATGCTGGTAGTCGCCAACGCGGAACTCGACATAAGCTGGATTTTCCTCGTCGGGACGCTGGAAATAGGGGTCAATGCCAAAAAGTTCAGTATACCACTTACGGGCTTCTTTCATGTCATCTACCCAGTAACTGACGTTGGCCATTCCGCGAAACATTGCTTTTGGTTCCGTTTCCATCTTTTTAAGCATTTTGTTTCAACAAAGTTAAATCGGCGGTGTGACAGCCCTATGTCAGGGGTTATTTTGATTTTTTGACAGTTCGAAATATTCCTGTAACGTTATTTTGTGAGGTTCAAATTTCTCATGCTGAACATCTAGCCGTTGGATACGGTCAAGTCTGAAAATCCTGAAATTATTTCGTAAACGGCACCAGGCAACCAGCAGCCAATTTTCTTGTGTACTCAATAAGGCAAAAGGCTCAATAATTCTTGAACTAGTTTCATTTGTATCTAGCTTTTGATAATCGATTGTTGTTAAGTTGAAATTCGTTAAAGCTAACTGCAAACTTGCCAAATAATTACTTGTTTTGTCATTTGTATTGTTCTGGCTTACAATAATTCGACTGGAAAGCAATTCAGTATTTTCCTTTGTCTTGTAACGTAATACAGATTTTATTTTTTCGATCGCTGCTGTATATTCATTTACGAACGACGCGTCTTTGTTTTTTGAGACGAATTTTTCCGCTGTAATTAACGCATTTGCTTCACTTTCAGTAAAACTTACTGGTGGAAGCCGGTAACCTTCCATTAAGTAATAACCTTTTCCTTCTTCAGTTAAGATAGGAATACCCGATTGTTCTAAGGCCCTGATATCACGGTAAATTGTGCGAATGCTAACATTAAATTTGCTCGCCAGTGCTGTTGCAGTAATAAGTCGTTTAGTTTGCAATTGTGTAAGAATTGCCGTCAGTCGCGAAAGCCGTTTTGTATCGTTGTCGTTCATTAAATTTAGGATAGCCGCGATTATTCGATGAGTCTTTTGCTTCTGGTATAAATAATCCTTACACCTGCTTTAGCAAACATAGGTAACACTGGCTTTATACCAAAATTGACTTATTTTAATGCGTATACAGCCCTCCTAATGCTAACTTTATATTTTATCGTGACCGTGGTTTGGTAATTGAAAATTCAGATTTATGCACCATAGCTTTCAATTTTTGTTTGTATTATATTTTTGGCGAATAGTGTACTAATGTTCAAGTGCCTGATTGTTAATTAATAAATAGTAATCGGAGTTGTGATTACTTGTTGGTGGTTGTAGAAATGAATGTATTCAGATTTGCGGGGTATAACGTTCGATTGACCGGACAGTTTTTCCTAAACATTAACAATTCAGTTGGGTATGTTTTGGAATCGTGTTTCTTTGCAGATTATGAAAACTTTATTTCGACTTTCGTTCCTGCTGTTCGTTGGCTTGATGGCTATGACTGCAGCCAAACCAACCCGTGTCGTTTTTTTTGGGGATTCCATCACCCAGGCGGGTATCAAAACCGGTGGTTACATTGACCGTCTGAAGACGCTTCTACCGACCGATCAGTTTGAACTGATTGGCGCTGGTATTGGAGGGAATAAAATCTACGATCTATTCCTTCGGATGGACGACGATGTGCTTGCCCAGAAGCCCGATGTCGTTGTCGTTTGGGTAGGTGTAAATGACGTTTGGCATAAAGCATCCTCCGGAACAGGAACTGACCCCGACAAATTTGTGAAGTTCTACGAAGCCGTTGTGAAAAAGCTACAGGCTGCCAACGCGCGTGTCGTCTTGTGTACACCGGCTGCTATCGGCGAAAAAACGGATATGACAAACCAGCAAGATGGCGATCTGAACCAGTATAGTCAGTTTATTCGTGATATGGCTAAACGGCATAACCTGCCACTCGTTGATTTACGGAAAGCCTTTCTGGACTATAACCTGAAGAACAATCCCGAAAATAAAGAGAAAGGAATTTTGACGACTGATCGCGTTCACCTGAACGATGCAGGTAACCAGTTTGTCGCTGAACAGATGCAGAAAGTGCTGGCTACCGTAAAATAACTACCCGCCTGAATTCGTACTTTACCACGAATTCAGGCGGGAGTGCCAGAAAATTTGGATAACAATCTTAAGGGCATTTAGTTGATTCGTTGTTCGAATAACATTCTGTCCACGACCACTATATGCATACTATTCCCCTCGCCGGTTATCGGCACAGTGCTGTTGACCGCTTTTTGCGGTACGTTCAAATTGATACACAGTCAGACCCTCAATCAGCAACCAATCCGAGTACCGAAAAACAAAAAGATCTCAGCCGAATACTCATACAGGAGTTGACCGAGATGGGTCTGACTGACGTCGAACTCGACGAGTGGGGCTATGTTTACGCTACCATACCGGCAACTACTGAAAAGACCAATGTCCCAACGATTTGCTTTTGCTCGCATGTAGATACGTCGCCTGACGTAACAGGCGCTGGTGTAAAACCAATCATTCATTACAACTGGAATGGTGCCGATATCATACTACCGGACGATGCCACACAGGTAATTCGGGTAGCGGATCATCCCGACCTCAGGCACCAGCTAGGCAATGATATCATTACGGCAAGTGGTACAACCTTACTGGGTGCTGACAACAAAGCCGGAGTTGCCGAAATTATGGATGCTGCTCAGTATCTACTGACCCACCCAGAAGTGAAACATGGTCGTATCCGACTCCTCTTTACGCCCGATGAAGAAGTAGGCCGCGGTACGGAGAAAGTGGATATTCAGAAGCTGGGTGCCGATTTTGGGTATACCATTGATGGCGAAGCACTCGGAACACTTGAAGACGAAACCTTCTCGGCTGATGCCGTCAGGATAACCATTCAGGGTGTCAGCACGCACCCCGGTTTTGCCAAAGGGAAGCTTGAAAATGCGCTAAAAATAGCTGCTGATCTGCTGGCTACGCTCCCTAAAAATGCACTTTCTCCCGAAACGACCGAGGGGAAAGAGGGTTTTGTTCACCCAACCCGTTTTGAAGGAAATCAGGATCAGGCGGTGCTGGAATTTATTATCCGGGATTTCACGGAAGTTGGTTTGCAGGAGAAAGAAACCTATCTGCAAAACAAACTCAATGATGTTTTGGCGAATTATCCTGGCTCATCGGCAAAACTGGTCGTGAAGGAGCAATATCGCAACATGAAAGAAGTGCTGGATCAGCATGCCGCCGTGGTCGACAATGCACTGGAGGCTATCCGACGGGCAGGACTATCGGCCGAACGGCGTAGTATTCGTGGGGGGACCGATGGATCACGTTTGTCGTTCATGGGCTTGCCCTGTCCCAATATATTCGCTGGCGAACACGCCTTTCATTCGCGTCTGGAGTGGGTATCGGTTCAGGATATGCACAAAGCCGTTGAGGTCATCGTCAATCTGGCTCAGGTGTGGGAGGAGCGAAGTTAGCGGACCCGTTGCAGACCAGTCTGAGTGAATTTTATGCCTATAACTGCTTTAGATCGGCGAGAAAAAGCCCGTTCCGGCAATAAATCAGGCTAATCTCAAACAAGGCTGTTAATAGATAGTCATTACTTTTGCGGAAAAGAGAGTGATCTATGGCTCAGAAAAAGCCGAAATTTTATGTTGTCTGGCGCGGTCGTGAGACCGGCGTATTCGACAACTGGGCCGACTGTCAGAAGCAAACGGCGGGCTTTGATGGGGCGCTGTTTAAAGCGTTTGATACCAAACCGGCAGCCATAAAAGCCTATAAAGACAAACCACACGTGCACATCGGGCAGGGTAAAAACGGATCGGCGAAGCAGACCGGAGCATCCAGCCTGAAAGTGCCCGGTTTGGTCGGTTCGCCAATTCAGGATAGTCTGGTTGTCGATGCCGCCTGGAATACCGCTACCGGCGATATGGAGTATCAGGGAATATATCTGGCTACGAAGCAGAAGCTCTTTCTCAAGGGACCTTATTTAGATGGGACGAACAACATTGGTGAATTTCTGGCGATTGTTCACGCGTTAGCCCTGCTCCATCAGAAGGGTAGTAACATTCCGGTTTATTCCGATTCCCGAACAGCCATTGGCTGGGTCAAAAAAAAGAAAGCCAATACCAAACTCGAAGAAACATCCCGCAATACGGAACTCTTCGACTTGCTCGACCGGGCCGAAACCTGGCTTCAAACACACATTTATGCAAATCCGGTATTAAAGTGGGAAACTACCGTGTGGGGTGAAAATCCGGCAGATTTTGGTCGAAAATAAAACGTGTGCTATATACCTGTGTTTTCGTTCAAGCAATTTACCATTCATCAGGAGCGCACGGCCATGAAGGTCTGCACCGATGCGTGTGTGCTTGGTGCCTATGCCGATGTAGCCGGAGCAAGAATACTCGATATTGGTACTGGTACCGGTTTATTGGCACTGATGGCTGCACAGCGCAATCCGAATGCGCTCATCGATGCGGTAGAAATGGATGCGGCTGCATTTAGTCAGGCTGCTGAGAATGTAACAGCAAGCCCTTTTGCCAAACGGGTTGTAGCCATACACGAACGCATACAGGACTTTACGGCCAGCGGACGCAAATACGACCGAATACTGACCAACCCACCTTTTTATACGAACCACCTTCGCTCTCCCGATTCTGCCATCAATCGGGCTCTTCATACCGACGAACTACCTTTTTCAGAACTGATTGAGGCCGTTGTTCGGTTACTGGAGCCGGAAGGGCAATGGTGGGTACTGCTGCCGCCCTACGAAACCGGGAAATTAGCTGAACTGGCCAGCGAAGCAGGACTAGGTCCATTCAGACAGCTGGCCTTGAGACACCACGCGAACAAGCCTGTATTTCGAATAGTGACAGGCTTTTCGTTCCGAGCCGACAATCGTTTCGACGAAGTATTGGACATCTATGAGCCAGATGGGCGAACCTATTCAACTGCATTCCGGAACCTGCTCCGTGATTTTTACCTGATATTCTAAATACCTTTGTGAACTTCGTATCGACATTGAGCACTTTGTGGCTAAAGTTTCGTTCATGAAGTAAAGAACAAAAGGTTCGAATTAAATGACTGAATTGCTTCAACTAACCGTTTTAATTCCGCTTTTCAACGAAGACGAGTCGCTGCCCGAACTGCACGACTGGATCGTGCGGGTTGTAACGGAACAGCACTATACATACGAAATCCTGTTTGTCGACGATGGCAGCACCGATGACTCATGGGCGGTTATCGAACGGCTGGCAGGCGTTAACCCGAATGTTCGCGGGGTTCGTTTTAATCGTAACTATGGCAAAACGGCCGCCCTGCAAACCGGATTCCAGGCGGCTCGGGGCCAGATTGTGATCACGATGGATGCCGATTTGCAGGATAGCCCCGACGAAATTCCGGAACTGTATCGCATGATCGTTGAGGATAAATACGATCTGGTATCGGGCTGGAAACAAAAACGCTATGACCCGATTACCAAGACTTTCCCGACAAAACTGTTCAATGCGGTTTCGCGCTGGATTTCGGGGGTTCAACTCCACGATTTCAATTGTGGCCTGAAAGCCTACAAACAGAAGGTTGTTAAAACGATAGCTCCCACTCTATATGGCGATATGCACCGGAACCTGCCCATTGTGGCTAACTGGAACGGCTACGGCCGGATTGGGGAGAAGGTTGTCCAGCACCGTGCCCGTAAGTACGGGACAACCAAATTTGGCCTTGAACGCTTCGTCAATGGTTTTCTGGATGTGCTGGTTATTGCCTTCGTACACCGGTTTAGCAAGCGGCCGATGCACTTTTTCGGCACATTCGGAACGCTATCGTTTTTTGTCGGGACAGTTCTGGCCGTGTGGCTTATCGCCGAGAAGCTGATCAATATCTCCCAGGGCGTGAAATTTAGAAATGCCACCGATAATCCGTTGTTCTACTTCGGACTGGTCGCCATTATTCTTGGCGTTCAGCTATTCCTGGCGGGCTTCCTGGGTGAAATGCTGGTCCGGCAATCGCTGAATAAATCCGGTGAACACCAGGTCGCTGAGCGTGTTGGTTTCGCGGATCGAATAACTGTATAGGATTATTTCCAGCTTAAGTTAGATAAGATTTTTTGGTAGAAATAGGATTTTTTCGGGCGGAGTTTTCGGTTTTGACCGAATAAACCCGTACGATATAAAACTTATCCTGTATCCGTTTAAAAGGAAAACGATTCAGTATAGTTTTCTCTTCGTATTTTTGTAGCACTAAAGGCATTCCGCCCCCTTTTTGTCAGGCCAAATGGCATTAACTGACGAAAAGTGGGCGGAATGTTTGTTTCAGCGAAACAACAAACATTGATTATTCCAGTTTTTTCTTTAAATCGTATGCAAGCATTTTTTGAGCCGACACAACTTGACCCTATGGCAAAAACTCCTTCTAAAGCCCACCCCTGGCACGGTATTTCACCAGGCGAAAAGGCTCCGGATATTATTACCGCGTTCATCGAAATTGTACCGACCGATACGGTTAAGTATGAAATTGATAAAGAGTCGGGTTATCTGAAAATTGACCGCCCGCAGCAGTATTCCAACATTATTCCGGCTTTATACGGATTCGTTCCTCAGACCTACTGTGGCGATGGAATTGCCCAGCTAGCGTCTGATCGCTCGGGCCGTACTGTCGAACTGGGTGATGGTGACCCGCTGGATATCTGCGTACTGACCGAACGCGAAATCACCCACGGTGATATTCTGTTGCAGGCGATCCCGATCGGTGGTTTCCGGTTGATCGACAAAGGTGAAGCCGACGATAAAATTATTGCCGTTTTGAAAGGGGATTCCATGTATGGTCAATACAATGACCTGAGCGAATTGCCCGTAGCTGTTGTGAAGCGTTTACAGCACTACTTCTTAACCTACAAGAATTTACCCGACGAGCCAGCTGTCATGGAACTGGCAAATGTGTACGGTCGCGATGAAGCCCGTGACGTAATCCGGACCGCCATGGAGGATTATGCGAACATGCCTGCCTGATGCAGTAACGTGATTTTATAAACAACTGGGTAATTTGGTGAATGACAGGGAGTCGTTCGCTAAATTACCCAGTTGTTTTAGAACCCTGTTTGATTTCAATACCTTATTTAACCAGTCAACCATTTATCCGCCGATTTGCGCACTCAACATTTTTCTGAAATATTGGCAACTATGACGCGTAAATTTGTTTATTATGTGTATTAACACACAACTCAATCATTAATACATGCGACAGTTTCTTAAGTATGTTTTAGCCACAATCGTTGGCTTACTACTGTTTTCGTTCGTCGGCTTTCTGCTGTTGATCGGGCTAAGTGCGGCTTTGTCGTCATCGTCTGACCAGAAAGTTGAAGTGAAGGAAAATTCGGTGTTGAAAATTGATCTAGATAAACCTATTGAAGAGCGCAGCGCTGATAATCCGTTTAATGGTTTCGGGCCTATCGATGCGTCTGGTGATGCCATCGGGCTTATTGAATTAAAGCAGACCTTAAAGGACGCCAAGGAAGACGATAATATTAAAGGAATTTATCTTCAGGCAGAAAGTCCGAGCGCAGGCTGGGCCTCCGTCGAAGAGATACGTAATGCGTTGATTGACTTCAAACAATCGAAGAAGTTCGTTTATGCATATGCCGAAACGATGAATGAGAAAGGCTATTACATTGCATCGATAGCGGATAAAATTTACCTCAACCCCGTTGGCGATCTGGAATGGAACGGCCTGGATGCTGAACTGTCGTTCTTTAAGGGAACGCTCGACAAACTAGGGATCAAGCCGGAGATTTTTCGGGTGGGGGAGTTCAAAAGCGCCGTTGAACCGTTTATTCGGGAGGACATGAGTGAACCCAACAAACGGCAGGTTACTTCCTTCATTAACTCGATCAACGACCACATGCTCGTCAGAGTGGCTCAGAGTCGTGGGTTGCGCGTTGATTCGCTGAAACGGTATGCCGATAAGCTGACCATTCAGAAACCCGCCGACGCGCTCCGTACGAAACTCGTTACCAATATTGGTTATCAGGATGAACTGGAAAGCGTAATTCGTAAAGAGCTGGGCCTGGATGAGAAAAAGAAGATCAATTACGTGTCGCTCAGCAAATATGAACGCTCTGAATCAACGGATCCGAACACGGAAGGAACCGGTAGCAATCGGATTGCCGTGGTTGTGGCTTCGGGAGATATTCATACTGGTAAGGGCGAAGAAAATAGTATTGGTTCCGAAACCATTGTTGAGGAGCTTCGCAAAGCCCGGCTTGACGATAAGGTTAAGGCCATTGTTCTGCGTGTGAATTCGGGTGGTGGTAGTGCACTGGCGTCCGATGTGATGTATCGGGAAGTTGAGCTTGCCCGTAAAGTGAAGCCGGTTATTGGCTCAATGTCAGACTATGCAGCTTCGGGCGGTTATTACATGCTTATGGGATGCGATAAAATTGTCGCTCAACCGAATACCATTACGGGCTCCATCGGCGTATTCTCGCTGTTGTTCAATACCGAAACGTTCTTTAAAGACAAACTTGGCGTGACCTACGACCGCGTTAAATCCAACGAGAATGCGGATTTTCCGGCGGTAACGCACGAAATGACGCCCTTCCAGAAGCAGACCTTACAACGGGCTACGGAGCGAATCTATGCCGATTTTACCAGCAAAGCGGCTGCCGGACGCAAATTGCCGGTTGATAGTATTCGTGCCATTGCGGGCGGCCGTGTCTGGACAGGATCGCAGGGTAAAGCAATCGGTCTGGTCGATCAGCTTGGTGGACTGGATGATGCCATTAAACTGGCGGCTCAGTCGGCTAAACTGAAAGAGGGCGATTACAAACTCAAATACCAGCCCCGGAAGAAACCTTTCTTCGAGCAATTGATGAGCTCCTTCGGTGGTGATGAAGAAACCCGTGTTCAGGCACAGCTCGGTGAATTGGCGCCCTATGTGAAGTACCTGAAAAAACTCAAAACGATGGAAGGCATTCAGATGCGGCTGCCGTTTGAGATGACGATTCGATAACCCGGATTAGCTTGTAAATAGAAAAGGCCCGTACGGTTTTAAGACTGTATGGGCCTTTTTTTGCCTGTCTACTTTGTTTACCTTGCGTTACATAAAATCGATTCAATGAAGATCCTTCCGATTCATCTCGATCTGTTTGCACTGATTATCTTTCTGGGTGTTGCACAGGGAATTTTCCTGGGTATCTTCTTCCTGACGGGTGAGCGGGCGCGTAGCGTTTCGAATCGGTGTTTGGGCTGGTTTAATCTGGCATTGGCGGCAATTAGTGGCGAAATATTCCTGAATTATACCAACTACACCTTCCGATTACTCTGGACGGGGGATTTTGCCGAGCCGTTTAACTTTGTGCTGGGACCTTTATTCTACTTCTTCGTTTATAGCCGCTTATGGAAGAAACTGCCTCGTCATTGGATCTGGCATTTGCTGCCTTTCGCGATCTGGCTTATCAACGCCGTTACCTGGTTTTATCAACCCATAGAATTTAAATACAACTCCTATATCGATTCTCAGCATCCTGAGTTGCCGTACATTCACGCTGATTCGTATTTAGACGAAGATTTTACGGGATTGCGTCGCTATATAAACCAGATGACCTTGTTCAGTTGTCTCGTTTATGCCATTCTGGCGCTCATAACGCTGTGGAAATCAGGTCGTAATAAATCGACGGTGCATCAGGTTTCGGGTCTGACATCCTTACGTTTATTAAGCGGGCTTTTTGCGCTGGTCCCCATTCTGATTATTATTGTTAAACCGCAGTTTTATCGGGATGTAGGTGATTACTTATTGGCAACATACGTCTCCGTTACTATTTATGTAACGAGTTTTCTGGTGATGCGCGGTTCTGATTTTCTGCGACATGAACCGGCAGCAGAGCCGGTCGTTCTTGAACCTGAGTTACCCGTCGAGCCAAAAAAGAAATACGAAAAATCGGCTTTGTCAGAAGAGGTGGAAGAGGCCGTTCTCGCAAAACTCGCCCGCTTGCTCGAAACCGGAAAGCCTTATCTGGAAAGCGATCTGTCGCTGCCCAAACTGGCCGAACGGTTGAACACGAGCCCACACAATCTGTCGCAGTTGCTGAACGATCGGCTCGGGCAAACCTTCTTCGATTGGCTGGCAATCCATCGAATAGCGGAAGCGCAACGATTGCTGAATGACCCGTTAACCACCAATCTTAAAATCGATGAGATTGCTGAGCGGGTTGGCTACAACTCGCCATCCGCTTTTCATACGGCCTTCAAGCGGTTGACCAATCAAACGCCGGCTCAATATAGAGAATCGGCCGCAATACGTTCGGCCGGGTTGTCGACAACGGAGCCGCAGGCTTCATCCCGGTCGGCAAGAACTTCATAAGGATCGGGAAATAGGGCATTATCGGCGTTTGTGGAGGATTTTTGGTCCATCAAATCAAAAGACCCCTATTTGTATGCAAGCGCTCCCCCAATGTCTAAGAGCCCGATTTTTTTGGTGTATTGCCGTACTACTGCTTTCAGCCATTGGCGTCGCCAGGGGTCAGGCGGCCAATTCTGTAGAATGGCCTGCTTATGGGAATGATGCCGGTGGGATGCGGTTTTCGCCCCTGAAGCAAATTAATCCAACCAATGTAAAGCAGTTAACGGTAGCCTGGACATTCCGGACTGGTGAGTTAGAACACTATAAAGGGACGAGTGCCGACGAGAAAGCGGCATTTGAAGCAACCCCGATTATGGTGGATGGTACACTTTTTTTTAGCACACCAACATCGCGGGTTTTTGCGGTAGATGCTGCCACGGGCCAGAAAAAATGGGACTATAATCCCGATGTTTATCTGCGTCAGGATTTATCCGAAATCACGTCGAGAGGAGTTTCATGCTGGCCTGCTCCCGCAGATAAGCGCGCTTCCGGATCGAGTGGCAAGCGCATTTTCGTAGCAACGCTGGATGGTCGACTAATTGCCCTGGATGCGGTTACGGGTAAACCAATTTCGACTTTCGGGAAAGAAGGAAGCGTGGATTTACGCAAAGGCGTTGGCAATATCAGTGTGACCTCGCCACCGGCAGTTATTGGCAATACGATCGTGGTTGGCTCATCGATGGGCGATAACCAACGGTTCAATTACGAGCGGGGCGTTGTGCGCGCCTACGATGCGCTAACGGGGGCATTACGATGGAGCTGGGACCCTATTCCCCGATCGAAAAATGATGCAGGCTTTACGACCTGGAAAGGCGCCGAAGCAACACAAACGGGCGCGGCTAATGCCTGGTCGTTGATTTCGGCGGATGCTGAACGTGATTTAGTTTTTATCCCGACAACCAGCCCAAGTCCCGATTATTACGGTGGCGAACGTATCGGTAGCAATCTGTATGCCAGCTCAATTGTTGCCATACGGGCGTCTACCGGTAAAGTTGTCTGGCATTTTCAGACGGTCCATCATGATTTATGGGACTACGATAATGCGTCGCAGCCCCTGCTATTCACCTTCACAAAGAATGGCAAAGCGGTGCCAGCTGTAGCCGTGGGCACTAAAGTAGGTCATGTCTTTATTCTGAACCGGGAAACGGGCGTGCCGCTGTTGCCCGTTGAAGAGCGACCTGTGCCCAAATCAACCGTTCCGGGTGAGGAAGCTTTCCCAACCCAACCCTTTCCTGCGACTCTACCGCTGCTGGGTTTGCCAAAGCTGGAAGCCTGGGGACTGACACCAGATGATAAAGCTGTGGCCCAGCGTCGCATCAATAGCCTGCACTACGAAGGAATGTTTACGCCCCCATCGCTACAGGGGAGCCTGATTGCACCGGGTAATGTAGGGGGCGTTCATTGGGGCGGTATGTGCTATGATCCCCAATCAGGTTTGCTCATTACCAACATTAATCGGTTAGCTGCCGCTATTCGCCTGTTGCCTCGGGAGAAATTGGCCGAATCCGTTAAAAATGATCAGGAACTGCTTCGGGCAGAAACGGGAATGCAGGCCGGAACGCCTTATGTAATGAAGCGGAGCTATTTATTTACCAAAGATGGACGTGGTATTATCATGCAGACACCTCCGCCCTGGGGAACGCTGGTGGCGATAAATCTACAAAAGGGTTCACTGGCCTGGGAAGTACCGCTGGGCTATATGATGGACATTACCAAGTATCCACAAGCCAAACAATGGGGTTCCCTGAATTTTGGCGGAGCTATTGCCACAGCAGGCGGGGTGATATTTGTGGCCGCCAGTCTGGATGGTCACCTGCGGGCGTTCAACACCCAGGATGGTAGCTTATTGTGGGAAGTAGCATTACCGGCAGGCGGGCAGGCCACGCCCATGACGTATCAGATCAATGGACAGCAATACGTCGTGATTGCCGCTGGTGGCCACGGAAAGCTGGGGACAAAACTGGGTGATTATGTTGTGGCCTACCGACTTCCTTAATCGGGTTTTCTGGAGTGAAACAGGCTTCGCCCCGGTCGGCGCGAAGTTCAAGATTATCGGAAAATAGCCCGTTAAAACCCTATTAAACGGAATTTTGGCTTATCAATCACAAACGCAGTTTACGCCAATGATCGCTACTAAACAAGTAATGACAGACATTCCAACACTAGAAAACAAAGTCGTTGATACGGCAGCATTTCGACGTTATGACCTCGACTGGTTGCGCGTCATTGCTATCCTCACGCTCCTGTTTTACCACACGGGCATGATCTATGTTTCATGGGGCTGGCATGTACAAAGCAAAGCAACGAGTCCCGAATTTGAACTGGTCATGCGCTGGCTGCACCGCTGGCGGATGCCACTACTATTCTTTATTTCAGGAGCCGGAACCTATTTTGCGCTTCGCAAACGTTCGTTTGGCTCCTACGCGGGCGAGCGTGTCCGACGGCTGTTCGTACCGCTGGTATTTGGTATGTTTGTTATCGTGCCTCCGCAGATTTATTTTGAGTGGCTGTTTCGCGGTCGTTTTGCGTGGAGTTATAGCGAGTTTTACCCTGCAGTATTCCAGTTTCAGCCTTATCAGGACGGGGGTGCTGGTGGCGCTTTTAGCTGGCATCATCTGTGGTTTGTCGCGTATCTGTTTCTGTATTCATTGGTAAGTATTCCGGTATTTCGCTGGTTGAAGAGTGATCGTGGTCAGCGGTTTGTCGATCGAATTGGCCGACTGATTGCCCGGCCGGGGGGTGCTCTGTGGCTGGTCGGATTGCTGCTTCTGAACGATGTTTTACTGGGCGGTTTCTTCCCGAACGAAACGCACGCCCTAGTGAACGACTGGGCTTATTTTATGAATAACCTGATTCTGTTCTGGCTTGGTTATATCCTGATCAGTCGACGCGATTTCTGGCAAGCCATCACCGATCAGCGACACTATTTTCTGGTTGGTACGATACTCTGTACGATTGTCCTGTACGGTGCCAGGCCGTTCTTCGGGCTTGATCCTGCTGACGATACGGTATTAATTCGAACACTCTTTAGTTTCAATGGTCTGGGACTAACCTGGTTTTCGGTACTAATGACCATCGCCTATGGATACCGTTATCTCAATGTCAATCCGACCTGGCGTGGGCGACCTGTTTTGCCGAAGCTAAACGAGGCTGTTTATCCGTTCTATATCCTCCATCAGACTGTTATTGTCATGATTGGCTACTATGTTTTAACCCAGACGAACCTTGGTGTTTACGACGGCTTTTTAACGATAAGCCTTTCATCTTTAGTTGTTTGTATCGCCATTTATGTGCTTGTCGTTCGGCCATTTAAGCTGATGCGTGTATTGTTTGGCTTGAAATAAACGCCTATACTGTTGATTTACGAGCGCTGGTTTACGATTTTTGATGGTCTGAACTCATCATTATGGGGGTAGAGCGTGCCGTTTCCTGGTTCGTTTCGTCAATTTAAAATCGTACACCTATGCTTCGCACTGACTGGACCCGTGCTGAAATCACCGAAATATATAATTCACCCGTTCTGGACCTCGTTTATCGGGCTGCAACCGTACATCGTCAGCATCACGACCCGCAGGAGGTGCAGGTTTGCACGCTGTTATCGGTTAAGACCGGCGGTTGTCCCGAAGATTGTGCGTACTGTCCGCAGGCAGCCCGTTACCATACGGCCGTGAAGGTTCACAAACTAATGGAGGTCGATGAGGTACTGACTGCTGCGAAACGTGCCAAAGACACCGGTAGCACGCGCTTTTGTATGGGAGCCGCCTGGCGCGAAGTGCGCGATAACCGCGATTTCGACAAGGTGCTGGAAATGGTTGAGGGCGTCAATGAAATGGGCCTGGAAGTGTGCTGCACTCTTGGAATGCTAACCGAAAGCCAGGCGCAAAAACTGAAAGATGCGGGTCTGTACGCCTACAACCACAACCTCGATACGAGTGAAGAGTTCTACGGTGACATCATCAGTACCCGTACCTACGACGACCGTTTAGATACGCTTGGTCATGCTCGTAAAGCAGGTATTTCAGTTTGTTCTGGTGGCATCATCGGCATGGGTGAATCGGATCAGGATCGCATTGGGATGCTGCACACGCTGGCTACACTCCCTCAACATCCTGAATCGGTTCCGGTAAATGCCCTCGTACCCGTAGAAGGCACACCGCTGGAAGATCAGCCTCGCGTATCGGTTTGGGAAATGATTCGGATGATTGCTACGGCCCGGATTATCATGCCCAAAGCGATGGTACGGCTATCTGCCGGTCGGGTTCGGATGAATACGGAAGAACAGGCATTGTGTTTTCTGGCCGGAGCCAATTCTATTTTTGCTGGTGACAAACTCCTGACTACCCCAAATCCTGATGAAGATCAGGATCAGCAGTTGTTTCAGACACTGAACATCCGACCCCGAAAAGCATTCAAGAATGGGGACAGGCCATCGGTAGTTTTTGAACAAATTCCGCTAGCTGCGATTTAAAAGCGATTGTTTTTTGATTAAGGCGTGCCACGGTTCAAAACCGTGGCACGCCTTAATCAAAAAACAATCGCATCTCATTGATTCAGTGTACTTTGTAGAAGACAAAATCTACCACGTTTATAACCGTGGCAACAATAAACAACCTATTTTTTTTAGACCAGAGAACTATATTTATTTTCTATACAAAGTCCGGCGATATATTAGACCAAACTGTAATTTACTGGCCTACTGTTTACTGCCCAATCATTTTCATTTTCTCTTTCAGGCCACATCAATGTCTGTATTCATGAAACAGACTACAGTCGTGACACAAACACAACTGAGCGATGGATTTAAGAATTTATTGAGTACGTATACCCAGGCAGTCAATAAGCAGGAGAATCGCGTTGGGTCTTTATTTTCTCAAAATACAAAAGCAAAACTGGTGAGCTGTGATGAAACCAAGACTGACTATAGCTTACTGTGTCTAAATTACATTCACCAAAATCCGGTTGAGGCTGGACTGATTCAAATGATCGAGGACTGGCCTTATTCTTCATACCTGGATTATGCTCATCGTCGAAATGGAACATTGTGTTCTAAAGAAATAGCCTACCAGCTCATTGATGCGGATTGGGATAATTTTAGTGCATTTTCAGAAGCTATACTTCCAGAAGAATCGATTCGTAATTTGTATTAATCCGTTTTCGGGAATTTGGAAGGTATAAGGCGTGCCACGGTTCAAAACCGTGGCACGCCTTATACCTTCCAAATTCCCGAAAACGGGCATACGATTTCTTCTTACTAAGTCGTTGGTCAGAAAAAGCGTTTATGATGTCGGTACCAACGATTCGTTTTATTGCTGTGCTGCTGATTGGTCAATTAGGATTGAATGCCTGTCAGACAAACCCAGATATTGTACTGCCAAGCACGGCCATCGGTGCTAATCCGAAAGTTACTGTTTCTGACTGGATCGCTATTACTGATGAAACCTGGACAATCAGCGCTAAAGCTCCCCAATTACACATTGCCGGTTTTGTCGATAGCGCCGTTACGAATTCCGTTGTCGAAAATGGATTAGTCGTTGCTTTCTACCGCCACTCGGCCGTAGAAGAGGTGTATCCGCTACCGGTATCGATTGGAAATCAGGCAATTTCATTCACCTATTACGCCATGAATGACAAAGGTATAATCAGCTTTCAACAGAAAGCTGGACAAACGCTCGATGGCGAATACCGTTGGATTGTGGTTCCGAAAGAGGCTGCCAAAAACGTAAACTGGACCGATTACGACGAGGTGAAACAGGCGTTAAATCTAAAGGAATAAAGCAAGAGCGGCCTATTTCCCCAAATAGATGCTGCTGAGTCGCCTAATCAACGTTTGATTTTATCCCACCATTTTCGAATTGGATCGGCCCAGTCCGCTGTGCCAAGCCTGTCTGGGTCCTGGCTGATTTCCAGAACCTGATGGGCGGTTAGCCGACGTTCTGGCGATACGGTCAATAGTTTGTTGATCAGCCGAACACTCGTTGCTGATAGGCTTGCATTCAGCTTTATTGGCGAAATAAAATCGGCTTTTTGGATCAAACGACCGGATTCGGATTCGGTGCTGCCACCAAACGGCGAATAACCGGTCAGCATTTCATAGAATAATATGCCCAGCGCCCAGCAGTCTGACGCAGAGCTGCTCTCGCCCCTGAATTGTTCAGGAGCCATTGACGAGGCTGTCCCAACAACGTGTCCCTGTCGGGTTAGTCGGGGGGAGTTAGCGAGCCGGGCCAGTCCAAAATCCAGCAATTTGATGTTCTGGTGTGGGAGAAGTTTGATGTTGCTGGCTTTGAGGTCTCGATGTACGATACCCCGTTCGTGGAGATAGGAGAGAGCCGAAGCAACCTGACCGATCAGTTTCCAGGCTGTTGCTTCCGGAAGTGGACCGTTGCGCTGAAGAAATTGTTCAACAGTTGGCCCCTCTACATATTCCATAACAAGACAGGAAAGACCATCTTCCACGAAAAATTCATACAGCAATGTCATGTGCGGGTGCCTGAGCGATGCCTGCACCGACGCTTCGTTGCGAAACCGTTCGGCCTGTTCCAGTTGACGTAGCAACTTGATCGCTACCGTACGGTTTGTGGTCGCCTGATGAGCCTGATAAACTTCGCCCATGCCGCCCGAACCCAGCCAACGGGTCAATGTATAGCCACGAATAGTTTGATTCATGTCAGAAAGCTAAAGACGAATGGTATATAGTCCGGACTAGGTCTGGAATGTAAATAAAGTCTGATAATAAGCCGATTATCCCAGTACAGTGGCTGCCAGCCGACTGATATTAAGCGTCCGGGCATTGGAGTCAATGATGTCGCGGTAGAGGCCGCCCGACTGATAGAGCGACTCGTGAGTGCCCTGCCCAATCACTTCGCCCTCCTGCATGACATAAATCTGGTCGGCGTCCATGATCTGACTGATGTTATGGGAAATGATTAAGACGGTGCGATTCTGCTTGATGGCGTCCAGACTTTCCTTGATTTGTTCCGCAGTGATGGCATCCAGACTGGCGGTAGGCTCGTCGAGCAGTAGCACCGGTGGATTTTTCAGGAATAACCGGGCAATGGCAATGCGTTGCTGCTGCCCACCCGACAGGGTTCGGGCTTCGGTTTGGTAACCCTGGGGCAATTGCAATACCTGTGCGTGGAGACTGGCTTGTCGGGCGGCTTCAATAACGTCGTCGGGAGTAGCTTCCAGGCGTCCGTAGCGAATATTTTCTTCGATCGTTCCGGCAAAAATGTGGTTTTTCTGAAGAACCAGTCCCACGTTTTCCCGGACAAATTCGCTGTCATAGTCTGAAAGAGGTTTCCCGTCCAATAGAACGCTGCCCTGGGTCGGATTGTAGAAACCGGCCAGCAGATTCAGGGCTGAACTTTTACCCGCCCCTGATAGCCCGACGATGGCCGTTACTTTCCCCGGTTGAAGATCGAGTGTAACATTGCGGAGGGCCTGCTTACCGTTCGGATAAATAAAATCGACATTTTTGAGGGAGAAGTGCCCCTGCCAGGCAGTTGTTTTGAGTGAGCCCTGATGGGGCAAGTAGGTATTGTTCTCGATCATGTCAAAAAATCCTTCGGCATAGACAAGGGCTTCTGAATACTCGTCATAGATTCGATGCAGGTGCCTGACCGGTGCCGACACATTGTTGAAGAGCATAATATGGAGTAGAATGGCCCCAATGGTCATCTGGCGGTTAAGAACAAAATAGATGGTCACTACAAAGACGAGTACAATGCCGATTTGTTCAGCCACACTTTTTAGCCCATCGAACAGGTAATTTGTCCGATGATGACGAATTTCGTTGGTGCACAAACTGACGTTCAGGACGTGCTGACGGTCCTGTTCATAACGTTCCCGCACAAAGGATTTTACGACAAAAATAGATTCCAGGAGTCCGAAGAGCGCATTGGCCTTATTTTCCCGTATTTCCTGAATACTTCGGCGTATCTGCGATTGACGCTTGGTTTGCTCCCGGCTGATATAGGCATACAAGGGTAGTACCAGGGTTGCGACGATACCAACGCCTACATTTTTATTGTAAATCAGCACCAGCGCAAAGAGCGCATTGGCCATCATCGGAACAATGTCGACAAATAGATTCTTTACCGTTTTGGTCAGGCTTTCGATGCCCTTGTCGATTCGTTTTTCGAGCTTGCCCGTCTGATTCTGACCCAGAGCAAAGAAGGACAGGTGGTAGGAAACAATCCGGCTAATGGTAAACTCATAGAGATCGGCAGCCATCCGAAAACGGATACGATCACTCAGGAATTTCTGCCCCAACTGGACCAATAGGCTCAGGAGTTCTTTGGTGAGCAAAATGGCAACCAAACTGCCAACAACCCAGGCCACCTCTGTTTTTTCGATCGGGCGATCCAGTAGTTTTTGGACGGTATTGACCGAGTATTCCATGACCAGGGGTGTGACCTGCGCGAGCAGTGCCCCAATGGTAGTCAGAAGAAGCGCTACTGCCAGACTACCCCGGTAGTTACGAACAAATGGCCAGAGTTTCCGGATAAGAATAAAGGTGTTCATGAGCGTTTGGGTAGGAGTGTGGGAGGCCAGCTGTAACCTGTTTACTTCTAAATCATTTGTCGTATAAACTCCTGCGTATTCAGCTTGCCGTCTGTCTGGTAATCGTAGAATAACTCGGTCATGGAAGCGATAATGTGCGGGTCTTCGGTCAGAAAAGCCGTTAGTTTCGACGCCCTTCCACTGGCACTTGATCCGCTCCCAAGAATACAGACGCACAGGCCCCGGAAAATGCCCGGTTTGTTGTCGCGCGGAGAGCTGATAAACAGCTGTACCGGCAGTGTCTTATTGACCTTTGAGACCCGGATTCCCAGTTCCTGCATCTCGCGAATAGCCTGAGAATGATCTTTGTATAGCTGGCTCACTAGCAGCGACTTAGGTTCGGTGTCCTCTTCCGAAGAAGCGGGTACCAGAAAACGATTGTGATGCGGAATGTCATCGCGCTGGGTCAGAATTGCGTTGCTGCCTGGCCGGTAGGTTTCAACAGATACGTGCTCATTGACTACTTTGCCGAGGTATTTCAGAAAAGCGTGCGTTGCGCCTTCGTTCTGATCATTAAGTGTTACAAATTCAACGTGAGCGTCAATGCCCATGTTCTGGAGGTATAGGGCAGCCCCTTTCAACTTGTTTTCAATATCGGTTCGGTCGCGCTGGAGGGCTTCTGCTTTACGGGCATACTCGAACTGAGTGGCATTCCGTAACTCATGCGGTTTAAGGTCAGCGTGTTTGGCAACATAATCCATACGAAAGGGAGAAATGCCCTCCACACGAGCCGTATTTGACAGCACAAGCAGGTCGTTCCCCTGTGACTGGGCCGATTCAATTACCTTGCCGATGCCATCCAGAACTTCATCGGCTCCTTCCATGAGGAGTACTTTTTCGTTAACCTTACCGCTCACGTCAATCATCAGCGTATTGAGCGACTGGGTAGCCTGAACCAGCAGATTGGTCTGGGTCTTGATGTGATCCATCTCCTGTTGGTTCACTTTTTCCTTCTGACGATTCGCTTTTTCGGTCGATACGGTTACGAATAAGCCAATAAAAATACCGACGATGCCGCCAAGCAAACCGGCAATGTCAAGTTCGCGAATGTAGCGGTCT
This sequence comes from Spirosoma endbachense, assembly GCF_010233585.1. Taxonomy (NCBI): domain Bacteria; kingdom Pseudomonadati; phylum Bacteroidota; class Cytophagia; order Cytophagales; family Cytophagaceae; genus Spirosoma; species Spirosoma endbachense. Next base: position 5,747,531 of record NZ_CP045997.1, read on the forward strand.
ATACCCGGACTGAAATAGCGGCTATGATCGGACCAGGTACCGGTTTTGGGGTCGATCTGGAAATTTGACAGGTAATGGGCTGAATCATTAAAGACATAATACCATTTGAGGCCCATAGAAATCAATAGCGCTACAAACGGTAGCATAAAAAGAACGGTGAATAGAAACGGATGCCGCCGGATAATTTCATAGAGAACGCTGAAGAAGCCTTCATCATCGGCAGTGGTAGCGTCGTGGCGGATGGTATGAGAAGCGGAGGAAGAAGAAATCGTTTGCATGATTGCGTTTGATTAGTAGGACATGACAAAGGTCTCCTGTAATTGACTGCGGATCTATCCACAAAGACCTACATTCTGGCTACAGGAAAACCTATAAATTGAGGAAGGGTGGTCGAGAAGGTCTATTGATTTTTTGCTGCTATAGGCTTGACATAAGCCACTGTACTAATGAAATAGTGTCTATTTCTATCCGGTTTCTATTCTTACAATTCGCTGAGATACAGGACAATTCCCAGTGATATTCGATATGCGGAAAGGTCCGCTTGATCGGAGGTATCCCGGCCGTTTAATTGAACGGTTGGCTTACCCGCCACCTGAACAGAACCGCCAAGCGTTATGGCTATCGGTAGGGAAACAAAATAGGTAAGGCCAGCGCCAATATGAGCTGCTCCACCTTTAAACAGGAGATTATCACGACCACCGTTCTGATTGAGAACCTGATCTACTTTACCCGTCTGATACGCATAACCCACTTCAGCATAAGGGCGAAGGGCGCGCGTTGTCGGTGAAAAGTTGAATCGTATTCCCGGCGTTAAATGCGAGAAATGAAACGACTGAGCCGCTATATTCGAGGCATTCAACGAGGTATAATTGTATTGAAGAAACACTTCATAGCGTTGGGTCAACCCAAAACCAGCCCTGCCACCAAAGCCTATGCCGTTGCCCGACCGTTCATCCAGGAACTGAAAATAATCGGATGACCAGTTCATGTAATGCCCCTGAAGACTCAAATTGAATCCTTCGGTGGTGGAGCGCTGCCGAATGGTTTGGGCAAGAACGCTGGTCGACAGGAGTAACGTTGCCCCTATAATCAGGATAGTAAACGGAGAATAGCGCATGTGTTCGTGTAGTTTATGTGAGCTGGAGAGGGTCAAAAAGAGTCACTAAAAATTTAGTACATCGTCGCCGGTACGTACTTCAAAAGTTTGTCCGGGACGAAACAGCACCGGCTGTCCCTTTGCTTCGTCACTGATCGTTGCCGACCGGAGCAGCAGACGTTTACCGTTGATGGCTTCCACTGAATTGATCCGGAATTCCAGTAGATTTTTCTTTCGGAAGATGTCACCATCGGCCCGCTTCACCTGGCTCACTTCACCATAAGCCGTTGCACCAGCCTGAATAACAACCTGACCATCGCTCAGAACGGGTTCAGTTACCCGAAAACGAATCGATTGCCCCTCATGGGCACCATCGGAAGACAGTCCTTCAGTTAGTGTCAGATTAACCTTCAGCCGCCGGATCGCAATTGATTTGTGGGCGATCGTTTTGGGTACGGTCAGTTCTGGGACGGGTTCTGATCGTACTGGAGCGACTGGCTGATTTACGGGTTCTTCAATGGGTTTTTGGGCGGGTGTTTCCGGCGTAATCAGCACGGGCTTCCGGCTGACGGGTACTTTACTGACCGGCGATTTGGGCGTTGATACTTTTGGGGTTTTCTCCGTTGGATTCGATTTCTTTTCAACCGGTACTGTCTTGACCTCGGCAGGCTTCACGGGTGAAGCAGGGGTGAAGGAGGCTTGTGGATTGTCAGAAACTGGTTCGTCAATCGAGCGTTTTGGCTGGTTAGCCGCCACTGCAGGATGCTTTACGGCAGGCTGGTTTGGGCTGGTAAGCTTCGTATCGGTGGTTTGATCGAAGAGAATCAAACTGATGAAAAACAATGCCAATGCCGTTAAACCACCAGCCAGTACCATTTGCCAGTTTTCGGCTAACCAACCCGATACAGGAAGATGCCTGTTGGAAAATGATCGGTTGGTTGACGGAGCCACTTTAGTTTCGGGTAGGCTCTTCCGGCGTGCCGGTTGAAAATCCATGACATCCTTAACCGGTGGTGCGCTAGTCAGCTGAGCGGGATTCAGGGCAGGTGATTGTGAGAAAAAAGGCTGCAATGCTTTCTGAAATTCTCTGGCATCGGCAAAGCGTTTGGCCGGATTTTTTTCAAGGGCTTTTTGCACGACAGCTTCCAGTTCTTTCGGTATCTGGGCATTCAATTTCCGTAATCCAATTGGCTTCTCGCGGATGATGGTCTGCATCAGCTCATAGTCTGTCCGGCTCGCGAAAGGTAGTTTTCCGGAAAGAAGTTCATAGAGCAGAATGCCCATTGCGTAAAGGTCGGAAGCGGGCGAAGGAGCTTCACCCTGAATCAGCTCGGGGGCCATGTATTCGAGTGTGCCTACAACGCGGTTTGCCTGCGTCATTCGCTGTTCACCCACCACACGGGCAATGCCAAAGTCCATGAGTTTAATGGCCCCTTCCGGGGTTATCATCAGGTTCGCCGGTTTAATATCCCGGTGCAGAACACCCTTGCGATGAGCGTGGGCAAGTCCCTCGAGGCCCTGCCGGGTTATTTCGGCGGCTACTGCTGCTGGCAATGCACCTGTTTTGCGAATCAGCATTTCCAGACTGTCACCTTCTACATACTCCATCGCCATGAAGTAATCCGTACCGTCTTGCAGAAAATTGTAAACTACGGCAATGTTTGGGTGGTTGAGCCGGGCCAGAATGAGCGCTTCATTGCGGAATCGTTCCATAAACGAAACCTGACTCACCAGGTGGGAGTGAAGCATTTTTACGGCAACGGGCCGTTCGAGGTGGGTGTCGAGTGCCCGATAGACAGTTCCCATGCCTCCTTCGCCAAGCAGCGACTCAATGCGGTAGTGATGGATGAATCGGCCTTTCATGGATAGTGTTGTCGTAGTCATTGAGGAAGTGTCAGATCACGGGTAAAAGGAAGATCAATCTCGCGCGTTTCTCTGGGGGCCGTTTCATCGGGTGTTGCGATCCGCTCGGCCAGCACAACCGTGATGTTATCGTGCCCCCCCCGACTCTTGGCAATTCTGACGAACTCGTCGGCTATATCGGGCAGATTTGGCTGGCTTAGCATCTGCACAAAATCGGCATCGCTGCAATACTCATACAGCCCATCAGAACACAAAAGCAATCGGTCATTGAGGTCGAATGGGAGCACGCAACGGCCTAAATCGACCCGAACGTCGGCTTTCGTGCCCATTGCCTGAGTCAGCACATTCCGTTCTGGATGGCTGATCGCAGCTTCTGGAGTAATGTCGCCCGCCCGCAGCAATTCCTGCACGTACGTATGGTCTTCAGTGAGCTGGATTAACTGCCCGGCTTTGAACAAATAAGCCCGACTATCGCCCACATGAGCAAAGTATATCTGCTGGTCGTGCACCACAATGGCGGTGCAGGTAGTGCCCATTCCACGTAGTGTATCGTGTTGTCGGGCTTCGTTGAATATTTCCCGATTGGCGATCTGGAAAGCCCGTAGCAGACTTTTTTCGATGGAGTCCTTATGCTGGAAATATTCACGATTCACGATTTCAGCGGCCATCTGACTTGCTACTTCACCGGCCAGATGCCCACCCATTCCGTCAGCTACCAGCAGAAGGTACCCTTTCAGTCGGCGAATTCCTTCGTCGGCCAGGCGTACGAATAACCCGGTGTCTTCATTGTTCTGCCGTACATTGCCTACATCAGAGAGCACAACGGCATTGATTTCTCCGGCAGATGCCGGACTGTCGGATGAATCATTCGTAGTCTGTTCTATTGCGGATTCGGCTGTTTCGGGAAGCGCATCCGGCTCCTGTTGCCCAAGTAGCCATTTGAGGATTTTTTTCATGAGCGCGGTTGCTATCGATCAAAGTAACACTGATACAATTCCCGTACTTCGGGGGCAATGATGTACTGCTGTTCTGTTCCACCGTGTCGGATGGTAATTGGCAGCGCTTCACCCGGCAATCGCCTGACCCGAAAAGGCTCTTTGTCCTGAACGGTGCCATCGGGCATGACCAATTCGAGGTCATAGTCGGCATTGAGCACCTCAACCTGTAGTTGTTCATACTGGTCGGGAAGGCTTACACTGGTTTCTTCCCGTTTAGGAATTTTTTTCCAACTGCCGTTGAGAACAGAAATCCCAATGATAATCAAAATGGCCAGTAGCCAGGCCAGCCAATTGGTTGTTGGAAAGGACTTTAGGTGTACAGGTTGTTTGCGTTCAGTGGGTGTTTCGACGCTATGGACTGTTCGTAACTGTAGTCCGATTTCAACTGCCGTGGCGCGTTTTGCCGGGTTCGTGTGCAGGCAATCCTGTATAACCGATAGCAATACGGGCGAAATGTCGGGATTAAGCAGGCGCGGACTGGTAAAGTGGCCTCGTGTAATCTGTTGACGCAACAGTAGCGGGCTGGAAGCCTCGAAAGGCAGATGGCCGGTAGTCATTTCGTAGAGCATAACGCCCAGTGCCCAGCAGTCCGATTTTGCTTCAACCCGCCCGGTAAACTGTTCGGGAGCCATAAACTCGGTCGTGCCGACGGCAAATCCGATTTGGGTTAGTTGTGGCGTATGCTGCCCTTTTGCAATACCGAAGTCAAGTAGTTTAATCTGACCATCGGGCCGGACCCGAACATTGGATGGTTTCAGGTCGCGGTGAACAATACCGTTCTGATGCAGATAGGTGATGGCACTGACCATCTGTTCCAGGATACGACTAGCTTCTGTATTGCTGAGCCGCCCTTTCCGACGAATCAATTCATCCATCGATTCGCCATCTACCCATTCCATCACCAGTGCCGGACGGTTGTCGATGAGCGAAGAATCGTAGAGTGTGGCAATGTTCGGGTGCGAAATCGAGGCATGTACGGAGGCTTCGTTCCGAAAGCGGGCTGCAAATTCAGGGCGGTATAACACTTTCACTGCGGCCAATTGTCCCGTTTCCGGATTCACGGCTTTGAAAACCTCGCCCATCCCACCCGCACCTATGTAGGTGGTCAGGCGATAACCAGCAACGATGCGATTGAGAAAGGGTTGTGAGGGTGACATGGGGAATCGGTTTTAGTAGTTGGTTTACGGTAGACTTATGCAGGACGGAATTGTACTATGTTGTGCATCAGCCACCGTAAGCCAGCAATAACATGCGTAATGGTGGTACTTTTCTTTGTTGAGGATAGGAGCGGAAAGCGGTAGAAGGTATTATTGACGGGTATTGTGTAAAGACATAAGCTGTATCATTCAACAACCTGCCGACGGCCCATCAGTTCCAGACCATATTTGATCGGGACGGCGAAGGTGATTCGGGTGGCGTCGTCCCGGCTTGTGCTGGCCGAGAAAATTCCAATGGCGTTTCCATCGATATCAAATACTGGCCCTCCGCTATTGCCCGACCCTGTTGCATTGACTGTAAGCTGGTAGTAGTCACCAAATTCGCTGTAGTAAGCGGCCGCTTTACCCACAGACTGGCCGCGCAGAATCTTACCAACGTTGCCGGGTGTGACCGTAACGTCGGGCACTTTAACGATCTGAGGATTGCGGTTCGCAAAGTCAGAGGAATATTCGCCGACAAACACATCGGGTGAAATTCCGGGATAGCCCATTACCGTAATGGGTTGGCCAGCGGCAATACCTTTATCAGCGTCGCGCAGTTTTACCGGGCTGAGTGTTTCAGGAAGATCGATCTTAATGATTGCTACATCATGCTTGTTCGAAACAATGGGCTTGCCCTGGGCCGGGAAACGCTGCTCGTTTTTGTTGAACGTTACGTCGATGTAGGTGTTCTCGCCCTCAATAACTTTACCCGACATGGGTTTTCTGCCAAAAAACTGCGTTTCAGAAGGTACCCACCGGAATTCCTGCACGAGGTTCGGGCTGACTTCCCATCCTTTTGCGCCTTGCACTAACAATACGCCAGGGAAAGCATCTTTGGGGAAATCATAGTAAGAGTTCCAGGCCGCAGCCACATGGCGATTCGTCATGATGTGCCCCTGGGGCGACACAACAAATCCAGTTCCGCTGGCACCGGCCATCGCAATTGGTTTGCCAACGGCTACATTTCGCTTCAGGCCCAGCAGCGGCTCCACCTTACCCGGCGATGTTTCGATATACATGGCCACGTTAACAATGCTGCCATCTCTCTGTTTGACAGGCATATACTCGTGGTAGATATCGTCGCCGGTGGGTGTGTACGTCAGTTTATAGCCAAATTCAATGAAAACCACTTTGCTGGTATTGGCCGAAGCGATCTGTTCAGGGGTTAGTCCATTGTCGGTTTTGACCACCGGAATAACCGGTTTGTTGGTGATGACGATGGTTTTGCGTTCGCCGAATTTATCGCGGAAGGCGTAGCCTAAGCCAGAGAGAAGTACCAATACAACCGCTACGCTTAGCATCATCGTACGCGTGGTTTGCCGACGCTCGGTCACCATCATCCGCTCCACCGTTTGCTTGCCTAAGCCCACTTTATGTGGAGCCATCAGATCGGTATCGTTCAATTCATTACCGGCTTCAGCCAGACTAAGCTCCGTTGTTGGTTTGCCCGAAACGGCCATGTCCATAATACGGGTACTCATCATTAATTCGACCGGACGGGGGTTAAGGTCAAATTGAAAAACAGGTCCACCGTTTCCGAGTTGAATTTCATCGCCGGGTTGAACCACGGCTGATCCAATGACCCGACTCTTGTTGACGAAAATTCCATTGCGCGAATTGTTGTCAACCACACTGAAGGATAACGGCTGTTCGGTATCCCGAACCAGTTTGCCGTGCTCCCGCGATACGGCTGAATCGCGTTCGGGATCAAACCGAACGAGGTTCGTGGCAGCACGACCAAAGGTGAGTTCTGTGTATTTTTTGTAGTCGAACTCTTCGACCTGATTAGCTTTGGTTCCGGTGAGGTGCCGGATAACGAAACGATCTACTATAGTTGCCATGACGAGTTATGGTAAAGAGTGAAAGAGCGAATGTGTGAAATTGGTTGCCAGAACGAGGCTGAAAATGAGTGCCGTTTGACTGATACAAAGTTGGCAGGTGAGCCGCTGGCAGGAAATCGGGGAATGCCCTGAATTTAATCCCGGAGAACCTATATTTTGCCTCTATAGGAAAACCTATATTTTAGTGTAGATCTTTGGTTTTGAGTAATTTATCGGTCTACTTTTGAGGAAATACAAAAGAGTGAATGAGAGAAAGAGCGAATGAACGCCTGGTATATGACGCGTATTTGGTCAACTCTGAGAGGGATCGTGTTTCACCCATTTGCTCATTAACCCTTTTACCCATGCGCTATCTTTTGCTCTTCTTTCTGACCAGTACTGTAGCGGTTGCCCAGAATCCGATAATCGATTCATTACGTCGTGAGCTAACCAAATTGCCAACGGACAGCAACCGGGTGAAAACGTTACACGAACTGGCAACTAATCTTTGGTGGAACGGATACGATTCAATCGCAATCCAGACCCTTCGTCAGGGGATGAAGGTGGCCCAGCAGGTGAAGTACCCAACCGGTGAGATCCGTGCCCGGTTGGCGCTGGCCCGCATCGAAGCCGATTACTTATCGGATACGAAATCTGCACATGCTCAACTAGATACAGCTCAGCAAATGGCAATAACTATCCATGATTTATCCTTACAGGGGCAAGTGTTTCTTCGGCGGGCTCAACTGTATGAGAATATCATGGACAAACTTCCCGTAGCCAGAACGTTGCTGGATAAAGCGCTTCAGAAGTTCAAGCAGGCACCAGACCGTAAATGGGAGGCCCAGGCTTATAACGAAATGGCCATCATGAAAATGGGAGAAGGGAATTATGTCGCTGCGATTAATTTCTGGCTTAACGCACAGCGCATTCAGGAATCGATTGGAGACTGGAAAGGGTTACGGGCTACTTTGCCCAACCTGGGCGCGGTGTATATTAAACTCAATCGGTATACAGAAGCAATGGCCTGTTTTACCGAAGCCGAAAAGGTAGCTGACCGGTTGAACGACACCATGATCCGGACATTTATTCTGAGCCGGAAAGGGGAGATTTTTGAGAAAAAAGGAGAGTATGCCACAGCCCTGCCCTTATACCTACAGCAGGTAAAGGCGTATTCGAACCCGTATCTGCCCGGCAATCTGGCCAGAGCCTATGGAGCCGTTGGGCGGATGTATATTCAGCTGAACCAATACGACAAAGCGCTTCACTACACAAAATTATCGCAGGATACCTACCGAAAAACGGTCGAAAAAACGCAGGAAGCGATGGAACATAATGCGCAGGCCAACTTCGGGAAAATTTATCTGGCACTGAAGCAGTACGATCGCACGGTTTCCTCCGCCCGGGAGGGACTGGCATGGACAGAAAATGTCCGCGAAATGCGCCCTGAACGAACCGAATACCTGCGTCAGTTGTCGGACGCCTACGACCACCTGAAGCAGCCAGCCAAAGCACTTTATTACTTTAAACGTTACAAAGCAGAAGCTGACACTATGCTCAATGAAGAGGCTATGCAAAAGGCGACGGTTGCCAGCATGACATTTGATTTTGAGAAAAAACAGCAGGTTGTCCGGCTACAACAGGCTCGTCAGCAGGCGCGGATTCAATTGCTGGAAAACGATAATCTGGAAAAAACCAGAAATTTCCTGATTGTTTTGCTGCTGCTTAGTGCTGGCATACTGGGTTTTGTGTTCTGGAATAATCGGCGGTTACGGACCAGAAATGAGGAGTTGTCGCGGAAGAATGCCGAAATCGAAGCGGCTTTGTATAGGGGACAGACGATTGAACGAAAACGGGTCGCGAGCGAATTGCACGACAGCGTGGCCTCTAAAGTGTCGGCATTGAAATGGCGGTTCGAAGCGTTCGATACATCGCAGTTTGATACGGATCAGCATCGCGAACACGCTCGTCTGCTGGAGCATATGGGCGAAGTGTATGACGATATTCGGGCCATTTCTCATAATCTGATGCCCGAAATTCTGGAGAAACAGGGACTTCAGGCGGCCCTGATCAAACTCACCGATACGCTTAACGTACAGAATAGAACCCGGTTTTTGATTGAAGTAGAGAAATCGGGAGAAGACGTACGGGGTAAAACCGCTTATGAACTTTATGCGATCACCCTCGAACTGGTCAATAACATACTGAAACATGCCCGAGCGCGGCAGGCCGATATTTCCTTATTTCGGCAAAATGGCTTTCTGGCACTTACGGTTCAGGACGATGGGCAGGGTTTTAGTCTGGAAAATCAGAAGGACGGTATTGGTCTCCAGAACATTCAGTCCCGGCTGGAGCGGCTGGGCGGAACCTATCTGATCTCCAATCGGGATCAGGGTGGTACGCTGGTCAATGTACAGATTCCGATGGCTGGATAGCCTGGTAGCGATAGGATGGGTGAGTGAGGTCAGGTTCTTCAACCTGACCTTCGTGGGTTGCCAAACCGTATCTGGCTTGAACGACGAGGTTTTAAGAATCGCCACGGCGAATCGTCGCATCGGCGAACCGTCCTCGCTGTGTCGGTTTCTCAAAACCGACACCACATCACTGCATCGACTACTTTGCAGAAGAATTCAGGAATCATTCCAGGGATGTGAGTAAATACGTACTAATTGCACCTTGTAGCCTGTATGGCAAGCGTCAAGCAAAAAGATCTAAAGGGCAGCAATCAAATCCATTTTATGAAAGTCAGCTATTTATTGATTTGTCTCTTCTTATTCCTCTTCTCAATTAACGGTCAGGGGCAGGAACTAGCAACGTCTAAATCGTTAGAAGGCAGATGGGATATTGTGGTTGACATGGCCGGTAAACGATCACCGGCCTGGTTGGAAATAAGGCATTCAGGAAATCACACACTCGTTGGGCGGGTGATGTTCCTGTTTGGCAGTGCCCGGCCCATTGCAAAGATTAACTATACCAATGGGAAGTTTGACTTCTCGGTCCCGCCCCAGTGGGATAAGGGCGACGTCGACCTTCAGTTTGAAGGGACCGTTAGCGCCGACTCCCTGACCGGAACCGTTAAATACGTCGATAATAAGGTGTATACGTGGACAGGTGGCAGAGCCCCTGCTCTTCGGAGAAATAAAGCTCCTCAATGGGGTAGTCCGCTACAGCTAATCAATGGAAAAGATACGCAGGGCTGGCATACAGCCACTCAAAATCAATGGGTTGTAGAGGCCGGTGTGTTAAAAAGCCCAAAACCGGGTGCCAACCTGATTACCGATAAAGTATTCACTGATTTTAAATTGCATGCCGAGTTTCGTTACCCCAAAGGAGGGAATAGCGGGATATACCTTCGGGGACGCTATGAAGTACAGCTAACTGACAGTAAAGGATTAGAGCCGCTTGACGATCAATTTAGCGGTGTTTATGGCCTTTTGTCACCCAATGAAATGGTCGCCAAAGATGCTGGCGAATGGCAATCCATTGACATTACCCTCATTGGACGAAGAGTAACCATAGTAGCCAATGGCATTCCTGTAATCACAGACCAGGTGATTCCCGGTATTACGGGCGGTGCACTGGATAGTCGGGAAGGGGAGCCCGGTCCTATCATGCTACAGGGTGACCACGAGCCTATCGAATTTCGAAATATTTCGATAATCCCGGTTAAACCGTAGCTGCTTGAGACTTTTGACCCTTGTCTAAAGAGGGCATTTATATGAACCTATAGGCTGCTCTCGTAGTCAACACTTGCTCGGCATTGGTGTTCCCATCCTGCTGGCACCTCGCTAAATACACAATTAACACTAACCTCCATTCTTCACGTAAACTAGTGGTCGGTCCATTTAAACCTATAAGCCGGGCCGCCGATGCGGTTTTTGATACCTTATAGGTTTGTAATCAAATACCATTGAATACGATGGTATGGAAGTAGCATCATTGCCATGACCTAATCAATTTCTATCTTCAGAAATAGCAAGCAACCTTACAGAAATATGGCATTGGACTCTTTTGTAAAGCAGAATAAATATAGGTAAAAGTAATTTTTATTGTATTATTAAAAGAATTTACTAAAATTTATAGAATTATAGTATACTATTTTGACAAATAAAAATATTTAATTATATCCTTATCAAAATATATTTGATAGAATAAATATCCAATCTTATGTACAATTTCAGTACGAAATTCAAAACGATAGTATTGATGAGCTTTTTTTTTATAGCAAAAAATGCTCAGGCCCAAAGTAGTATTGTTAATAAGCAACATAACTACTGGCTTAGTCTTGGGTTAGGAAAAGCAGAATTTCCAAGTGCTATGGTTGCTTTAGGTTTCGAACCTAAGCACAGAAGTGCTATTATAATAGCTCGATACTCAGTAAGCGGTGAAATAGCACAACCAGTAGAGCCAGGTATTAAGATCAATGAGCTGGGAATACTCTACGGGATAAAACTTGGCAAATTCCGTTTTTCGACCGGTTTAAGTACTGTATGGGGTAATGAGAGAGGTATCTACCTATATACAGACCTTGATCCTCTATGGGGTACTGGAGCGAATTATCAATATCTCGGATATACAACTGTTGGGATACCTGGAGAAATTCGATTCATAACATCCGCCAAACATGTAGGAATAGGTATAACTGCTTTTGGAAACCTAAATGAACACCGATCGTTCATCGGAGTAAACCTGGCATTATATGTTGGGAAAATGAAATCTACTGGTCTGCCCAGTGACTGACTTTAACAGTTGCTTATAAAGCAGGAGACTGCTCGCTAAACTGTGTTACGGTTGGATAAAGTGCTAAAACCATTATTGTCGCCTGTGACGCAGTTTAGCGAGTTTCCTCTTTAAATTTCTGTTTTACCGTTGAACGTAATCTTCTTCTGTCTTTTTGTGAATATAGCCTAGAGCCTTTGTGGTACAGGCAGTTACGCGTTTTGTCTTATGCCTGAAGCGTATTGTTGACCTGGAATCTATTCGTAATCCAAAGCAGGAAAACGGCGTCGAAAACTAACGTAAAAGGAATTACGGATAGATTCTTGAAGAATAATAATATCGTCCATTCGGATGCAGAATTGGACAGAATACCGCCTTTTTTTAAGGTGAGGTATAAACAGGTTTCGTAAGCTAATAAATCAATTAAATAATTTAAAGTCCAGGCGATCAGCAAAAAAGCAATCAGGTTTAGCAAGATGGAAAACCACTGTTTTTTTACTTTTTGACTGGCGATGAGCCAATTCTGTTTACGGTTTTCCTGTTGGGTAATTAAGTGCTTGATACGCAAAACTCCTTTTTTGACATTCGCCAAACCGAGTACGTATAAGAACAAAATTACCCGAGCCGATTCAATAATGACTTCCAGAGTAATATTTAGGAAAGTAGATATTTCGCCAAATCCACCAAGCTGGATAACCCGACCAAATGCCGCAATGAGGCCAAGACCGGCCAATACCGCAAAATTCTTTTTAAAGAAGTAGAGGGTGCTGTATAGCCAGTTGAATTGGCTGAAAAGAGTAGATGAGGCATTCATAGGAGTGACCGAATTTGTTAAAAATGATGATTCGTATGTGCGTTTTTAGCAGGCTAAACGTTTACCCGACAGACCTTACTCTACGGAATGGATTCTTCTCACAAAATCCCGTGCTTAAGGGCGTACTTGATGATACCGATTGAATTTTTGACGCCTAGTTTGCGAAGGATGTTGTGGCGATGGGTCTCTACGGTGCCAGGGCTGATAAACAACGTATCGGCAATGGCATTGGTGGAGAGTTCCTGCGCAACGAGTCGGATGATTTCAATTTCGCGGTCGGTGAGCGGGGTAAGTAGGGCAGGTGCTTCGTCGGTTGGGCGAATTGGCTCTACAGGTAAGGCTACCAACTGGGTCATAACCGATTCAGAAAAGTATTTTTCGCCCCTTGCAATCGTACGAAGGGCTTTTTCAAGTTCGGCTTTACCGGCTTTTTTCATGACGTAACCCGAAATGCCAGCCCGAAAAGCCTCCCGAATATTATCCGCATCTTCGGAAACGGTTAACATCAGAATCTTAAGGTTCGGGAAAAGCTGCCGAACTTTTAGCGTCAGATTGATGCCATTCAGGTCGGGCATATCCATATCGGTCAACAGGATATCAACGTCATTTACGTGCAAAAAATCAACCACTTTCCGGCTGTCAATCAGCGTGCCTACGACCTCTACGCCCTCGATGCGGCTCAATAAAAGTGATAGGCTATCTAAAATAATTTCGTGATCGTCCGTTAATAGGACACGGATTGAGGATGGCATGGTCAGTACGAGGTAGGTTGGGGCTCTTAGCCAAATATACTATACGTTTAGACTTGATGGTCAATAATTTGTCATTCAACTGGAATGATAATGTACAGAAAATAGCCCTTGCCGATACAGCGCGATAAATAACCGATGTGGATAGCTGTTTCAACCAGTTTTCTGCGACGATCGGCCACATCGGAGGGAAATCGACTTGCCTGATAATAATGCCATTGAATCAGACCCGTTAAACTTTTATGCTACTTATAAAGTCAATAGAATAAAGCTACTTACTGTTGATTTTGTAGGTGGCCAACTAAAACGACTCCGTTATGAACTATATAGCAAGGTTATTTCTACTTACGGTTTGGCTTCCAGTCTCGACGTTTGCCCAGCAACCTGGGCTGGCCCAAGCCGCTATGGATGCACTCAATTCTGCCATGCTGAGTGATGCTCAGGTTGCTGAGCTTTCCCGGCAGGCTGTTGTGGAAATGGATGCGAAAAACCCGGTGGCTGCTCCGAATGATCCGTATACGCAGCGGCTTAATAGGATTGTTACCCGCCACCATACGGTTAGCGGACTACCCATCAATTATAAAGTATATAAAGTGCCCGATGTAAATGCCTTTGCAACCGCCGATGGGAGCGTTCGGGTCTTTAAGGGCTTGATGGATATCATGACCGATAACGAACTGCTGGCCATTATGGGACACGAAATAGGGCACGTCATAAACCATGATACTCGCGATGCCATGAAAAGCGCGCTCCGTCGTTCGGCAGTTCGCAATGTGGCTGCTTCGCAATCGGGTTTGATTGGAAAGCTGTCCCGCTCCCAGTTGGGCGGGTTGGCCGACTATATGTTGGGGGCGAAGTTTAGCCGCCAGCAGGAGAGCGAAGCTGATGATTATAGTTATGACTTTCTGAAACGGTATGGTTACAATGTGATGGCACTCGCTACTTCGTTTGAGAAACTGGCCAAACAGGGCGGTGGCGGAGGAAGCGGTGTTACCCAGATTTTGTCTACGCACCCCGATAGTAAAGCCAGGGCTCAGCGCGTACGTGACCGCGCCCGTCGCGATGGACTGGCTCGTTAGTTTAGTAAATTAACTGTCTGATCATCAGTGCTCGGCCAATTTAAACCTATAAGGTTTTTGAAACCTTATAGGTTTGTAATCAACCTTAACTAGTACGTATAAACTAGAAATTGGAAGAGTACTAGACGCTTATATTAGTATCTGTTGCATTTACAGTTGCACCCTTTATCGATTAAACAGACGTATTGCTGGGGTAGAATACGTTTATAGAAAAACAGAAGATCGTCGGTTCGTTTCTATGAGAAAAATTGCGTTTGTTGTCCAGCGTTATGGCGTAGAAGTTAATGGTGGAGCAGAGTACTATTGCCGCCTATTGGCGGAAAAACTGGCCGATACCTACAACGTAGATGTGCTAACCAGTTGCGCATTGGAATACGTCACCTGGGCCAACTGGTACCCGGCCGAAACAACGTCGATAAATGGTGTACAGGTGCACCGCTTCCCCACTCAGTACGAACGGCAGGTGAAGGAATCCTCCCGAGTTGAGCATAAGCTCAAGAAATGGTCTCGACCGGAGGAATGGCAAGGATTGGGTTTTCTGAAAATGTGGGCTCGTGCGCTGGTTGGCAAGACCGTACGACGTTATGGCCGGTTGTGGGCCAGGTATCAGGGGCCATACACGCCTGAGCTGATCACCTATCTAAAGCACAACCATCAGCAGTATGACGCGCTGATTTTCATTACGTACCTCTATTATCCAACAACCGCCGGGCTGAACGTTGCTCCGCATAAGTCTATTTTTATCCCGACGGCACATGACGAATTGCCAATTTACCTGCCCCTGTTCGACCCGGTATTTCAAAAACCACGCGCTATTTTATTCCTCACACCGGCCGAACAAAGCTTCGTTCATCAGAAGTTTAAGAACGATGCGATCTATAATGATGTCATTGGGGTAGGAATCGAACCCGCCAGTGCCGGATCGGGAGAAGCCATGACTACTATACTGGACAGCCATACCACATATGTGCTCTACATTGGTCGGATTGATGTGGCTAAAGGATGTGACATGTTGTTCGATCTGTTCTTCCGCTACAAGGAAGCGAATCCTTCGACCTTAAAGTTGGTGCTGGTTGGGCAGGCATTTATGCCCGTACCCGAACATCCTGACCTTTTGTCGGCAGGTTTTGTGGACGAACCCACGAAAGCGGCTTTATTGGCGGGCGCAAAAGCGCTGATCATGCCATCGCCTTACGAAAGTCTGTCAATGGTGACTCTGGAAAGCTTCGCTGCCGGAATTCCCGTTATTGCCAATGCCGACTGTGCCGTTCTTAGCGATCACATCGTTGGGAGCCAGGCTGGGATTTTATATCGTAACTATCCTGATTTTGAGGGGGCTATCAATCAGATACTAATGCAGGATGTGTCAGAAATGGCCAGCAATGCCCGTGCTTATATTCAACAATATTATACATGGCCAACCGTGCTGACAAAGTTTAATAAAGCTGTAGCGTATGTATCGGAGAAGAACTAAATGAGTTACTGAAGCACTTCGTGCATGGTGTTTAACCGACGATAAATACTATTTTTATTGCTCAGGAGGTCGTAGTGGTTGCCCCGTTCGATGATTTCGCCCCCCTCCATTATCAAGATCTCATCGGCTTCTTTTATGGTACTGAGCCGGTGGGCAATCACCAGGGTTGTCCGGCCTTCCATCAGGTTATCGAGCGCATCCTGAACCGATTTTTCCGATTCGATGTCCAGCGCTGATGTGGCCTCATCCAGAATAAGAATCGAGGGTTTTTTAAATACCGCACGAGCAATACTGAGCCGTTGTCGCTGGCCACCACTCAGGCGAATGCCCCGGTCGCCGATATTGGTCTGGTAGCCATCCTCTGTTTCCATAATAAAAGCATGGGCATTCGCTATTTTAGCCGCTTCAATAACATCCTCCATTCGGGCATCCGGTTTACCCAGGGCGATATTGTTGAAGATCGTGTCATTGAATAAGATGATTTCCTGGGTTACGAAGCTCATCTGCTGGCGTAACGATTCCATAGTAAACTCCCGAACGTCGACCCCGTCGATAGTGACACTGCCCTTTGTTGCTTCGTAAAACCGGGGAATCAGATCTGCAATGGTTGATTTGCCAACGCCAGATGGACCTACCAGCGCTATTTTTTTGCCTTTATCCAGTCGAAAATTAATGTTTTTCAGAACGGGCTTGTCGGCGTACTGGAAGCTTACATTGTTGAAAACAATATCCCGATGAAATCCATCGAGAACCCTGGCATTCGGCTTGTCCTGGATTTCTACCGGCTTATCAAGGAGTTCAATGATGCGTTCGCCCGCAGCCTGTCCCTGTTGAATGTTGGTCAGTGCCACAACAATGGCTTTGGCCGGACGGATGACCTGCGAGAAAATGGCGATGAAGGCAATAAACGAGCTGGCCTGTAAATTACTCTGACTATTCAGAACCAGACTGCCTCCATATACGAGAATACAGGCCACAACAAATACACCGGACGCTTCGGAAAAGGCGGGCGCTAACTCCCGACGTTTGAAACCCTCCAGACTGGCCTTTCGGTAAAAGTCGTTTTCTTCACTGAATCGATCTATGACAAACGGCGTGGCATTAAACGACCGAATTATCCGCATTCCCAGCAGCGTTTCATCCATAAGGGTGAGCATTCGCCCCATGGATGCCTGAACATCTTTAGCTTCCTTTTTAAGTTTTTTGGTGACAGCGGCTATACCCACAGCCGAAATGGGAATGATAACCAGCGTAAAGAGCATCAACTTGGTCGAAATCAGGAACAGAGCAACAAAGTAGCCAATCAGCATATACGGTTCTTTGAAAACGACTTCGATGGAACTGGCTGCCACACTCTCGATGGCATAGACATCACCATTGAGACGGGATAACAAATCGCCTTTATGTTCTTTTGTAAAATAACCCAGGTGTAAGTGATTGATTTTCTCGAACAGAGTCTCCCGAAGCCGTTTTACCAATAGCGTCCGGGCATTGAGCAGGCAACGCTGCGCCAGAAATCGGAACAGGTTGGTCAGAACAACGGCCACCACAATCATGGCCGCCAGAAAATATAGCGCATGAACAGGATTCGTGGTCTTGAAATAATAAATCAGGTGGTAAAAGGAATCCTTGAAGTAGTTGGGCGACAGCCGAAAAGCTGGCATCAACTCATACTTGACCGCATCGGCTGTATTGATCGGGTCGAACAGAAAGTTGAGCAGCGGAATGATCAACGCAAACTGGAATACGTTGAAGAACACACTGATGAGTGTAAAAATAAAAAAGGGAATGATAAATTTTCCATAAGGCCTGGCATACACCATCAGCCGCTTATAAATCTTCATTGGTTGGCGTTCATGTATAAAAAAAGAAACTTCGGTCTGATGCAACGACTAACTTAATGATCGATAGACGTCAATGTATTTCCGGGCCGAATCCTCCCAATTAAACTGCGCACTATACGCTTTCATGGCTTCTTTTAGCTGATTACCAGCCTTATTGTACTGGTACATCCCCGCCGTAAAAGTCTCCTGCATGTTATCAAGATCGTGAAAATAGAAGGCCATATCCTTACCAATCTCAGGCAAGGCAGTGTGCTTCGATAGAAAAACGGGCTTGCCGATCGACATTGCTTCAGTAACAGGTAAGCCAAAACCTTCGGCTAGTGAGGGCATTACTACTGCCTGGCAATTATGATAATACCAGGATTTCTCGCCTTCAGTAATCTCATTTACCAGGTGCATTCGGTCTTCTACGTTTAATTCGGAGGCTTGCTGCCGGAGAAAACGGGCATAGTCTTTATCCTCGTGCCGACCTGCCAAAACAAGTTCCAGCTTCGGGTTATACTGAAGTAACGGCAAAATCTGGTGCTGGTTTTTTTTAGGAGCAATTACCCCAATATTAAACAGAAAAGGCGTTGCGGGCCGGTATGATTTCTCCTCCAATGCAGGCCGGGGTAATCCATTTGTTCCGTTGTAGATGACATGAACTGGTTTGCCATCCGTATTACAATGGGTCAACACATCGTTCTGGGTAAACTCAGAAATACAGACAATGGCATCACATCGATCGATGTTCCGTTGTAGATGAGCCAGGCATCGCTCTTTTTTCTGATCGGACTTATCCTCATGCAGGAAATTTAGATCGTGAATGGTAAGCAGAACTTTAATTTTTTTATTCCGCACTGGTAAATAGTGTGAATTCTGGTAGGTGCTATGCCACACATCGAATCCATTTAACGAAGGCATGAAGAATTTCTGGAGCGAATGCTGATTGATGCACGTTAACGAAGCGTCGAAAGTCGATACGGCCTGTTTTGGAATAAATAACGATAGCTGTTCCTGACTTATGTTTTGCTGAATTGCTTTTCCCAGATTGAGGCAGTAATAATACAGCCCAGTGTTAACGTACTTCATACGCTCACAATCGAACACAATACGGATCATAACGTTCTAGCTTTATAAAGTTGGATAATTGAAATAGAAGTCCTGAAACACACCATCCATTAAAAAAGGCACTTCTATTACAACGGTTCACCATTTACAGGAACCCTTGTTGGGTACTAGGAGACTTTATGAGGAGTAAGGGTTGGAGTGATTAATAACTTCTATACAAACAATACTGACTACTAGGGATTAATGTTGCACAAAATCACATAATGCGATTTTAAGGCCCCGAATTCAATCCATGCATAACACTATGCCACGTATTATTCTCGATTGTGACCTGATGAAGTTTCCTCACTCGGGCTTATACCACTACTGCCAGAACCTGACACAACACATCAATTCGTTGCTTACGGAGGAAAATCAGGGATTGATGCAGATGTATCTGCCACCCAGGAAGAAACTAAGGCTTATCGAAGAACCGCATCACCTGATTGAACGAAAGTGGCATAAATTCATGCAGCCTTTTCTGAAGGATTGTCAGCTGTGGCATGCTCCTTTCCAGGCTGGCCGAATAGTGCCCAACAAACGGAAATTTCCCCATGTGAAGGTTGTGTTGACAATCCATGATTTAAACTTCCTGCACGAGGGCAAACCCGCAAACTACCAGGAAAAAAGCCTCGCCCGCACTCAGTCATTAATTGATCAGAGTGATGCAATCATTTGTATTTCTGAGTTTACCCGGAACGACGTGTTGACCCATTGTACTACAGCTGGTAAACCAGTTCATGTCATCTACAACGGCCTTAATCCCCTGCCGCAGGTGGATGATGATGTAACTACCTACAAACCCGGTCGGGAATTTCTGTTGGGATTAGGCTACCTGAATCAGAAGAAAAATTACCACGTCCTGCTACCGTTACTGCAATCCAATCCAGACCTGGATCTGATTATTCTGGGCCATCCTGATGACCCGGACTACGTGGTTTCTATGAGAAATTACGCTCAGAAGTTAGGCGTTAGTGATCGATTACAGCTGCCAGGCACGGTTTCTGAAGCCGAAAAGATCTGGTATTTACGCCATTGTAAAGCGTTTTTACATCCTTCTTTAGCCGAGGGATTCGGTTTGCCGGTAATAGAAGCCATGCAATTTGGTAAGCCCGTATTCCTGTCCGGGCTTACTTCGTTGCCGGAAGTAGGCGGAGATTCGGCTTTTTATTTTCCAGACTTTAGCGAAATTTCCGTCCAGGAAGTCTACAGGCAGGGTATGAAAACCTATGAAACCTCAACCATGGCCGAGTCGATTATAGAAAATACGAAACGATTTAACTGGGAAAAGAGCGCCAGACAGTATCTAGCCGTTTACCAGTCACTCATGTCCTGAAACTGGACTAATTTGTCTCATGAGGTAGCTGATTCATAGCAAAGAACATACACCAGATTACGCAGTTGAATACGATCTGTTTAGCGAGTATTGGTGTGAGTTCAGGTTGATTAGCGGAGGTCAGGTTCTTCAACCTGACCTCCGCGGTTTCTCAAAACTGCAATCGCCATGAACGACGAGGTTTGGAGAATCGCCACGGCCAGCCCTCCTTGCTGTGTCGGTTTTGAGAAACCGACACCACATTCACTTTTGTCGGATCTATCAGGGCAAATCAATAAACGGATACAGCTAACACTTTCTGGCTGGAAAGGAGGCAGGGTCTTATTTCGTGGGCGATGGAAATCGTTGATCGATGACTCTTTATGAACAATGATTTAGTTAAAATTTCCGCACGATATAAGCCCCGGCAACTACCAGGACCACGCCCACCAGCCGTTGCCAGCTAATGGCATGAATGGGCGTGTTGAATAGCCCAAGCTGATCGACTATCATTGCTGCCAATACCTGACCCAGCAAAACCATGATTGTTACATTCCCAATTCCTAATCTGGGGGCGCAAATCACGACCAGCAATGTATAGGTTCCCCCTAATATACCACCCAGATAACTCCATTTTGGCGCATTAGTGAACTGTTGAAGAGTCGGAAGTTCTTGCCGCATAATGAATGTATAAACCGCCAGCCCGATTACTGCTACCATAAAAACGGTCAGTGCAGAATAATAAGGGCTTTGCAGGCTTTTGCCCAACTGAGTGTTTATCGCGCTTTGAAACGGAATGACTACGCCGGCAAATACGGCTAATAGTAAATAAAGGAATGAGTTGATCATGGGTAGAAAGAGGAATGGTTTGGGAATTATATTCGTCAAAGAAGGTGAATATAGTACTTTAAGCGAATCATTTTACCGGGTTTGAATTAACCGTAAAAATCACCGGATTTGTTAATCGTATGTTTCTGGGTTTCAACGAGCTTGTCTGATTTTTTTCTTGTTTTTTGGCACGGAATGAGACTTATAAAGGTTAGGCTTCGAAAGCCAATCCTGATAATCCGGGGCACAAAAAAGGAGCCTGATAAAAATAATCAGACTCCTTTTTTGTCTCGACATGATCGGTTCTGCTTACAACCGCTTTATATATTCGTTATTGGCAATTTTTTCGATCAAAACTTCGGCCAGGCTCAAAGCATGTTCTTTACGAACTTCAGCCTTGTCTTTTGTTTCGACAGTCACGTTAATGATATGATTAACATACAGAACGTGCAATTCGCCGGTTGTTGGATTCCAAACCGCTTTGTCACCTACACCTGGAACCGCTTCGAATGAGCCTTTGCTGACAACCGGCTCAGTATGCGAGGCCGTAGCAGAGGTGATCCCTGGCGAAGGGTGCGATTGATGAGCCTCGTGTTCCGGGGCTGTAGTAGCAGTGGTAGACGTGGTTTCTGTAGCGGTACCTTCTGTTTCAGGCGCTTCTTCTTTAGGCTCTGCTTCGGCTACGGGTGCAACCGGTTTGCTGGGCTTGTTTTGATACTTTTTATCGAAATCATAGCTGGCGAAATCGATTGACGAATACGGCTTTGCACCGTTGAACGAGACAATTACTTTATTGCCTGCCCATTCAAATGCGGAACCGTCGTGCTCGTGGACTTCTTCCAGTTCGGTGTTTTCTGGTAAATTAAACGTATGACGGACATACTCTTCGCCCAAAAGATGACCGGGATTATCGTATATGGCGTTGCTGGTGAGCGTTAGAACGCCAGAGACACTCTTAGCCAGAATTGATGTGGCATCCGCATTGCTAGCGGGATCAGACGAATCAGATGGGCTACTGCAAGCTAAACACAGTACAGGAAAGGCCAGTATCAGCGATTTGATTTTCATGAGTTATTTGAGAAAAGCCAAAATTAGCGTTTTCTTAAATACCATGTTATCCTTCCAACTGTTTTTGGCTTTTCTCATAATTTAATAAACTCTACACGTCGGTTATTCGCTTTACCTTCTGCGGTGGTATTGGGTCCGGCGGGCTGCGATTCGCCTTTGCCATCAGTTTCCAGGCGTTCACTGCCAATACCGAACATGCTGGCGAGGGCCGCTTTTACCGCTTCTGCCCGACGCTTTGACAGAGTCAGGTTGCTGGCATCGTCGCCGTCGGCATCGGTATGACCAATGATTCGGACGCGGACGTCGGCATTTTCGGTCAATACATTGGCGATATCTTTCATGGCTCCATACGATTCAGGTTTGATTTTGTCTGAATTTGTATCGAATAGAATACCGTGGGTCACGAACTTCCCTTCAGTGATGAGTTTATTGCGGGTATCGGGTGCACCGACAGCCAGCCGTAGGTTGCTGATATAATAGCGATCGTTTTCGGTATGCATATCGGCCGTAGAAAATACGACCGTGTTGTAGGGCACACCGGGTTGAAAGGCGCGGGGAATATCCCAGATTTTCTCTTCATTCACATAAACCCGTAGCCGTTGTTTTTGCCGCCAGAATGAAACGCTTACCAGATTACGCCCTTCTGCGGCATTGAATTGGCGCATGGTGGCTTCATTGTGTAAAAGCCGTTCACCCCCAATAAAATTTTCAAATAACGTTATACCACCCGTGCTTCCGGCGTTTCTGGGGTGTAATGCCACCCGAACTCCGTCTTTCCCCTGCGTATGCCGACCCCAGGTAATAAAATCCTTCGCCTGTTTTTCCAGCGCTACCAGGTTGACAAACAATTCGCTCGAGTAAAAATTAAACTCCGGATTCGTGGCCAGATCGAACTGAAGGGTGGCGTTTTCGGGAAGATTCGTAATGTATTCGGGGAAATATTCTCCCTTTTTTGATAACATTAGCCAGTGGCCTGTTTTGCCATCGATCGTAACGACTTCGCCGGAGCCGCTTGAATTCCATTTGGCCGGGAAATCACCGATGGCGTCCTGCATAAAGTCTTCCACAGCAATAACTTTGTCGCCCGGCACAAAATCAAACTTGCTGTATGATTTTAACGTTGCTGGTTCCTTCGTTACTGTTCCGGTAGCATTGGTGTTGGTTGCCGACGGGTTGCTGCTACTCCCTGCCTGACTGGAGGGGGCATTATCCGTTTTGTTATTATCTGGATTCGTGTTCGCTGATTCAGTTGCAGGGGCATTATCCGGGGTAGTTTTGGTCTGCTTGGATTTATCTTTTTTCTTGAAGATACCCATCACACCTTCTTCGACTTTGTCGAGCCCTTTATTGATTCCCTGATCGATTTTACTATTCGCCCGATATTCGACGTTGCGCTCAACCACGCGACCAGGATCGTTGACGCGTACCTGTGCAAAGGAAAACTGAGCTGTAAATAAGCCTGTTATGATGAGAAAGCAGAAGGTTTTCATAAGCGGGATGATCAACGTGTAAGCTGAACAAAGATGTCTATTTTCAGGACATCTGTCGGAGTTCACTGAGTGAACGGTAACGAATGAGTGAGTGAACGGCATTCATTCCGTAGTTTTGTGATCGAATTAACGCACCAATGTCCGCTATCGAAACCATTCCGCTTGCTCCTGACCGTAAGGCCTATTTTGCTTCCGATTTTCATCTGGGTACACCTACGCCCGAACAGAGCCGCACGCGCGAACGCGCTATTGTGGCCTGGCTCGATGCCATCCGCCCCGATGCCGAGGTGATATTTCTGGTTGGTGATGTGTTCGATTTCTGGTTCGAATACAAGCATAGTATTCCGAAAGGCTTTATCCGCCTGCAGGGAAAGCTGGCCGAACTAACCGATGCGGGCACACGCATCGTTCTATTTACGGGCAACCACGACATGTGGATGGATGATTATTTCACGCAGGAAATGGGAATTCCCGTTTACCGTGACCCAAGGGCTTATGTTATTGGCGACAAGCGTTTCTACATCGGCCATGGCGATGGCCTTGGCCCCGGCGACTATACCTACAAAAAACTGAAGCGGGTTTTTGAGAGCAAACTGGCCATGCGCCTGTTTCGATACTTACATCCCGATATGGGCATCGGAATGGCTCATGCGTGGTCGCGCCGGAGCCGGATCAGTAACCAGGAGAAAGGGGAGGAGCATTTTCTGGGTGATGACCGCGAATGGCTTATGCAGTATTGCCGTGAGGTTGAAGCCCGCGATCATCACGATTTTTATATTTTTGGCCACCGCCATTTACCACTCGATCTGGCCGTATCACCCACGAGCCGTTACATGAATCTGGGTGAGTGGGTCTCTGCCAAAACGTATGCCGTTTTTGACGGGACAGAATTAACCCTGAAAAGGTGGGAATCGTCAAAATGACTAAAGAATGAATCTTGTAGACTCATTCTTTAGTCATTGCCAATAATGTCTTCGCAGCGGTAATAGTGGAATGTTTTATCGTCGGACATGACCACAAATAGCCCGTGCGGAAACTGTTTGCCAAGAGCGACATTCGTTACGTCAGAACCATCGCTGACCTGGGCAGCAACTTTCACAATCTTAACGAGTTTGTGATCATTTGGATTCGTTGATTCGCCTTCGCGTTTGAAGATATGAAACTGATTGGCGCCCTGGTCGGACACGAGAATGAAACCCGTTTTGGGGCCTGTTTTGTAGATAGATATACCTTCGTGATCTTCCGCAAAGCCTGTTTTGGCGAACAGCGCTAGTTCCTGATTTCCTTTTGCTGGGTCGGCATAGTATTTCCGAACGCCAACACCCTCATCAGAATAGTACACAAAGCCAAGTTCATTGTCCACCGCGATGGATTCAATTTCCTTTTTGCCGCTATAAGACCCAAATTTCCTGACCAGTGTAGCCCGAATCTGGCCAGTACCATCGTCTTCGAGCCGATATTGGCCAATGTATGATCCATCGGTTGGTCCCGTTTTACGTCCAACCATTGCATAGAGAATTCCTGCCGGAGTTTTGTAAAGCGCAATACCCATCAGGTCACGGAAACCGCTGCTGGTATCACCAACGAACATCTCAAGACCGCCTTTATCGACGGGCTTCATATCGGGTAGCGCGAAAATGCGAAGCTTGTGGGTGAAACGTTCGGTTGTAACGGCAATGTCAGTGGGTTTGCCACCCAGCATAAGTCCGTAGGCAACATCGACATTATCAGGCCGTTTGAGGTCATGAACTTCACGGACAATTTTGCCTTTTAAATCAAATACATACAGGCCACCATCCTGGTCCTTATCTGTGCCGATAACCAGACTTTTTGTTGGATCGGCCGGGTTGATCCAGATAGCCGGATCGTCTGTATCGTGTCGTACCGTATCGGTAATATAAACGGGTTGAATAACTGCCGACTGAGCTCCTTCCGGTGTTGTTGTCTGGGCCGAGGGTTGCTGGCAGGCTGATACTAGTAAGAATCCGGTCAGGATGAAATAAAGGGGGAAGGGCAGGCGTAGTATGGGATAAGCTGGCTTGTTCATCGGTAAGCGAATGAAAACAGGGTTTTGTCGTGTGGGCTTACACCCACACGACAGGTAAATTAGTTTGTACCGAAAGCACCGATGGTTGTTGAGGGAGCGGGCGATTTGTAAACAGTCCCGTTTGCAAACGAAATACCGTCAGCATAAAGCCGGGTAAAACTTGTTGTCCCTTTACCAATGGCCGGCGACCCTGCTTGCAGACGGAAATCCCACGCGGTGTTGAAAATTGCGTTTTTTGGATCGGTCGTGAGCGGATAATTCACAAACTTTGGATCATTGTCGCCAATGGTTTTGCTGAGAATGTCGTTGGTTCCGGCCAGGATTTCCGTTGATGGCTGGAAGCCTGTAACGCCATCCTGGGTAGCTCCATAATATAGATTGTTGCTTACTTTGGTGCGATTGTCTTCCGGATTTTTAGGATCGCGTTTCACGCCAAACCGATCATTGACCAGCAGGTTGTTGTAAAGCTCAGCACGAACCGCCACTTCTACCCAGATAGAACCTCCTTTGATGGTTGGACGACGCCAGCCAGCATTTAGAAGCGTGTTGTTATAAGCAACTATATAAGCCTGTGGGGTGCGGTCGCCGGTGTTCGAGAGTTTCAGCGCATTGGTGTTTGGGCTATACACCAGATTGAACGCTACGTCGGCCTGTACACCCGATTTCATGTTGATGGCGTCGCCACCCGATACGCCCTGCGTGTAAATTTTATTGTTGGCAACGATAACCTTACCCCCCTCGATGTAAAAACCGTCTTCATTCTGATTATTCAACCGACTGTTAACGATCACCAGCTTACCATTCACATTCGAGTAGTTAATGGCAGGTACGTGATTGCCAGCTTCGGCTTTGTATAAGCCAGCTTTTACGGAAGGCGAACTCTCCGTTGTTACCGCTCCACCATATTCCAGAATGGCGTTATCGATCAGCATTTCGGCGCAGGTTGGTGCGGCAATAATACCACCCCACAGGTTACCCCACTGGTTGGCCGTCGTTTTCCAGGCGTCGGGCACTGTGAATTTTACCGGATTCGCCGAAGTACCCATTACATACAGATTGCCCCGAACAATAACTTCGGGTTTTACCGTCGAATCGCTGAAAATTACGTTTACCCCTTCTTCAATAACCAGCGATTGACTGGCAGGAATCTGCAAGTGGCCGGTGATTTTGTAGGTGTTTCCTTTCGTCCATGTGCCTGACACATCGCCCGATACCGCTTCTTTGACAACGGGTGTTGGGTTTACGTTTGGATTGCTGTTGTCGTCGCTCTTTGAGCAACCTACCAGCACAGCAGCCGACAGGGCGGCTAGAATAATTAATTGTTTCATCGTAATTTATTGGTTATGAATTGTGTAGCACCAACTCTCCAGAGGTGGCTTCGAAAACAGGTAGCACTCGGCCGATTCTGGAGAATCGACAATGGATTATAATTTGTACCGGATACCCAGAAAATAAGAGCGTTGAAAGAAGTCGCGACGTATCAGTGTTTTGCCCGAAATATCCTGATCGGGTACGTCTGAGTTTTTGCTGCTGGCGTTTTTTATGAAAATTTCAGTTGGTGTATTCAGCAGGTTATTTGCCTTGGCAAACAGCAGGAAACCATTGCCTAACCGCTTTTCGGCCGATGCGTCCATCTGAATAAAACCCTTCTGATACAGGTCGTTATCGACAAATTGCGAGACGGTATTGATTCGGCCACCGGTATAGCTGGCCGCCAGCTGGCCATCCCAGCCATGTTCGGAATCTTTGTAGAGCAGCGACAGGTTCGCTACGTGCGCTGACTGTCCGTATAAGGAACGCGTCTGATTAACCGTGATGGTTTGTAAATCGCCCTGAGCATTGCGAATACGTTTCGACTTGGGCGTGGTAATGCTGGAGTTGGTGTAGGTGTAATTGGCTTTTACGCCCCAGTGCTGAAAGTACTTGATGGCATCGAGCTCAAGTCCGAAATTGGTCGCGTTACCGAAGTTGCCCGGTCCGTAGTATAAATCCTGCCCACGAATCGCATCTTTCTGAAGCGTATATTCAATCGGGTCCTGAATGTGTTTGTAGAATAATCCAACCATGAACTGTTCGAGCGGTCGCGGGAAAAATTCATACCGCAGATCGACATTATCGGCCAGGGCCCGTTTTAAATTCGGATTGCCACGTTCCTGATATTCTTCGTTCACAATGCGATACGGTACAATCTCGAAAAAGCCAGGGCGATTCAATGACCGGAAATACGACAGCCGCCAGTTGGTGCGCTCCGTTGGGTGATAGCGGAAATGCAGACTGGGCAGCACATCCGTATAAATCTGACTTCCGGTTGGATTCTCTTCACCAATCGGGAACTTCATGGCGTATCCCTGGTCTGTATGCTCGACCCGAACGCCCCCTATTACTTCAAGTGGCTGATCGGTGGTCCGGAATTGCAGATAGCCCGATGAGGTTTTTTCCGTTGCGTCGTAATTGAGCGCCGATGCAACTGAACCCAGCGGATTTTGTATCGTCCAGACAATCTGGCTATAGTCTGTAAAATCGACCCCATACTGCGCAAATGGATTGGCAGGGCGAAGGGTGTAATTGTTGTAAAAATTTGTGCGCTGCTTGTCGCGGTATAAACCGCCAGCCATCCAGTCAACGGCTATGCCAGCGAGTGTTGTTTTAAGCGTCAAGTTCAGATAACCAGCCAGATCCGTATCGGAATTGTGTTCCCACCGGCGTTGACCATCCTGAACCGTTGTCCGCTGTTCGACGAAATTTTTGCGAATACCCAGCAGTGGCACATAGGTTTGATCGGGAACCGTATTATTGGCCAGCGAATACACCGCCGACCAGTTTACGGCCAGATTCGAGGTTAGTTGATGTGTGCCCTGAAGGGTGCTGTTATAAATCTTTTGTTTCGTCAGCCGGGAGCGGGTTTCATAACCTAATGTCGCATTCCCCAGCACCGGATCGAAACCACCAATCCCCAGTTCTGTTGATTTTGTTTCGCGAATCTGCTGATTGGTTAGACTGATCAGGGCATTAAACCACTGGATTTTATTATTCTCGTTGATCCGGTAGTCCATTTTGGCATGAAGCCCGTAGCGAGTTTGACGTTCCGAATACTGCCGATCACTTAGTTTCGTTAGCGTAATGCCACGTAGTGTATCGACCACATCGCCATTGAAAAACAGGCTATTGCTGCCCCGAAATGTATTCTGCAAACTTCCGGCGAGCATTACCCCAAATCGCTGATTGAAGAAGCGGTTACCGATGGCAAAGCTGCCGAGCAGGTTAGGGGGCGGGTTATGGCTGGTATAAGTGGTAGACGCTTTATTGAAATCGGAAAATTTAGCGCTGTACTGGTTACCAAATTGCTCATAAGGCGATTTGACATTGATGTTTTTCGTATCGAAGCTGGTGAATGGGCGATCGAAAAATAGTTCGCTATAGCCGGTTGAGAGATTGGCCAGCAAGGTCGGGCGGTCGGGCGCATCTTTCATGACCATGTTGATTGCGCCACCTACGGCATCACCTTCCATGTTGGGTGTGAGCGCTTTATATACCTCCAGACGATCCAGTAATTCAGATGGGAAAATATCGAGCGGCACATAGCGATACCGGTTATCGGGGCTTGGGATCTTGACACCGTTGACAAGAGTGTAGTTGTAGCGCTTGTCCATCCCGCGCAGGATGGCATACTGACCGTCACCGTTGCTATTTCGCTCAATAGAAATTCCGGATACGCGCTGAATGACGTTCGCTACCGTCAAATCGGGAGAGAGTTCAATCGTTCGGCCGGACACGATGTTTGTCACCTGCAGGGCATTCCGTTCGAGGTCGCGGGCTGTTCGGTCACTGGAACCGTCGCGTTTCCCTTTCACGGTGACTTCGGCAATCTGGCGGTCGTTTTCGGTCTCTAATGGCAGATCCAGAGTGATAATCTGGTCTGCACCAGTGATACTAATGTCAAGTGTTTTAGTCCGATACGAAACGTAGCTGACCCGAATTTTATAGGTTCCGGCGGGAACATTCTTAATCGAGTAAGAGCCGTCTAATCCCGATATGCCATACAGTTTTGTATTTTCCAGAAGTAGTGTTGCACCAATAACGGGCTGCCCGGTGACCGCGTCCGTGGCTCGTCCTTTGATGACACCCGCCGAGACCGGCAGGCAACCAAAGACAAAAAGTATGTTCAGTAGTAGTAGCTTCATGCAGTGTAGAGCCTAGTGTCAGATTGACGGCCCGATCAACTCCCGACTCAAAAGGAGGTTGTTTCGATTGGCCGGACAAAGGTGTATGAAGTCGGAGGAATAGGACAAATTTTAGCCGTGAACAAAAAGGCAACAAGGCAATCCGGAGCGTAAACAGGTAGGCAACAACGTTAACAGGATAGGGTTAATGTGTTGTATATCAATGCTGTTTGGCGTAGCAAAACAGCCATTATGTTATTGTTATGAAACTGTTTCCTGAATGTGAAGGATTGGGGAAAAGGAAATGCAGGATTGTGAAACGGGTCAGTTTCTGCCGTGGGGTCAGTTTCTCAAAACTGACCCCACGGCAGAAACTGACTCAACGGCTGAAACAGGCGTAACAGGAGAAAACGTAACCGCAGAAACTGATGCCGCGAGTGGTATTTGGGGATTCAAAGGAGTTCCTGAAGAGCCGCGGGAAAATCGTTGAATGAACGCAGAGAGCGATTCGCCTTCCAGTAAACCAAGCTTTTTGCGTAGTCGGTAACGGGCCACACGCAGACTATCGGTCGATATACCAAGTAACGTAGCTACATCGGCTGAACTGATATTCATTTTTAACAGCGCAATCAGGCGCATGTCCGTTGATGTCAAGTCAGGGAATTGCTGCGTTAGATCCCGGAAGAAATGAGGGTGCACCTGCTCGAAAATAGCCCTGAAATCAGCCCAGTATTTATCCTGACTGAAGTTCAGCGTTATTTTCTGAACCAGTTGCTTGAGCAGTTTTTTCTGATCCCGTTTATCATCTTTCAGCACTTTAGTGAGGTCATCTTTTAATTCTTCCAGCACCTGATTTTTCTGGATGATCTGTAAAGTATGGGTCGTTAACTCTTTACTTTTTAGCTCCAGCTGGCTTTTCAGGTTTTCTTCTTCCAGTTGTTTATTCTTCAGGGCAACCTGCATAAGCTCGTTTTGTGTCCTGAAAATCTCCTGATTTTGCTGATTCAGGGCTTGTTCATTGCGAATCTTCAGCCGTTGCCGACTGATTATTACGGCAGCCAGAACGCCAATAAGCAACAGGACAATGACCGTTGCGGTAATCGCAACAAAATCGACCCGCTTCTGAGCGTTTAACTGGCTGATTTCACTGTCTTTCCGTTCAACATCGTAGAGCGTTTGGAGCAGGGCAATCTGGCGGTTGTTTTCAACGGCATAAATCTCATCGACCAGATCGCGGCTTCGTTCCAGATAGGTATAGGCGCTATCTGGCTGGTTCATTAACCGGAAGGTTTTGGCAATGTCCCGATAGGCACTACTCAATTGGTAGCGTTCCTTTTTTTGCTGAGCCAGCTGCATGGCCTCACGCGATCGTTCAAGGCCACGCTGGAAGCGCCCGGTCTTCCGGAAAATATCGCCGAGGTTATTAATAATCTCGATCTGACCAATCTCATCATGAGTCTGTTGACTGAGCGACAGCGCATTCTGGTAATAATATTGGGCGGAGTCATACTGCTCTCTATCCTCGAAAATGCTCCCCAGATTTTCGTAAATAGTAGAGAGACCAGCCCGATCGTTTGTTCGTCCAGCGTTAGAAAGAGCTAATTTTTGGTATCGATATGCCTGATTTAGATCCAGTCGTTTTTCGTAAAAATGACCAATGTTTGCATAGGTGCGGGCCAATCCCTGCGCATTCTGACTCTGGCTATAATACGTTAGCGCTTCGGTGAACTGCTTTAGCGCCAGGTCACTTTGTTCATTATAATAGTAGACCGTTCCAAGTTCATTCCGGTTACGGGCCAGCCGATTGCCATCGCTTACGCTACGAAAGATTTTTTGCGCCTGAAGCAGGTAGTCAATCGCCTGGGCATAGCTTCCCTGATGATAAAAAAGCAGGCCGATCTGTTGCAGACAATCACCTTCGGTACGTCTGTCATTCTGAGCCACTGCCTGATTCAACAAAACCCTGATAAATCGGTAGGCCGAATCGGGATATTGGCGGGATAGCTGTTCGGCAACAGTCAGGCTTTGTGCGGTGACGGATAGCTGCCAACCCGCAAAAACAACCATCAGGAATAGGTGCCTGAGGTAACTACACCGATAATAAACGGGCGTATCCGCTGAGGCACAGGTGTATGAGAGGTGAGAGGACGACATCCGATATGGATTAATCTAACCCATAAAGGTAAGACGATCGAAGCCTGACTGGTGTGAAGTTTTTATTAACACTTACCTTGAGGCCAATACGGATACCAAATCGTATAAAAAAAACGCCCGACCTGTAGCAGGCCGAGCGTTTAATTCAGGTTATACACTATTTAATTCTGTTGCAAAAGATCTTTTCGGGACACGTTTTCGCGGGGAGCTTTATTCAACTCACTGCGCCATTCCTTATTCTTTAGGTCTCCTCGTTTAACGGATCGAATGAAGTTAGCCCAGGCAAAGGGGTTCGTGAACGAGAAGGTCGGTGTCTGACTTCGGCCAATGACCGATTCTCGCCCAAAGAACTGTTGATTGACAAAGTTCTGGTGATTGGCCAATGCACCCATTGGCATGGTAGCCGCCTGCCGCATAATTGCTTCGGGACTGGTATTTTTTGCCAGATTTTCCCGTTCTTTTTCGTCGGGTAGCTTCAGATTAACGAATGCCTCTTTAAACAATTCTTCGGTAGCGTAGGGGTATACTTTCACCTCCGCCAGAGTTTTAACATCTTCCTGAAGGGCAACAACCGCCGAATAGGTTAGATCGGTAAGTCGCGTAGGAATGATATGATATTGTACTTTAAAGCCAACATAGCTAAAAATAATACTATCGCCAGGAAATACGGGCAAGGCAAAATAACCGTTCGGAGCGGACAACACGCCACGACCGGCTTTCGGAATGTAGATATAAGCTCCGGGGAGCGGCTCATTGTTTTTGCCGCCAGTCAGGAAACCGGTAAACGTTACCTGCCGATCCTGCCCCTGCGCGAATGTTGTTGTGAATAGGCCCGACATCAGGAGCAGGCTTAATCCTAGAAGTATATGTTTTAGCGATTGCCTCATGCTTTAAAGAAACGCTGGATTATGGTTGGTTAACGAAGAGTTTCTTCCCAAACCAGTTGCTGGTCGCCAACATCCAGAGTCGTTTTAACGTAAACTATACAAAATAACGAATGATTTATTAATTGCCGGTATTCAGGCAAATAATTTAAGAAAAGTTAAGCCTTAAACTACTTGTTTGTTCTGGTTTCAGCCAGAGAAAATAAACCATTCTGCTGTTTTTGGCCGAATTTATGTAAAGGTAAGGGTATTGCTTTAGAGATAGTCTCCTTACGCTCTATTTTAACTGGTAGCGTTGCAAACGTCTGCTACCGCTTGTCTGCTTGAGTAATTCCGGAGTTCATTACGCTAGATCAGCTCGTGGGTTTGCTTGACAATATCCATAACAAAACTACTTTTCGTTTGCCCGATGCCTTTAATCTCGTTGAGGTGATTGACCATAAAATAATGATATCTCTCCATGCTGCTGGCAACAATCTTGAGCATGAAATCAAACTCGCCCGATATATTATAACATTCAATGACCTGATCGAATTGTTGAATGGCCGCAATGAAGGCACTTGCCGTTTGCCGGTCGTGGTCTTTTAGCGTGATATGACAGAGGACCATAATGCCTTTATTGACTTGCCGGTGATCGAGCAGGGCTGCATATTGTTTGATGACGCCATGCTTCTCCAGTCGTTTGATCCGTTCGTGGGTGGGCGTAGGGCTCAGGTGAATTTGAGTCGCAATGTCCCGAACCGTGAGCTTGGCATTTGCCTGAAGCAACCGTAAGATCTCGATATCCTTTTGATCGAGTGGGAGAGGAGGAGTTGTGTGTTGTTCTGTTGAATCATCCATTTGCTCATGGAGTTAATTAGTTGTTCTAGGAAGTGCCAATATATAGTTTATTTGTTCTAAAATAGCCATATTATTTTCTGTATATATTCTACTATTATAATTTTGTGCAGGACAAATAGTATGAACATGACCATTTCCCGCAATACAATTATTCTATTGATTGCCTGTACCGGCGTCTTTGTCGAAGCGCTGGACATCGCAATTCTCAATCTGTCTATTCCGCTCATACAGAAGCAGTTTAGTGTGAATACGGGCACAGTTCAATGGCTACAGACCCTTTATGTCCTCTTATATGGGAGTTTCCTGATCATTGGTGGTAAACTCTCTGACGTATCAGGCCGAAAGCGGGTATTTTTAGTGGGTATTGCGCTATTTTTCCTGGCATCGATAGGGGCCGGGTTTTCGGCCTCTTTTGGTCAGTTAGCCGGATTTCGAGCCTTGCAGGGACTCGCAGCCGCACTGGTCATGCCCTCGGCACTTTCCCTGATTACCAATACATTCACCGAGCTTACAGCGCGAAGTAAGGCAATCGCTTTATTCAGTTCGTTTGCTGCCATTGGTTCCGGCAGTGGTTTGTCGCTAGGGGGGATCATTGCTACTTACGCAGGCTGGCAGTGGGTCTTCTTTATCAACGTACCGGTGCTTTTGCTCATTGGCGGGTTGGCGATTCACTATATTCCGGCCGATCCGGTTCATCGAACCCGCCGGACACCTGATCTGCTGTCGGGGGCACTGCTGGCTTTTACGCTGTTGCTGATCACGTATGGAGTTCACACAATCGGCCAGCCGGCATCGCCATTATGGCATCAATTTGTGTTGATCGGGTTGATCGTATTAAGTATCAGGTGGTTACGATTTCGGACCGTTCAGCAAACGGACCCGCTCATTGATGTATCCTTACTACAGGCACCCAATACCCTGACCGGCCTTGGGGTAACGTTTTTGCTGGGGGCTTTTTTTACGGGCTTCTTATTCGTGCAATCCATTACGCTACAGCAATACATGGGGTATAGTGCGGCTCGAGCGGGCATTTTGTTATTTCCCTTTAGCCTTCTCTCGGCAGTGGTGGGCAAATTGCTGATTCCTGCTTTGCTCCGCCGGATGGCGGTATTCCAGATGGGTATATTGGGTATGAGCATGATGACGGTTGGCGCGGTTGCTTTGATCGGATCGTTGCAGCTAGGCTACCCACTATGGCTCCTTTTGATTTCCGTTGCCTGTATCTCGGGCTTCGGTATGGCCATATGCTTCACCAGCCTGACATTGCTGGTCATTGCTGATATAGCGGTTGAGCATCAGGGGCTAGCCTCAAGCGTTGGGACAACGGCCTACTTTCTGGGCGGTGGCCTGGGGTTGTCGATATTAAGCCTGTTGATGCCTTCCGAAACAGACGTGGCTAATGGCTTGATCTGGCCAGCGGTGGGATTACTGGTCTATGCGGTTGTAGGCGTAACTTGGTTAGGAATGCATGCGTATGTTAAACGCAGACAGTCATCCAAGCAGGATAAACACCTGCTCGAAACAATCGATGATGTTTTATAGCTTGCCAATCGTGGCTATAAATCAGGCAAATAATTTAAGGAACGTGATAATAAATGGAGCCGCCAGCAAAAGCCCATCGAAGCGGTCGAGAAAGCCGCCATGTCCCGGAATGCTACTTCCTGAATCTTTGATGGCAATGCTCCGCTTAAATAAGGATTCGACGAGGTCGCCGTACGTACCTGTTACAACGATAATACCGCCGACACAATACCATTGCCAGGGCCGTAGCTCATCGGCATATATCGCCAGACCGAGGGCAATCAAGGCTGCGGCAGCTGCACCACCAAGGGCTCCTTCCCATGATTTTTTGGGCGATACCCGTTCGAACAGTTTTCGACGGCCAAAATGAGTTCCGGCAAAGTAGGCTCCAATGTCGCTCGCCCACAGCAGTAACAGACATCCGGTAATAATCATGGGGTGAAAACTACCCCCACGCAAAGCCAGGATAATGAGCAGGGCAAAAGGCATGGCTACGTAAATGATGCCCAGAAACGTGAAACCGATGTTCGTAAACGGCTTCATATCCCGCTTTTTATACAGCTTGATCAGGAAGATCATGGACGAGGCCGGGCAGATCAGAAAGTAGTTGCCGGTGCCAATCTGGTCGGTTTCAATGAAATAGGCCAATATACAGACCATACACCCAACCAGCGTTCCATAGGCCGTTAACGGTTCAAAACCGTCGAGCCCTAACAAGCGGTAAAACTCACGCTGTGTGAGCGCACTGATAACGCAGAAGAGTAGCGCGAACGTCCAGTCGGCATACCAAATCATGAAAATAATAAAAGGAACCCCTAATACAGCGGCAATAACCCGCTGTTGTAGGTTCGACATTTTAGCTAAACGTTGCTTCATTCTCCAGAATTACTTTGGCCAGAACCGCGTCCTTTGCCAATACGTGGACTTCACTTTTTCCCCCTCCGATTGACGGATAACTACTGCTTTGTTTGTTGACCACAACCGCCGGAATATCGTGTTCACTCAACAACGCTTTTGCCAGTTCAGCCCGGTGGGGCAGGGGTGTAGTATAAATAGACTCCCAGTTTTCTGTCATTGTTTAGATTATTAGGTAGCTGGCATGGGGAAATGCATAATTACCCCGTTGCCTTATCACCATTTGCCTGCCTGAAGTAAAATAATAAGCCAACGGTAACAACACCCGAAATCAAAGCGCCCAGCAGCGGCACTGATTCGTTACTTTCAATATCCATCGATACCAGTTTTCGCTGGTACAGGAATACCATCAGTACCGTAAACCCATTATTGACAAAGTGAGCCAGAATCGGTACCCACAAATTCCCTGACCACACGTAGAGGTAACCAAATAAAGCTCCCAACAGCATACGGGGGAAAAAGCCCAGGAACTGCACGTGAATGGCACTGAACAGGGCAGCCGCCACCCAGACACCAAGGTGAACATTGCCGCTCCAGTGGGTTAAATTCCGTTGTAGAATACCCCGAAACAGGGTCTCTTCACCAATAGCCGGAATAATGGCAATCACCAGAAAGGCCACCAGCAATTGCGGTATTGTTTTAAACGTGGTGAGGTACTTTGTAACTCCCTCAAGTTCCTTTTCTTTATCGCGAACCCACTGTTCCAGCGGAGACAGTGTTTGAGGAAGATGTATCCCCTGATTCCATTCAATAATGAGGCTGTCGAAAGGCATGAATGCAACCACAATCAGCGCGATCAAACTCAGCCCGGCAACTGCCGAAATGGGTCGGGGGTTAAACTGATCCCAGGTTCGACGCTCAATAGAATACCAGTATAAAAGCGACGGTAATAGAAAGGTGCCGAGGTGGTTAATGGCCTGCAACACCATCAGTTCGTACCATCCGTTGGGGGCGGCAACCGGATTAGCCGCCAGCTCGGTCAGGTAGGCCTGGGCTTCTGAAGGACCCATTCCTTTGGTGAGCATCAACAGACCGAACAACAACAGCGTACTGATAACCCCACCCATCAGCACAAAACCGACCAGCATAATCAGCCCACCGAGTGTTGGTGGCCGCGATAAAGTGCGGTTCGACATATAGATTGGTTGCATATTTCCGGTAAATTTATTCAATAGCAACCTATCTTCTGCTAGAAAGGCACTGACGAATTGGATAATAAAACATGGCAGATAAGCTAGCCTGTCAGGCGTATAAGCCGCAAGTTACGACAAAAAACAAACCCTGATGGTACAACCCGTCTCGTGTTGATAATTCGTTTTAAAAAACGTTGGGCCAGATCGGTTTCCCCGGTTGAATGGTGCCAGCCATTCTGCGCGGGGCAATTGAAGGTGAAAAGCCTGTTCCGGGATAGGGAAGAGACACATGATTTAGTAAATTGCCGGTTGATTCAGAGATCTAACTACATGGGTTTTCTTCCTCTGATTAAACCTTACCTTATTCAGCCCTTTAGCCGCCACACTCCCGAACGCCGGTATTACCTGTTGGGTATGCCCGTTTTCCTGCTCCTTGGAAATTATTACCTGATTGGGCTTCCCTATTTTCGGAATTTGTCGGCGTTTTTTATTGGTACCGTATCGTCGGCCGGGTTTTACTGGCTCTTGGTTGGCGCACTGAGACTCGTGGTGCGTACGGTAATAGGCCGGTTTCCTCATGTACGCCAGGCGGCCTCCCGAACACTGACCATGTTGCTGCTGGCTGCGGGTATAACAACTGGCCTGGCGGTTATCTACGTCTGGTTCTATAGCCTGATACCTGTACTGAACGTCTCGTTTTCCTGGGATACGGTACTGCCGATCTGGATCGTAAGTTACATTGTCGACGTTTTTCTGTGCACAGGAATCAGCGTCTATTTTACCTATTCTCAGTGGGAGACGAATCAGATCGAAAACGATCGGTTGAAGCGGATGGCGCTGCAACACCAGTTTGACGCGTTGAAGGGAGATTTAAACCCACATTTTCTATTTAATAGCCTGAATTCGCTGTCTGCACTGATTGGCGAAGATACCACGAAAGCCGAGCGGTTTGTAGATGATCTGGCCCGAGTTTATCGGTATCTGCTACAGGCGGGCAAGCATGAACTGACATCCTTACAGACCGAACTGGATTATACCAGGGTATACGCCAATCTGTTAAAAACACGCTATGGTGATAGTCTGAACATTACGTTTCACGTAGCTGACGAGTATCGGCTGCGTAGTCTGCCGCCGTTAACCATTCAGACGCTGATCGATAACGCCATAAAACATAATGTCATGTCGGTTTCGAATCCACTGACGATACGCATCAATACGCTTCCCGACGGACGTTTGGAGGTTAAAAACGTTCTTCAGCAGAAAATAAACAAAATTGAAACGACCCGCGCCGGTTTAGCCAACCTGACGGTGCGATACGATCTGCTGAGCGACGACAAATTAGTAATTCAACAGGAGAACGAGTGGTTTATCGTTACCGTGCCATTGATAGATCTTGGGCATATATAAAGCATTGTTGCAACTGGCAGAGAA
The DNA here is from genome assembly GCF_010233585.1 of Spirosoma endbachense. NCBI lineage: Bacteria > Pseudomonadati > Bacteroidota > Cytophagia > Cytophagales > Cytophagaceae > Spirosoma > Spirosoma endbachense. The sequence goes on from NZ_CP045997.1 coordinate 5,786,061, forward strand.
GAAACGTTTTTCAATTAGACAGACCGTTTTGGCAGGCTGGCATGCCGATATAACAGCTAAAGCAGAATTTGATCGGATATCCATCGAAACAATTCGTACTTGCGGCCAGTTGACGTTCATTGGCGCAGAGGGAATCGTATTATGTTAGCATCGTTTAGGAAAAACCTTCGTTTTTGGCTGGCAACTGGACCGCTGGCAACCTACGGATTTGATCGTTTTATACCGTTGTCGGTTTCTGAATCAGAAACCATGTTGCCCAAACGACCAGCGCTGCAATGGCATGTTTTGCTGATGCCTTTGTTTTTTATTCCACTCCTGACGTATTGGATTATTGGCCCGGCCTACATCACGGATACCAGAACGTTTCTGCTCGGAACGTTGCTGAACTTTAGCTTATCGGGCTGCTGTATTTTAACGCTAAATTTTCTGACCCAGCGAGTGATTCGCCGATACCCCGACCTGAATCAGATTTGGCTTCGGGTATGGCGGATGCTACTTGTATTCGGAATCGTAACGCCTGCATACATTCTCGGTGGTATCTTTATCTATGATCACTTTCATCTGTTTGGGTATCAGCATAATCCCAATCTGACTGTGAAGATTCTGTTTTACAACGCTTTAGTGAATATCGTATCTGTCGGTATTGACGAAACGGTTTATTCCCTGACTAAATGGCGGGAAAGTGCTCTGGAACAGGAAAAACTGAAAGAAGTTACCTTGCAAAGCCAGTACGAAAGCCTGAAGCATCAGGTTAATCCGCATTTTTTATTCAATAGTCTGAATTCACTGTCGTCGTTAATTGCCGATGAGCCCGAGCAGGCGGATGAGTTTCTGTATGAAATGGCGAATGTGTATCGGTATCTGTTACAAACCAATAAAACAGGTAGTCTGGATGGCGCCAGTGAACTGACCACACTCGAAACGGAACTGAAATTCATCGAGTCGTATTATCACTTGCTCAAAACCCGCTACCGGGCTGGAATTGACCTGAAAATGGCTGTTTCACCTGAATTTCTGACGCATAGATTGCCACCATTAACCTTACAAATGCTGGTTGAAAATGCGGTGAAACATAATATTGTTGCCGCCAGCAAGCCCTTGTTGCTGGAAATTACGACGATACCAACCGCCGACGATTTGGGCAGCAATAAGCCAGTCCGTCAGGCGGGTCGATCAACGAAAACCGCGAGTGGAGGTTGGCTCATTGTGCGGAATAATCTCCAACGGAAGAACAATCGTATGGCCTCGAATCAGATCGGCTTAACCAATATTGCCGCTAAATATCGGCTCCTGGGTCATGCAGAACCCATTATTCAGGACGATGATGGCTATTTTACGATTACCTTATCATTGTTTCCCCCAACTAGTTCATCGTAAGAGTAGGTGGTTTATAAAAAGCCAACTTGACTCAGCTGCTGAAGAACTGTCAATTGAAAAGGAACCAAACGGGGCTGTAAATCGTAATTTGTACATCATAAATCATAACTTATTGCCTGCGTGATACACATTGGCAACATACAATTACCTGACTTCCCGCTGCTGCTGGCTCCCATGGAGGATGTCAGTGATCCGCCGTTTCGGGCGGTCTGTAAAGCCAACGGTGCCGATCTGATGTATACCGAATTTATCTCGTCGGAGGGATTGATTCGTGATGCCGCCAAAAGCGTGCAGAAGCTCGATATCTTTGAGTACGAACGACCGATTGGTATTCAACTGTTTGGTTCCGACATTGAGACGATGGGGGCCTGTGCCGAAATTGCAACCCGTGCCAACCCCGATCTGATTGATATCAACTACGGTTGCCCCGTAAAAAATGTAGCCTGTCGGGGCGCTGGTGCTGCCCTGTTGCAGGATATTCCGAAAATGGTGCGCATGACCGAAGCGGTCGTTAAAGCCACTCATCTTCCGGTGACCGTTAAAACCCGGCTTGGCTGGGACGATAATACTAAAAATGTTGGCGAAGTTGCCGAACGCTTGCAGGACATTGGTATCAAAGCGCTGACCATTCATGGCCGGACACGGGTTCAGATGTACAAAGGCAATGCCGACTGGACGCTCATTGGTCGTATCAAAGACAACCCGCGCATTCAGATTCCGATTTTCGGAAATGGTGATATCGATTCACCGGAGAAGGCGCTGGAGTATAAAAATCGGTATGGCGTAGATGGTGTCATGATCGGACGTGCCAGCATTGGCCATCCATGGATTTTTGACGAAATCAAGCATTTTGCCCGAACTGGCGAGCACCGACCTGCTCCGACAGTGGCCGATCGGGTGGCCGTTTGTCGCCAGCATTTAGATTTCTCGATTCGCTGGAAAGGTGAAATCGTAGGGCTCTTTGAGATGCGCCGTCATTATGCGAATTATTTCAAAGGGTTGCCCGATTTTAAACCCTACCGGTCCCGACTGGTAACCACCGATTCATACGCAGAACTTGGGGCAATTCTGGATGAGATTCAGGAAAATTACATTCCTGAGCTTGTGTGAGCTAGCTTCCTGTAAAATACTATTACAGACAAAGGCCACTTCGATTGAGCGTCATTCAATCGAAGTGGCCTTCATATTTCAGGTTAGCAAATAGGTTAGCGTTTTACGCTGGATGCCTCCTGTTCAGTTTCTGCCCACGCCGTGTTGAGTGCACCCAGAAAGGTTTCGGGTTGTTGGGCTCCAGAAACAGCATATCGACGATTAAGCACAAAAAACGGCACACCGCGGGCGCCAACTTGCTGAGCTTCATAAATATCGTGTTGAACCGCTTCTGCATACTGGTCGCTTTGAAGCAACTGCTCCACAGCAGCAGTATCCAGACCAATATCAGTGCCCAGTTCGAGCAACGTGTCATGATCGGCGGTGTTACGACCTTCGGTGAAATAGGCGCGAAATAATCGCTCTTCGGCGGCATCGCCCAGACCATTCGCTTTGGCCAATTGAATCAGGCGGTGAGCATCAAACGAATTGGCCACAACCGCTTTATCGAAGTCGTAGGATAAGCCTACTTCGCTGGCCATTGCCGTTACACGGTCATTCATCTGCCTGGCCTGCTCGAGACTCCAGCCTTTTGCCTCCGATAAATATTCGTTTATAGTCTTGTCGGGATCAGTTTTCATGGCAGGATTAAGCTGGAAACTCTTCCAGACAATGTTTACCTGATCTTTATGAGGAAATTCACTCAGTGCACGCTCGAATTTTCGTTTGCCGATATAACAAAACGGGCACATAACATCACTCCAGATTTCTACTTCCATCTTTTTGATTCATTTAAGCGATTAAGTCGCTAGCCGTAGCTGTAGAAAATAGAACTACGATGGATTAACTTCTTTTTGCGATCTCAGGTTCGTTTTGCGGTCACTATTGCCGTCTGCTGATCAATCGGGTTTATGTGCCCGGATCAACCCATAATCCATCTGGGTCGCAATGTTCTCGGCGGTTGGTTCCAGACCTGCTTCTGTAAACCAGCGCCGGTATTCGGCCCGGCTGTAGGCCCGACCTTTGGTATTCCAGAACAGCTGGGCTGAGTAGTCCGTAACGGGAAGCGGTCCATCCAGCGTATCGTTCAGGAAAGCGTCGTGAACCCATAGCTCACCACCGGGTCGAAGGGAGGATGCAAAACGGTTGGCCAGCAGTTGGCAGGTTGACGTTGGCCAATCATGGAAAAGGCTGGCTGCCAGCAACAGGTCGGTCTTTGGAAGCTCATCCGTAAGCATATCACCGGGTAAGAACGTTACCCGCTCCCGGAGCGTTTCCACGCCTGACCGGCCACTTGCCGTTAATTCGTCCAGCAGCTCACTGGCTACCGACAAAACAGCTGGCCGGTCGAGTATCGTGGCTGTTGAGGACGGGTTATTCATCAGCCATTCATAGGTATAAAAGCCTGTTCCACCGGCTACGTCCAGCAGATGTCCTTCGCGTCTGGAGAGCTTGGCGGCAACAATAGGCGACAGCCGTCTGGCGCGTCCGGCCAGGCCGAGAGTGAGTGTACGGGCCAATTCCTGATTGTCCATTGGTGAGGGACCCTCTCCTTCCTTGACGAAGGAAATACCCTGAGGAGCATCCAGCGGCCCGTCGTTTTTGAGCCGGTCAACCATTTCGATGACACCCGGATCGTCTTTTTCCAGACCCACATAACCAGTCAGGTTTGGAGTTTGATCCTGTAGCAGGTAGCGGCCAAGTTCGGTAATGCTTAACTCCCCCGACGCATGACAACGGAGCATATCCATGGCACACAATGCCGGGAACAGTACCATAGCTGGTCGTTCACGAAGCTGGAGTCGCTCACTTAACTGGGCTATTGAAAGCGGCCCATTGCTTAACTGGTCAAAAACGTGCAAATGGCTAACGGCGGCAATGAGTAATCGGGAGCCAAACATGGCCCGTAGGTGACGGGTAATTGGAGCCAGGTCTGGCTGGGAATCGTTGAGCATTGGTATACTGGATTATCTGACCATTCCACGGCCAGAGCGAATGCCAAATATAAAGGCTGGCCGAATAGATGGCTATAACTAGAGTGCTTATTCGTTGCCTGATAACCGAACTTACTACTAAATCAGGCCGTTCCCTTTAGTAAGAAAGATGAATACGTAAAACGCTCCTTACCAGCTATGATCCTGGCTGAAGAGCAACCTGTGCAAGTCGAAAACTAACTCTTTATGACGCCAACGTCTACTCAGGAATCAATTAGTACGGCAAAAAAACACCCACTACTCGCCTGGATTCTCCTTTTTGTGCTGGCATTGGTATGGGGTAGCTCCTTTATTCTGATCAAGCGCAGTCTGGTAGCTTTTCCGCCGGAGCAGGTAGCTGCTGGTCGTATTCTCTTTGCATTTTTATTCTTTAGTCCATTTCTGGGAATCCAGGCCCGAAATGTCGATACGCGACAATCGGTCCGAAATCGATGGGGCGCTTTATTGGCGGCTGGATTATTGGGCTATCTGATTCCCGCTTTTTTGTTTGCCGAAGCCGGGGCACACCTCAACAGTTCACTCGCTGGTGCGTTGAACGCGCTTAGCCCGTTGTTTACACTCCTGATTGGCGTATTGTTTTTTGGTCGTGTGCTTCGTCTCTGGCAGGTTGCCGGGATTCTGCTGGGCCTGGGTGGATCGATTCTATTGATATTTTACAGTGCCACAGGATCATTTTCGGTAAATGGATATGCCCTGTTAATTGTGCTGGCAACGCTTTGTTATGGCACAAATATCAATATCATTGGTCGATACCTGAGCCACATGCCTGCGTTGGTGTCGACCGCCTGGTTATTTGCCTTCGTTGGACCAATGGCTCTGTTAACCCTGCTGACGACTGATTTCTTTACACGGGTAACGTTACCAGCCTCAACGCTATCGCTGGCAACGCTAATCTGCCTGGGCGTGCTTGGGTCCGGCGTGATGTCGGTAATTTTTAATCGGATTATGCAGTTAGTTTCACCGTTGTTCGCGTCGTCGGTGACGTATCTAATGCCGGGCGTGGCGCTGATGTGGGGTGTTCTCGATGGCGAAACCATCTATGCGGTGCAGTTTGCGGGCATGGGTATTTGTCTACTGGGAATTTGGTTGATTAATAAGTCTTGAGGAAAAGTTTATGGTTTGTGGGATACTGTTTATAGATTAGCCGCTCCGGAAACAGAAATAGGCCCCAATCCAACTACTTTACTTTATTCCATGTACCAAACTACACTTAACAACCAAAACGTAACCATTGATTTCACGGCGGCTGGTCCCAAACTCAATGGCGAACCGTTTGTCTGGGATTTAGTAAAGCTTTCGGATCGGACTTTTCATATTTTACACCAGAATCGGTCCTATGCGGCCGAAATTCTGGACCTGAACCCGACTGACAAAACCGTTCGATTAAAGATCAATGGTCACATCTATCCGGTTCAATTAAAGGATCGGTTCGACCTTTTGCTCGAAAAAATGGGTATGGCCAGTGCCGCAGCCACCAAAGTTAACGATCTGAAAGCACCCATGCCCGGGCTAATTGTTGGGGTAAATGTTCAACCGGGCGATACCGTCAACAAAGGCGATAGCTTACTGATTCTGGAGGCTATGAAAATGGAAAACATCCTGAAAGCCACTGGCGAAGGAGTCATTAAAACCATACGGACCAACAAAGGAGACCGGGTTGAAAAGGGGCAGGTCTTAATCGAATTTACATAAAGCAGAAAACAATCCGAGCGTGTCCAATGGGGTGCACAAAGTAAAACCACGCGCAAAACTCCAGGCTTCATGCTCCATGCCCCACGCTTTTTTCTTATCTTTGCCCGCAAAATTTTCCCTCATGACACCTTCGACGAACTATAAACGCATTCTGCTCAAACTGAGTGGAGAGGCATTGGCTGGCCCTAATGGTTACAATATTGACCCGGTTGTGCTGGAAAGATACAGCCGTGAAATTAGGCAGGTAGTAGATTTAGGCGTTCAGGTAGCCATCGTGGTCGGCGGAGGCAACATTTTCCGGGGCGTTTCGGGTGAACGGTCAGGCATCGATCGCGTTCAGGGCGACTACATGGGTATGCTGGCAACGGTTATCAATGCAATGGCCATTCAGAGTTCGCTCGAAAAACATGGTATGTACACCCGTGTGATGTCAGCCATTAAAATGGAGCAGGTCTGTGAACCGTATGTACGTCGGCGGGCTGTGCGTCACCTCGAAAAAGGACGTGTTGTCATCTTCGGCGCCGGAACCGGCAATCCTTACTTCACGACGGATTCAACGGCAGCTTTACGGGCTATTGAAATCGAAGCCGACGTTGTCCTGAAAGGCACTAAAGTTGATGGCGTCTACACGGCTGATCCGATGAAAGACAAAACCGCCACCCGGTATACGAGCATCACCTTCGATGACGTTTACGAAAAGAAACTGAGTGTGATGGACCTGACGGCCTTTACGCTGTGTCAGGAAAACAATCTGCCGATTATTGTCTTTAATATGAATGAGACTGGTAGCTTGCTTCGGCTTGTTCAGGGTGAAGATGTCGGTACGCTCATTACGGCTAAATTACCAGAAGAAACAGTCTAAAATAGTTTACAGTTTACAGTTAATATGGCCTCAACGCCAGTGACTGTAAACTTAAAAAGCTGAAAACTCAGAAAATGGAAGAGATCGAGCTATACCTCGACGATGCAAAAGATACGATGGAAAAGGCGCTTAAGCACCTGGCCATCGAATTGACCAAAATCCGTGCTGGAAAAGCAAATGCCGGTATGCTCGACGGCATTCAGATCGAATATTACGGAATGCTGTCACCGTTGCATACGGTAGCGTCGATCAATACGCCCGATGCCCGCACGATCGTTATCAAACCTTTTGAGAAAAAGCTCATCGGGGAAGTTGAGAAAGCGATCCGAAATTCAAACCTTGGTTTGAATCCCAACAACGATGGTGAGCAAATTCGACTGAGCATTCCACCGTTGACCGAAGACCGGCGTCGCGATCTGGTCAAAAAGGTAAAGCAGGAAGTTGAAACGGCTAAAATCAATGTCCGTAACATCCGCAAAGACACGAACGACGATATCCGCAAACTCGTTAAAGACGGTGTATCGGAAGATGCCGTGAAACAGGGCGAAGAACGTGTTCAAAAGTTGACCGACGCCTTTATTGCGCGGGTCGATGAGGTGTTTGTGGCGAAAGAAAAAGATATTTTGTTAGTATAGATCTGATAGATTTATCGACAGCAAAAGAGCCGGTCATCTCAGTGGATGATCGGCTTTTGTTTGGAACGATGTGCGGAATTAATATTTGAATCGGATTCGTTTAGAAGTTCAGTTAACGTGTACCTGTCAACCATAAAGTGCTTATGAATCAACCTATTGACTGATTGGGTTAGCCGTTTCCAGCGACGACAGGGCACTCAATACCTTCTGAGCCTGTAGCACATGCCGCTGTTCGTGGGCAATCAGAAACCGGAACGTATCACCCAGACTCAGCTTAATCCAGCTGGCAATAGAAATCGGGATGCGTAGTTTGCCAATGTCAATATGTTGCGCCCGTTCGAGCAGGCTTTGCAACTGCGCCTGTTGCCGGGAAAATTCGGTCAGTACATCCCGTGGATTCAATTGCGCATCGGGTGTGTGATTTTTGACCGCTTTCATTTTTAACCGAATGGCCCCATCTGCTCCAGGGCGCATCGATTCAGCAAAATAATTGCCCAGCCAGCCACTACTGAAAACATCCTTTGCCGTAAGGTTATGCTGCTCGCCGGTCTGGATGGCTTTTTCTATCAAAGGAATATAATAAAGGCCGTAACTATTCAAATGCTCAAGGCATTGTGCGACACTCCATTGTGCAGGCGTAGGGGCCTGCAAAAACCGGGCATCGGATAAATGACGAAACTCCTGCCCAGCAATCTGGCGGAGCTCACGTACATCTTCTTCCAGTCTAAGGAGCAACGTTTTACTAGTGAAGCGCGGCATAGTCGGTTGATTTATAGCACAAACGTAAATGATCCATGAACAAAAAATCTTGGCGTAGACCGAGATTTTTTAATTGGTTGGCTTTTTCAGGAAACCAGATAGCATAATAGGGTTTATCTCCAGATTTCTTGTCGTTATTGAATGGTGAATGAGTCAGTAATGCAGTCAATGTGGTGGTGTCGGTTCTCAAACCTGACTTCACGCCACCAATCGATTCGTCCATTCACAGGTTGCTGGTAGCTGAGTTTTCTACCGGCCAAATGAAGATAAAACCCATCGTTGATATTCATAATTTTTGCTTTGCTTCTGGCTAACACCAGCCTCCGGGTATCCGCCACCTTTGTCTTAACAAAACGGCAGATACCAATCAGCCCAATTCAATCATAAACGCAAAAATTATGGAAACGCTCCACATTCCCGCCCTCAATACCACTAGTCCGTTTGCCTCCATGAAGGGTAACCACGTCGCTTTACGAGTACCGGATTTTGAAGCCAGCAAACGCTGGTTCATTGAAAAACTTGACTTTCGGGTCATTCATGAGTGGCCATTCGGTGATTTGAGCCTTGCCTATGTTGCTCCGGCGAATGATGATAATTTCTGGGTTGAACTGTTGGGGGGCGACACTCCCGGCCAGCAGCCCGATTATTCTGATCTGAATGAAAGCCTGCATCGGGCTGGATATCACCACTTCTGTATCAACGTCGCCAGTGTAGATGAGACCATCGCTGAACTGCGCCGACGGGGCGTAACGCTTGTTGGTGAACCATTCGATTTGGCCGTCATTGGCCGCCGATTGGCTTTTTTTTCTGACCCCTGGGGTAATCTGATCGAATTGGCGCAGATTCTGGCCTAAAAAGTATCGCCTGGGCTTTTGGCTTCGCAGTCAGGATTAATGAAAACCAGCTATACACAGAGGTATAGTTGGTTTTTTAGTCTCTTTTCAATCCGATTTGCCCATTCAACGTTCGTCTATCTGTTATCTTTATCCATGGTAATTGATAAATAGTCAGGTAGTATTTCGAGCTGCCTGTAATCTCGGCCCCATGCAGCAGCTAACACTAGATGCCAAAACGATTGACATGCTTCGCAATATTCCGGATCTAATCCCGGTTTTCCGGGAATATTACGAAGATTGGTCTGTTCGGATATTTAACCGCGAGCAGTATGAATGCCGCAACTATCTTTCGCCAAATCGTCGGGATTTTTATAAGGTTTTGCTGATTACGGAAGGTGCAGGCGTTTTTACAATGGGGCAGAACACCTATTACATCGACGAGCCGACCATTTTGTATATTCACCCCAATGATATTATTTCCTGGAAAAACCTCTCCGAAAAAGTAGGTGGCTATTACTGTTTATTTAAGAAAGGATATATTCAGGATCATCCACAACTAAAAGCGACCATCGATAAATATGCGCTTTATACCAACAAGGAAAAAAGTGTTATTCGACTAACAGTGCAGGATGCTACGGCTCTGAATCAGTTTTTTGTTTTGATGCACCAGCAGGAACTATCAGGTAATTCGCTTTGGGAAGATGCCATTCAGGCTTATCTGCAACTGTTAATGATCGAGAGCATTCGGGTCGCCCAGTTTCCTAAGCCCGATACTGTTTCGGACGAATTCAGGCATATCCACGCGTTTTTTCATCTTTTGGAAGAGGAGACTGCTCATATCAATTATACGAATCCTATCCGACTAAAAACGGCTAAAGAATTTGCCAGTAATCTGGCTGTTCATCCGAACCATCTGAATGCCCTGCTTAAAAAACACACGGGTCAGAACGTGAGCACTCATATCCGTAGTCGCTTGCTGGAAGAAGCCAAAGTATTGTTGTTACAAACAGACTGGACCTTGCAGGATATCGGCTTTAGCATTGGCTTTGCTGAGCAATCCAATTTCAACCTGTTCTTCAAAAAAAACACCGGAATTACCCCGGCTGAATTCAGGCGTAGTGCTCATCGCTGATTATCAGGGAGAAACATGCTTTTTCGTACTAGTACTCGGCCAATTTAAACCTATACGGTTTTTGAAATCGTATAGGTTTGTAATCAATTACTTTCATGATTATTCTGTATAAAATAGAAATTGGAAGAGTACTTGTAGGGATTCTCATAACCGAACCAATTTCAATAACTTACTGAACGTAGTAGGGTCTAACCCCAGGTAAGACGCCAGGTATTTTTGCGGAACAAGCTGCAATATGTGCGGACTCCGGGTCAGCAAAATCCGGAATTTTTCTTCTGCCGTGAACGTCGCCAATTCAATCTGGCGCTCCAGAAGCCCGGCTAAAACCTGGGCCGAAGCCAGTCGTACCCAGCGCTCAATACGAGGGTATTCGTCAAGAAGCTGGGTGAAGTCTGGATAAGAAATACGGAGTAACTGGCTGTTAGTCAGTGTTTCGAGATAATATCGTGAAGGCTGCTGGAGTTGAAATGAATCGACGACACCCGAGAAAGAACCTGTATAGGAAAAGACCAGCGTCGTTTCTTTCGTATCCTCGCTCAGATAAAATGCCCGTTGCACACCATCCTGAACAAAATAGAGATAATGCTCAATGTCTCCGGCGCGGGTCAGTACGGTTTTACGCTTATAGCTAACCGGATGCCAGCAATTGGCGAAGGCATCCCACTCGTCATCGTTTAGAGGGTATGTTCGGAAAACTGTTTTTTTTAGGGCGTCTTTTTCCAACGTTTCGGGAGGTTAGGAAATTGAATTAGGCCTTTCGCCTGGAGCCGTGCCACGGTTATCACAAGTAGTATCAGTAACCGTGGCACGGCTCCAGGCGAAAGGCCTATGAATATAAGAAAGGCCTGAAAAGTATCGGGTAATAAGCCCATTTTTTATTGTTACACGATGTATATACGCATACGGGTCGTGTGCAGACTGGCAAAATAGTGCGGTCTTTCCGCCGTTTTGGTACAAAGCCTTATCTTTGGGCTACGTACTAGTTTACTTTATGAACCAACCAACCCTATTTCAACGCCTTCGCCCACACCTGATCGCTGTGCTGGCTCTTTTGGTGCTGGCTATAATCTACTTCTCGCCAGTGCTGTCAGGCAAAACCTTATCGATGGGCGACGTTCAGCAAGCGTCTGCGTCGGCTCGCGAAATCCGTGAGATTACGAAAGAAACGGGCGAGAAACCCCTTTGGACCGATGCTGTTTTCAGCGGTATGCCGGGCTATATGATCGATTACAATTACCCATACATTCTGATCTATAAAGCCGTGATGAGCGTTGTCAATGTGTTGCCAAATACGGCCAGCATTGTATTCATCGTCATGTTGAGCATGTATATTCTGCTCGTTGTAATGGGCTGCAATGCATGGCTCTCTGCACTCGGCGCTGCTGCCTATGGCTTTGGTACGTTTGGTATCGTTAGTCTCGAAGCGGGACACGTTTCCAAACTCTTTGCCATGGGTTACGGTGCGGGTATGCTGGCGGGTGTAATTCTGGCTTTACGCGGACGATACTGGGTTGGTGCCGCATTGATGGGGCTCTTCCTGAGCATGGAGTTTGGCGCGAACCACATCCAGATTACCTATTACCTGTTCATGACCATTGGGTTGTATGTACTCATTGAAGGAATTGCCCTGATTCGGGCAGGAAAGGGACGCCAGCTAGCCCTTGGGCTGGCAACTTTAGCCATAGCAGGTGGGCTGGCTGCGGGTAGTTTTGGAAAACGCTTACTCATTCTCAATCAATACACGAAAGAAACAATTCGTGGCCAATCGGAACTGACGGCCAAAACAACGAATCCAGACGGCAAAACTCCCAGCAGCGAATCGAAAGGCGGTCTGGATAAAGACTATGCGTTTCTGTATAGCTATGGCAAGGCCGAGACATTGACACTACTCGTTCCGAATGTTTACGGTGGGGGATCGGCTGGCGGATTGACAACGGATTCGGAATTTTATAAAGCGATGACGAGCCGGGGGGTCGACCCCGCTTCGGCTAAACAAATGGCCGAATTGGGCGCGCCAACCTACTGGGGCGATCAGCCAATATTAGGCGGACCGGCCTATGCAGGAGCCGCTCTGCTCTTTCTGTTTGCGCTGGGTATGTTCGTTATTCCGGGGGCAATTCGCTGGTGGCTGTTGAGTGCGGCTGCGCTGATGATAATGCTGGCCTGGGGTAAAAACCTCCTGTTTTTTAATGAATTGCTATTTGATAACCTGCCCTATCTGAACAAGTTCCGGGCTATGACAATGGCACTCTGTCTGGCACAGCTATTTCTGGCGGCCGGGGCAGTTTTGGGTATACAGACTATTGTAAATCAAAAACTGACACTGGCTCAACTGCGGCAGCCGCTCCTGATCAGTCTGGGGCTAACGGCTGGTGTGGCGCTTATTCTGGCTGTGCTGGGCGGTACATTCTTTACGTTCCAGAAACCCAATGACGTCGATATGCTATCCCGCTACTTTGGCGAAGCGGCTAAAGATTTTCAGGCAGCACTCATTAGCGACCGGCAGAGTATGTTGCGTTCTGATGCGTTCCGGTCGGTAATTCTGATCCTGTTGGCTGCCGGAACGTTATGGCTGTTTTTGACGAATAAAATCAAAGCCGTCGTATTTTATCCAATCCTGTCGGCAATTGTCATATTCGATTTGTTTTCGGTCGATAAGCGATTCCTGAATAATGCTGATTTCGTACCAAAAGCTCAGGTCGCAACGATCTTTGAACCTACTTCAGCCGATCAGCAGATTCTTCAGGATAAATCCCTCGGTTTCCGGGTGATGGATCAAACCGAATCGTTCATGGAAAGCAACCGGGCTTCCTATTTTCACCGCTCGATTGGTGGTTATAATACAACCCGTTTGCGTCGTTACAACGAGTTGATGACGTTCGCGCTCCAGCCTAATTTCCTGAATATCCTGAATATGCTGAATGCGAAGTACGTGATTCGGCCCGGAGAATCGAATCCAGCCAATCCGCAGCAGGCACCAGCCGGACCAATTGCTTTGCCAAACCCGAGTGTATTGGGAGCGGCCTGGTTTGTTAAAACAGTGCAGCAGGTTAACAATGCCGATGAGGAAATGGCCGTTATGCAAAAGCTCAGCACGCGCGATTCAGCCGTGGTCGATAAGCGATTTGCTCATGAACTCGGTAATCTGCCCGCCACGATGGATCATACTGGCAGCACGATTGAATTGACAAGTTACCGTCCCGATAAATTGATCTATCAGGCGAATGCCGTTCGCGATGGTTTGGTGGTGTTCTCGGAAGTGTATTATCGGGGCCATGAAGACTGGCAGGCGTTTATCGACGGTAAGCCAGCTCCCCATCTTCGGGCCAACTACGCCCTCCGTGCAATGCGTGTTCCGGCCGGAAAGCATACCATCGAATTCCGGTTTGAGCCTCCACTGGCCAAAACCGGTGATATGATCGACCTGATTTGCAATGTGTTATTGATTGGGTTGATTGGATTCGTTGCTTTTAAGGAAGGGCGTACCCAGCGTACAGAGCCAGCATCTGCACCCGAACCTACTGTACCACCCACTTCGGAACCTGTGAAACCTGCTTCGAAGGCGAAAACGCGATGATGCGTGTAACTGTCTGATTTTAAATTCCAGTAAAAAAATTGGTCGGTCTGAATGATAGAAATCACGCTATCATTCAGACCGACCAATTTTTTGCTCTATTAGCGTACTACATATTAAACCGTAGGCTCTGGCTCCACTTTGGGAGCAGCCGACTTACCAGGTTTCCGAGGGCGGGTCATGCCGTAAGAGCCTCTTGCAATTTTTCCTTTGCGTGACTTTATATCGCCTTTTCCCATAGCTCTAACTGGTTTAGTTTTATTTTTTCTTTGACGGGTAATAGTTAAAGATACGGCAATTTTTTGATCCTTACCAGTTAATCTACATACGCGTCAGGGTTTTGGCCCTACTTACAACGGCTAATGCGACTAAAGCTATGGAAGTAGTAAATTTGGCAGGTGGCAAAAAACAGATATAGTTGGAGAAAAGAAGCGAGTTATTACAACGGGGAGCCTTCTAAATGAGTCACTACAATTGAACTCATAATCTTTACGCAGTGTATGAAGCAAGTATTTTCTTTAGGATTTCTTCTGCTTGTATTTTTGAGTTGTGATAAGAATACTGTAAAACCAGCTATAGTTGAGATGCAGATTGCCGACCATCAGCAGGACTGCATGGGTGTGTCGCCCCAAAAATGTTTACTCGTTAAAATAAACAATGATACTAGCTGGCAACTCTTTTATGGGAATATTGAGGGTTTTGCGTATGAAGCTGGATTCGAATATAAACTGCTTGTCAAACGAGAGAAAATCGACAATCCGCCCGCCGATTCCTCAGATCTTCGTTATAGTTTGGTCAAACTTGTTGAAAAAAATAGACAGTAACGCCCAGATTTTCAGGTGGATTCCATACCCGCTACCTGCGGGCATTCTGGTTGAAACCCAACTAAAAATCTGGAAGAGACATTAGTTAAGTCGTCGTGCCTCAACGCCTTCTACCGTAATCTTAACTGGCTTAATAGCCCCTTTCTCATCAAAATAGAGCCGGTCAATACAGGTTTCGCGGTGATTACCATCGGTTTCCGTTAAGGGCCGGCGGTGATAAACAATATACCATTCGTCGGTGCCGGGCACCTGAATGATCGAATGATGGCCAGCACCGGTGGCAACAGTCGGGTCTTGCTGAAGTATTTTTCCTACCCGCTCGAACGGGCCAAACGGCGAGTTGGACACCGCGTAGGCTACGGAGTAATTAGGACCTGTCCAGCCTCCTTCCGACCACATAAAATAATACTTGCCATTACGGACGAACATCGTAGGGCCTTCCACGTAATTTTTCGGCGTAATCTCCCGAAAGAGAGTGCCGTCAGAGAAAGGAAGAAAACCCGTAAAATCGTCTTTTAAACGAGCAATGTTGCAATGTCCCCAGCCGCCATACAGCATGTAATACTGGCCGTCTTTGTCTTTAAAGACAAACTGGTCGATCGGTTGGGCTCCATTACGGATCAGACCAATGAGCGGTTTGCCCAGATAATCCTTGAATGGTCCGGCGGGATTGTCGGCAACGGCAACGCCAATGCCACCGATCTCTTTTTGCTCATCGTGAATATCGTTCGCACCAAAGAATAGAAAGTACTTCCCGCCCTTTTCAATGATGGCAGGAGCCCACATGGCGCGTTTTGCCCATTTTACGGCAGTTGAATCAAGAATCCGGCTATGCTTTGTCCAGGTTACCAGATCTGGCGATGAAAACGCGTCAAAAAATGTCTGTTGGTTGTAAGGTGCCGAATAAGTTGGATAAATCCAGTACTGGTTCTTGAAAATGACCCCTTCCGGATCGGCGTACCAGCCCGGAAAAACAGGATTCCCTGATTTCTTTACGGTTGATTTCTGAGCCTGTAAAGCGATAAAAGGGAAAGTGAATAAAGCGAGAAATAGAGCGTACCGACGTATAGACATACAAAGAGTAATTAAGGAACAAGAGAAATGGGAGGACAAAAGTAAACCGAATTCGGAATTACCAGTTGAATTGGCAGGGAGGTTTTAGTATGGTGTTAGGCATGGAAGGAGGAATCAAGGAAGGGCGTGCCACGGTTCAAAACCGTGGCACGCCCTTCCTTGATTCCTCCTTCACTAATAAGACAAACTGGTTAAATGTAAATCACAGCGTACTTCTTGCCGGGAAGTGATCGAACAAATCCACGAAACTCAAGACTGAGGAGCAAAGACGCCAGTCGGCCCATCGGAATCTGGCTTTTCCAGCTTAGGTCGTCGATGTGTAAGTCATTAACCTGACGCAGCAGGGCAATAATCTGACTTTCTTCTTCCGTAATGTCCACGGGCAAAGCAGGTGCAGGTGCCGAGGTTGCCCGTAATCCAGTAGACGAGGGTGGATTGTCAGGCCGGTCCCAGTTAAGCGCTTCAATAATGTCTTTCGGACTGGTATAAATCTGCGCTTTATTTTCGCGAATGAGTTTATTACAACCCGCCGAAAACGTCTGATTCAACTGGCCGGGTACGGCAAATACCTCACGATGGTAGTTGTTGGCATATTCGGCCGTTATTAATGCCCCGCCTTTCGCGGCTGCCTCTACCACCACAATGGCATCACTCAGACCGGCAATGATGCGGTTCCGCGCTGGAAACAGGTGGGCATCTGGTTTTGTCCCTGGTTGACTTTCGGTCAGCAATCCGCCCAAAATCTGCATATCCTGCGCCGTTTTCTGATGTACATTCGGGTAGATAATGTCCAGACCGCTGGCCATCACCCCAATGGTCGGTAAGCTGTTGGCCAGACTGGCACGATGGGCAGCAATGTCGATGCCGTAGGCCAGCCCACTAATGACGTTAGCGCCATAAGGGGCAACCGCTTCAATGATTTCATTGGTGATGCGCCGGCCGTATTCGGTAGCCTGCCGCGTGCCTACCAGACCAATTGTTCGGGGAGCGTTTAGATTTCCTGATCCTTGAAAATACAGAAGAGCCGGGGCATCATACAGGGTTTTGAGCCGTGTCGGGTAGTCTTTATCGGTATAGAACAGTATTGTTGCTCCCAACTTTTCAACACGTTTCATAACCTGTTCGGCTTCTTCCAGAATACCCGGCTTGAGAATAGCACGAGCCGTGACTTCGCCAATGCCCGGAACTTTCATCAGGCGAGCCAACGGAGACCGAAACACCTCGGTAGCTGAACCACAGTAACTAACCAGTTGTCGAATAAGAATGCTGCCAACCCCCGGAACGAGGGTGAGGGCTAATTGGGATTGAGTATCGGTGGGCACGAATGATAAAAAGCTGAATTTGTATACGGGAATTGACTCAGTGATGACTTCTACAAGCTTACGGATTTCTGGCGTTAAAAACCAGTTTAACCGAAAAACAGGCTTTCTTCAACGAATAAGTCTTTAATGTCTTTTTAATGATAGCATTCTCATAACATTGACTTCATCTTCGGGTAACGTGCAGACGGTTACTTTGTAGCTGAGAATTTATCCGTTCAATTATCTGCTCATGCTTATCCATAAACCCATAGTATCTTCATCGGCTTTGCTCGTGCTTTTTGCGCTGGCAGCTTGTAACAACGAAGAAAATCCAAGTATAACAACATCCGAGGTTGTCCTGAAAAATCAGTCCGTTACGCCGGTTTTAGCGAAGAAACAGGCTGGTTTTGAAAGCCTTGAAATATTTTCGCTCATCAGTAGCGATGATAAATTAGATCAGTCGCCGGGCTATATTTTCGGTGGCTCTGCCGATGGGACGGGCATCCTGAAAAATACCGACGGAACCTACATGATGCTGGTCAACAATGAGGATAATTTCGCCGTATCCCGCCTGACCCTGGACAAAACCTTTAAACCCGTTAAAGGTGAATACCTGCTCAACTCCGATGGGGGTATCTGGCGCCTTTGTTCGGCAACGATGGCTACTCCCGAAATTCATGGCTTCGGGCCAAAATTTTTGACCTGTGGCGAAAGTGGACAGGAATCAAGAACCCACGCACTGGATCCATACGGCAGTGTTGGATCGGCCAGTTTATCAAAAGAAGTGGCAGGGTTGGGACGGTGGAGTGCCGAAAATGCCGTGCCACTTCCCAAAACAGCGTTTTCTGGGAAAACGATTATCCTGATTGGTGACGACGATTCAGATACATACGGCGGCCAGGTAGCAATGTATGTGTCGAACACAGTGGGTGATCTGGAAAACGGAACGCTTTATATGATGAAGCGCACCGATGGTAACCAGAAAGAAATGGACATGAAAACTGGTACAAAATATCCGGTTGAGTTTGCCAGGATCGATGACCACAAGACGTTGACAGGTGATCAGATCAATCGGAAGGTCAATGATCTGAAAGCCATTAAGTTTGGTCGGGTTGAGGATGTCGATTATGGCAAAGGGAGCGATGCCTCTAAAGCCCGCGAGGTCTATTTTACCGTGACGGGGCAGGCAACTACGGGTGTTAATGCCGATTACTCGCGCTCGAAATACGGCCGGGTTTATAAATTGACGCTTGATGCTGCTGATCCAACAAAAGGCTCACTCGAATTGCTGCTCGATGGCGACGATCGGAATGGAATAGCCAAAACTTTTCAGGACCCTGACAACATTACGGTTACTGAAAACTATGCCTACATTCAGGAAGACCCGAATGGCTACGGCGACGAAACCCACGATTCGTATCTGTATCAGTATAGCTTCAAGACGGGTGAGTTAAAACCAGTATTGATGATCGACCACCGCCGGACAGAAGCAGATGCTGCTAAATATAATGTGGGCGGAACATCGGCCAAAGGTGCCTGGGAAATCAGTGGAATGATCGATATTTCAGATGTGATTGGCGTTCCGAATACGTTCTCCGTTGGCTTGCAGGCCCATTCCTGGCGGGACGATAAATACAAGAAAGTAGATGGTGGCTCCAAACGGCCCGACGAAAACCAGGGCAGCCAGCTAGTGATTATTAAAGGTTTAGCGCGTTAAGCATCGTTTTATAGAAGTACACTGCCTGACTGGTCTTTTGCTGGTCAGGCTTTTTGCTTAACCATCGATATGATCTCGGAAAAAAATCGTCCAGTACCTGCCCATAAGACTGCTGAACCGAATGCGTGGTGGATAATTGCGCTTGTTGCCGGACTCTTATTTCTCATAGGTCTATATGGATTGTTTCGGCCCCGACCCACTGCCCTGCAACGGGTTCAGACGCAATACATAAGCGACATCGCGCTGCTCGATTCAGCGGTGAGGACGCTACAACGGGTCATTGTT
Source organism: Spirosoma endbachense (assembly GCF_010233585.1). Lineage (NCBI taxonomy): Bacteria > Pseudomonadati > Bacteroidota > Cytophagia > Cytophagales > Cytophagaceae > Spirosoma > Spirosoma endbachense. The sequence continues at coordinate 5,805,212 of NZ_CP045997.1, forward strand.
GAAAAACGCCCTGTGGCAGCCTGGAAGCAGGCTTTTCTGGAAGCGCGGCTGTGCTATAAACGGGTTGAGTTTCTAACTGAATTATACAACCCCGAAACGGCCAAAAGTATCAACGGCCCCAACCTCCCTGAGGTAGACGAAGCCGATAAAAGGGTAGAGCAACCCGAAGGATTACAGGTACTGGAAGAGTTTGTGTTCCACTATGATCCAGAGCAACAGGCAGAAGCCGTTGTGCAGGTAGCGTTGGTAGTGTCGAATGTCGGTCGGCTGACCAAAGTGGCTGCTACGAACGAGATGACTGATAGCCATATTTTTGATGCCATGCGACTGGACGTGTTCCGGCTTATTTCGCTTGGTATTGCCGGTTTCGATTCGCCGATTGCCCGCCATTCATTGCCGGAGGCCGTTCAGGTACTGGAAAGTCTACGGCAGCATCTAAGTTTCTACAAGCTGCCTGAAAAAGATGCCAGACTAGCGGCTCAGTTGGATCATGTTTTTGCCGATGCTATTGCCAGCTTAAACCGTGGCCCCGATTTTAACCGATTTGACCGCTTGACCTTTATTACAAATCAGGCTAATGTACTAAGTGGTTTGTTGCTGGATGCCCAAAGAGTGCTGAACATCCCTGTTTTTCAGGAAAGTCGTTTTCTGTCAGCGCAGGCACGAACCTTGACCGACCCTGACGCGTTCGATAGCAATTTTTTCGTCAATTCGAACGATGACCGACCAACTGCCGAACGTGTTGCGCTGGGTAAGTTATTGTTTTATGATCCGATCCTCTCGGGTAATTCAAAACGTAGTTGTGCATCGTGCCATCAGCCAGAACGTGCGTTTACGGACGGTGAACCTACGAGTCTGGGAGTAGCAGGAGCACGTAGTAAACGAAATGCCCCTACGCTCCTGAATGCATCGTTGCAGGCCGTGCAGTTTATGGACTCCAGAGTCGTGTTCCTGGAAGATCAGGCCAGCGACGTTATTGCCAATGAGACTGAAATGCACGGTTCGCTGCCTGCTGCGGTTCGTGCCCTGCAACAACGGAATGAATACCGCAACCGCTTCGTCAAAGCCTACAAAGCAGGCGTTACGGAATATACGGTCAAAAACGCCCTTGCCAGCTATATACGCTCACTAACTAGTCTTGATTCCCGGATTGATCGGTATCTGCGGAACGACGCTGGCCGACATCAACCGGCCCGGCTTACAGTCGAAGAGAAACACGGATTCAACCTGTTTATGGGCAAAGGACAGTGCGCTACCTGCCATTTTTTTCCGCTATTCAACGGAACCGTTCCGCCAATGTTCGCCAAAACCGAAAGCGAAGTATTAGGGACGCCCGCTACTCCGGCTAATCATCAACTTGACGCTGATGTAGGGAAATTTAAAACGACGGCTATGGATCTTCAAAAGCATGCCTTCAAAACACCTACAATTCGGCACGTGGCGAAAACCGCTCCATACATGCACAATGGCGTTTATCAAACCCTCGAACAGGTTGTCGATTTTTATAATCAGGGTGGGGGAAATGGCCTGGGTTTCAGCCTCCCTAATCAGACCTTACCCGATTCAAAACTGGATCTGACAAAAACGGAACAGGCCGCACTGGTCGCGTTTATGAAGGCGTTGTGATCTGGGCCTGGTTGTACGACATCGTTTCATAAATCGATGTCGTTATTGGTTGGTGAATTCGTCAGAAAAGAAGTTGATGTTGTGATGTGGTGTCGGTTTCTCAAAACCGACAAGCCGAGGTTTCTCCAACCCTCGTTGTTCAGGCCAAATGCGGTTACTCAACCCGCGAAGGTCAGGTTTAAGCAGCATAACCTCACTCAACCGTTAAACTCAAAGCTGGTAGTCAGCTCATCAACTATACGGAGTTGATCGCCCAGACCTGTAGGCATAATTGTAGGCTGATTATGCCGAAATGAATCGTTTCGACTATGATTCTTTTCGGCTTACAAATGACGAATAAAAAGTACGTATATTGGGCTGATAATGTTATCCCATTCATTTATAGATATCCCATTCCTTTAGATCAAATGAATCAAATTGAAAGTTTTGTCAAGCAAACCGAGGTTGCTTACGATTGGACGAACAGACTGATAAGTTCAATACCCTATGAAAAATGGGACGATATACCTGAAGTAATTGAATCATCGGTAAGCTGGCAGGTTGGCCACCTGATTGTTAGCGTTTATTACCATTCAATTATGGTTATTTCTGGTCACCAAATGGATATACTTCAGAAAATTCCTCTAAAAAAATATGATGAATTTTACACCGCTGCGCCACCTAAAAATTCGACGGGGAAAGTAGATTTGAAAGAGCTACAAAGTCAATTGGTGACTATGCAGAAAAAATCAATTGACATAATTAAGTCATTATCTGTCGAAGATCTTGATCGCGAATTAGAACCTACGCCAATCCCACACCCGATTGCAAAAACCAAGTTTGATGCATTGGACTGGAATATAAAGCATGCAATGTGGCACTGTGGGCAATTGGGTATTTTAAAGCGAATTCATGGTGAACGATATGACTTTGGTTTACGAAGAGCAGACTAAAAAAAAGCTGTGGGAATAAATTTGTAAACGAGCTACTGCCTCATTATAATCTTTAGATTGCCCTCGAAAATTTTTGTTTTAATAGACCTGTTGTTATGTTATAAATTATAAAAAAGATGAACAATTCAATTAAGGAAATTGACGATATACTACAGAAATTTAAACCAATTATTGGCGAAGATTACGAAAAGTATAGGAATCACGTATATCGTGTTTTCTTGAATTGTTTACTGATTGACAACAAAAAAGAAAATGAAGAAAAATACGCAATCGCTACCGTATTTCATGATATTGGAATCTGGACTAATCATACCATAGATTATTTAGATCCTTCAGTTGAGCAGGCCAAAATTTATTTGGCGAAAATGGATAAAAAGGACTGGATAAACGAAATTTCGTTAATGATATATTGGCACCATAAAACGACTAAATACCAGGGTGAATTTACTGAAACAGTAGAAAACTTTCGGAAGGCCGATTGGATCGATGTCTCGTTGGGTTTGTTAACGTTTGGTTACGATAAGCAAAAAATCGAAGCCAACAGAAAGCAATTGCCGAACTTAGGATTTCATGCTTTTCTCATTCGGGCAACCACGAAAAACTTCTTTCGGCATCCGCTGAATCCACTCCCTATGTTCAGGAAATAGGGAGCCAGTGAGCTTTGCCCGGAATTCCCCTTTTTAGTCTGCTACGCTATCAGCCTGTGGCCTATCCAATCCGGCGCGCATCTGTTCCAGAAACGATTTTATTTTTTGGAGTTTGACAATATGACGGGCATTCTCGCGTCGGCGGGCGTCGCGCTCCTTCAAAAACTCGCGGGCTCCGGGCAGGGTGAATTTCTGATTGTCAATTAAATCCAGAATTTCTTTCAGGTGATCGATGTCAGCTTGCGTGTATACCCGGTCGCCGGAACGGTTTTTCTTGGGCTGGAGTGTCGGAAACTCCTTTTCATAATACCGTAGTTTCGAGGCATTGATCCCAAACATCTCCGCCACTTCCTTAATGCCATAATAAAACTTGCCGGTGCTTTCCATATGACAAACTTGCTGATGTTCGGTTAAACCTGCAAGTTTTGGCGTAATTTTGCGAATCAGTTGTTGGTCAGTAATCGTTAGCCGTTCGTTAGTAGCGTTTTGCGATACTACTGATTGATCGACTGTCGACTAATGACTAACACAATGACTTCCCACGAAATACGTCGGCATTTTCTCGACTTCTTCCGTTCTAAAGAACACCTGATTGTTGCTTCGGCTCCGCTCGTTGCCAAAAACGACCCAACGCTGATGTTCAACAACTCGGGCATGGCCCAGTTCAAAGATTTCTTCCTTGGCAATGGTACGCCCCCGTCTAAACGAGTGGCAGATACCCAAAAATGCCTGCGCGTTTCGGGTAAACACAATGACCTCGAAGATGTCGGATTTGATACCTATCACCACACCATGTTCGAGATGCTTGGCAACTGGTCGTTCGGTGATTATTTCAAGAAAGAGGCCATTACCTGGGCGTGGGAGTTGCTGACGGAGGTGTATAAATTGCCGAAAGATCGACTCTATGTTTCTGTATTTCAGGGTGATGAAAAAGATAATGTCCCCTTCGATCAGGAAGCGTTTGATCTCTGGCAGCCTATCGTTGGTGAAGATCGGATCATTTATGGCAACAAGAAAGATAATTTCTGGGAAATGGGTGATACCGGTCCATGCGGTCCCTGCTCAGAGATTCACGTCGACCTGCGCTCAGCCGAAGAAATCGCCGAAAAACCGGGTAAGGAACTGGTAAACGCCGATCATCCGCAGGTTGTTGAAATCTGGAACCTTGTGTTTATGCAGTTCAACCGCAAGGCCGACGGTTCGCTGGAACCGCTGCCTGCCCGCCACGTTGATACGGGCATGGGTTTCGAGCGGTTGTGCATGGCCATTCAGGGTAAAAAATCGAACTACGATACCGATGTCTTTTCGGGAACGATTCGTGTCATTGAAGAACTGTCGGGGAAACAATACGGTGGCACGATGGACAAATCGGATGTAGCGATGCGCGTCATTGCCGATCACATCCGGGCAGTGTCTTTTGCCATTGCCGATGGACTTGTTCCTTCGAATGCCAAAGCAGGCTACGTTATCCGGCGTATTCTGCGCCGGGCTATTCGGTATGGCTACTCGTACCTGGGTATGAATGAGCCGTTTATGACCAAACTTGTGCCGACACTGGCCATGCAGTTTGCCGACGTGTTCCCTGAACTGAATGCTCAGCGCGATTTCGTAGCAACGGTCATTCGGGAAGAAGAAATTGCGTTCCTGCGTACGCTTGGAACGGGCTTAGGGCGTCTCGATCAGATCATTGGTCAGTTGACAACCGAGGGTAAGTCAGAAATTCCAGGTGAAACGGTATTTGAACTGAACGATACCTTCGGTTTCCCGGCTGATCTGACGGCCCTGATCGCCCGCGAAAAAGGCCTCACCATCGACGAAGCCGGTTTCCAGAAATCACTTCAGGAACAAAAAGTACGGTCGAGAAAAGATGCTGTCTCATCGGCTGGTGACTGGATTGAACTGGCCGAAACGGATAAGGTCGAATTTGTGGGATACGATCAGCCTGAAGCCTATGCACAGCTTGTGAAGTATCGCAAGATCAAGAATAAGCAGGGAACGCAGGTGCAGATAGTGCTCGATAAAACCCCTTTCTACGCCGAATCGGGCGGACAGATTGGTGATACGGGCGTGCTGGAACTCTTTGCCGGTTCGGATCAGATCGGGACATTGACCGTGCTGGATACGAAGAAAGAAAACGACCTGACCATTCATATCGTTGAGGATGTGAGGGGCATTGATGATCTATTGGCCGAAACGGATACGGTTTATGCGGTCATCAACACAGCCCGCCGTGGCCTGACCAGCAGTAATCACTCGGCCACGCACCTGCTGCATTCGGCCCTGCGCGAAGTGTTAGGTCCGCACGTAGCTCAGAAAGGTTCGTATGTTGGCCCTGATGCGCTGCGGTTTGACTTCTCGCACTTTAGCAAAGTGACCGACGAGCAACTGGCTGAGGTGGAACGGATCGTGAATGAGAAAATCCGGGAGGATATTAAACTCGATGAAAAGCGCAACGTGCCGATCGAACAGGCTAAGGCCTTAGGAGCAACCGCCCTGTTTGGCGAGAAATACGGCGACTTCGTTCGCGTCATTACCTTCGATCCCAACTACTCGGTCGAACTCTGTGGTGGCACACATGTTCCGGCAACGGGTCATATTGGTCTGTTCAAATTTACCGGCGAAGGGTCTGTTTCGACGGGTGTTCGTCGGGTAGAGGCCAAAACGTCGGCGGGTGCCGAAGCGTTGGTCAATGAGCAGATGGCCGTTGTTTCGGAGTTGAAAGAATTACTGAAAGCGCCGAAAGATGTCGTAAAAGCCGTACAGTCGTTGCTGGAAGAGCGGAGTTCTTTGCAAAAACAGGTCGAAGCCTTACAGAACGAGAAAGTTCAGCAACTGAAAAACCTGCTTCTGGAGAAAGTGGAAACCATAAACGGGCACGCTCGTCTGGTAGAACGGGTGGATGTACCTTCGGCTGATGCGTTGAAACAACTGGCCTACGATCTGAAAGCGAAGGTCGACAATCTGGCCGTAGTGCTCGGAGCCGACATCAATGGGAAACCGCAACTGGCGGTTATGCTACCCGATTCCCTGATTCAGGGGCGGAATCTGAATGCTGGTCAGGTTGTTAAGGAGTTAGCTAAAAATATCAAAGGCGGTGGGGGTGGTCAGCCGTTCTTTGCTACCGCAGGCGGTTCCGATTCGTCGGGTCTGGATGCCGCACTGGCGCAGGGTAAAGAACTGCTGGGGTAGAGTAGCAAAACGAAAAATTATGGCAACCATACAATTGACGTTTCCTGATCAACAATTGGAGGCTCTGCAACTTAAAGCTGAATCGGTACACTTGACGGTGGATGAGTTATTGAAACAGACAATAGAATCTTTAGTGCAGCAATCGCCTGTTCAGGAACAGGCGATTGCTTATGTCCTTACGAAAAATAAGGCATTATACGAACGGTTGGCTTGATGAAATGTTTATCCCTTCCTGAGGTATTCCTGTTACATGAACGAATCATTCATCTGTCAGGAGGGAGCTTGGGCATTCGTAATCAGGAAGCGGTTGCATCGGCCCTTATACAGCCCTTTGCCACATTTGTAAGCTATATATCCGACTTTGTTTGAGAAAGCAGCTCTGACTGGGTATCTGTTGATCTGCAATCATCCGTTTGTGGATGGAAATAAACGAATTGGCCATGCTGTTATGGAAGTACTCCTGGTGTTGAATGGATATGAAATCATAGCCAGAATTGATGAACAGGAGAAACTTATCCTACAGGTTGCAGACGGAGCCTTAACGAGGGAGCAATTTACGGATTGGTTAAAAGAACATGTAAAGCTTCTATAGTCAACCATTCATTCTACTCACAATGAAAAACCTTCTGCTTGGCTTAACTTTTCTGCTTACAATCTCCGGGTTTACGTATGCCCAAAAGCAGAACGTCGATGTACTGATCAAGTCGGGTTCGCTGATTGATGTGCGAACAGGCACCATTCTGACAAAGAAACTGATCGCTACCCGTGGGAAAACCATCGTAGGCGTATTCGATGAATCGCAACTGAAGAATTTCCAGGCGAAAACGATTGTCGATGCAACCGGGAAGTTTATCATTCCGGGCCTTTGGGATATGCACGTCCATTTTGGCGGGGGCGATACATTGATTGAGGAGAATAAAAATCTCTTTCCGTTGTACATTGCTCACGGAATTACGGGCATTCGCGATGCCGCGGCCGATCTGAGCCCGTCCGTTCTAAAATGGCGCGATCAGATTGCAAAAGACGAGCTGACAGGTCCAACCCTGTTTACATCGGGCCCAAAACTGGAAGGGTATAAATCGAGCTGGATAGGTGATATTGAAGTCAGTACAAAGCCTGAGGTAGATAAAATGCTCGACTCCCTCCAAGGGCTAAAGGTCGATTTCGTGAAAATCACCGATAATGCCATCAAGCCGGATATCTATCTGTATATTCTTCAGGAAGCCAAAAAACGGGGCATGAAAACTTCGGGCCACGTACCATTTGCCCTGACAATGGATCAGGTTTCTTCGGCTGGTCTGGGTTCGGTAGAGCATATGAGCTATGTGCTTAAAGCGGGGTCGACGCGCGATAAGGAAGTTGCCGAAAAGGTAATGTCGGGTCAGTTGACAACCCGGTTGGCTTCTCCAATGATTACGCAGAGTTTTGATGAAGCAACCGCTCTGGCCGTTTACCGACGGATGGCTAAAAATGGTACGTTCGTTGTGCCAACGCTCACGATCAGCCGGACAATTGCGTTTCTGGATCAGGACAACCATCAGCAGGATAGCTACTTACAATACATCGGGCAGGGCTTAAAAAACACCTATGCCTGGCGGGTAAGTCGGGTGGCTAAAGATAGTCCCGACGCTATTGCCGAGCGGCACGCCCTCTACGAAAAAACCAGTTCACTACTTCCGCTGTTGCATAAAGCGGGAGTGACGATCATGGCCGGAACCGATGCGGGCTTTTTGAATTCCTATGTATATCCGGGTGTCGGTCTGCATCACGAACTTGCCTATTTCGTAAAAGCCGGACTTACACCGCTGCAAGCTCTTCAGTCAGCCATTATTCCGGGACCAGTTTTCTTAGGAAAGACAGCCACGTTTGGCGCTATTGCCACGGGTAAAAGTGCCGATATAGTGTTGCTCGACAAAAATCCACTGGAGACTATTGAGGCTACCCAGGCCATTCATACGGTTATTTTGCGAGGAACCGTGTATGATCGAAAGGCGTTGGATGGTTTACTGGCCGAAGCGAAGAAGAAAGCCAGCAAGTACTAATGATAGTATCCTCACAACCCATTGGTGTATTTGATTCGGGTTACGGTGGCCTGACCGTTCTGCGCGAAATTGTGCATAAGCTTCCGCAGTACGATTACATTTATCTGGGCGATAACGCCCGGACACCCTACGGCACCAGATCCTTCGATACAGTTTATCACTATACCCTCGAATGTGTCCGGCATCTTTTTGATCGGGGCTGCCGACTGGTCGTTCTGGCCTGCAACACGGCTTCGGCCAAAGCCCTGCGCAATATTCAGCAACTTGATTTACCGATGCAAGCTCCCGGTCTGGATGGACCAAGCAGGCGCGTATTGGGTGTTATCCGGCCAACGACAGAGGTCATTGGCAATTACTCGCAAACAGGTCATGTTGGTATCCTGGCGACGCGCGGAACCGTCACGTCGGAGTCATACGTAGTCGAGATTGACAAGTTTTTTCCGGAGTTACAGGTATTTCAGGAAGCTTGCCCGATGTGGGTGCCCCTGGTCGAAAATGGCGAATATGCCAGTTCCGGAGCCGATTACTTCGTGAAGCAACACATGGATCGGTTAATGGCTCAATCGTCGTCAATTGACACGATTCTATTAGCCTGTACGCATTATCCGCTCTTACTCAACAAAATCCGGCAGTATGCACCCGCCAATACCACGATTTTAAGTCAGGGCGGTATTGTAGCCGATAGCCTGGCCGATTACCTGAATCGCCATCCTGAAATCGAAGCGCAATGCAGCCAGTATGGTCACCGAACGTTCCTGACCACCGACTCAACGGAGGATTTTGACCGTCAGGCTACCGTTTTTTATGGAGAGCCTGTTCGGTCCGAACATTTATCCCTGTAGGGATTAATATAGTGCTCCCTATATTTAGGACCAGTTTTTGCTTTTTTTAATTGAGGTTTTCCGATTCTACGTCGACTTGCAAAGGAGTACAGTACACCTCAGCAGGTGTTTTTCTAGCCAGACCTTGATGG
>NZ_CP045997.1:5814653-6028967 GCF_010233585.1 Spirosoma endbachense
ATACCAATCATTTTGCCTTGAAAGGGCGGTTATACCTCAAAGCCCTGCAAGCGGCTTTTGCGGAACTGGCCGTCCTCAAAAATCAACTCAGCCAACATCCACAAATGGAGTTGGCGTAACATCAGTTATTAATATAATCTTTATAATCTGATACTTTCATTTTTTCGTAAAAATAGAATAGTAGCCATTGGCCTGAATATGGAGTATGTTTATCACCAATATTGTCAGCCTGATATTCTAAAAGTATCCAAATCGATAGTATCTTAATGTTGAATTCGGCTTTGACTGTTCTTTTGTCAAATGCTTCTTTACAAAGCCACCGAGCAGAGTTTACAGTTTTGTAGTTTCCATAGTTTTTCTGTCTCAACTCCGTTAAAGTCCACTGATACAAAATGTTACTTGATTTATACTTTTCATATGAGGTTTTGCATATCCAGCGGGCGGAGTTTTTGATATGGTAATCCCCAATGTTACCTGCTTCACGCTCCAAGGCTATCCAGGCATAATAAATCTGTTCATAGGAAGCTTTCTCGGCAGCTAGTTTACAAATCCATCGGGCGGAATTTTCGATATGGTAATCTCCAATGTTATCTGCTTCGCGTTCCAGGGCTATCCAGGCATAATAAATGTGTGGGCTGGAAGTTTTCTCGGCAGCTAGTTTACAAATCCATCGGGCGGAATTTTCGATGTGGTAATCTCCAATGTTACCTACTTCGCGCTCCAAAGCGATCCACGCTATATAGATCTGTTCGTCGGAAGTTTTCTCAGCAGCTAATTTACAAATCCATTTGGCGGAGTTTTCGATGTGGTAATCTCCAATGTTACCTACTTCGCGCTCCAAAGCGATCCACGCTATATAGATCTGTTCGTCGGAAGTTTTCTCAGCAGCTAATTTACAAATCCATTTGGCGGAGTTTTCGATGTGGTAATCCCCAATGTTACCCGCTTTAAGCTCTGCTTTCAGCCAAACAAGGCATCTGCTGGAAATAAAATTGTTTTGAAAAGCAAAACTAAAAAGTATTCTGCCTACCTCTGGGTTAATATCTATATAGTTATAAGGAAGGTTAATCAGCAGATATTGTCCAAATGATCTTAGCGGCCCAAAACTCGTTCCTTCTTTTAGGGCTGCATGCATGATTGACAATACGATGTCAGTCTCATCCAACAGGCTGTCTTCTGCGTCGAAGAGGATTTTAAAAAAAAACTTAGATATAATTGGGTTGCGCGTTACCACTTTTAAACTGCTACTCTGGATAGGTGCTTCTTCCAAAAGATACCCTTTAATTTTTGGATAAACTTTATCTAAATTTTCCACGGGTATTTCTTTAAGACAAACCTTGAGAAAGGTTTCAGAGCAGTAGAGAGGACTAGCTTTCGGAGAAGCTCGCAACTCAATCATAATGATTATTGCCAATGCTTTCAGAGCTTCAATTCCGTGATCCTTGTCCCAGCTATAAATCTTCTGTACTACATCTGTTAAAATAGCCTCTAAATTTTTACCCTTAGAAATGGGTAGCATTTTTGAGAGCAGAAACTCATTGCTCTTATCGTTCAGAAGTTGTACCAGGTCTGCTTTACTCAAACCGAATCCGATTTTGCTTTTAATAAGCGTGTTTGATAATGCATTAATTTCAGCTGGCGATAGCTTCCCAAGTGTAAATTCCTGATTACCTGTATATTTTATTATATCCAGTTTGTGGGGGCGGTTTTTCTCCTGATTTAAATAGTGAAATCATTCATTCTTACGGGATGCCAGAATTACTTTAAGGCGTCGATTATAGGCTGCCTTAATAAGTAGTGCAGGCAAGTTCAGCACCTGCTCGGCGTGATCTATAATTAATACGGTGTCCTGACGAATAGCTTTCTCGGCAATAGCAGTGTCAACATCGCCGACAGGGTGGAAATTATAAAAAACCTGAACGTTTTTCTCAAAATAATAAATGCCAAGTTGATGGAGTAATGTTGATTTACCTTCACCTCCTGCACTCGTAATAATGCAGGCACTTTCGCCTTCCAAGTGGTCAATGATATGGTCCTGGCGATCACGTTTAAATGTAAATTTTTTTATTAGTGGCCAGACTGGATCATGACCTTCATAATATTTTTTAACATAATCGATTTCAATAGGTCGAAAATCTGCGGACGTCAGTTGTTGCCAAATACCTTCCTGAGCGGTACTAATTGGCTGCTCATTTTTCAGGGTTTTTATTTCTGTTAAAATCGTTTTCTGAATCTCTTCAAAATAGGCCGGAATTTTGCCATAGGTTTCTATAAAATCATCATTAAGTTCATGCACCAGGTTGGTCAATTGATTAACATCCGTCTTTACGTCCGCCAGCCATTCCAACTGAATGATGGTTCGCAGCCGTTCGTTGGTTTTAACATACTCATGAAAATAGTCGCACATTACGTCAAAGACTGTCAAATTTTTACCATTATCTGCCCATCCTTCCAGCACAGCTCGGCGAAAGTCTTTAGGGAGAACGCGCGCGTATTTTCGACTCCGCAAATGAGCCTCTAATTCCCGTAGTAGTTCATCCAGTACGTGCTGTCGAATGGATTCAGCGGCATTTCGATGAATTTCAGTTGCAGATTGGCTAAAATTTAGATGAATTACCTCGCTCACTGCGATCGAATTTGGAATGTAGCTATCGTCTTTGAAACGATACAATTCTGCATCCAGGTAATCGATAATTAGCCGATAGGCTGCATCAGCTTCCCAATAAGCGCCTTCCTGGTCGCCCGGTTCGAATTTCCACTGAGATCTTCCCCACCGGGCGGCCTGCAACCCGGCTTCAAGGTGACTCTGACGTACTGCTTTCTGAATGTCATGATTAATGGGAATACTGCGCTGACTCAGTACGGACTGAAGTTTATCGAGTCGTTTTTGGGCAGCGCCCTTTAGTCTATCCTGGGTAAAACCAATGATAGCATCAGCATAATAGACGCCTACGAAAGCGAGGGCCGTTTCTACGATTGGCATGGTGTGAATACGTGATTAATCGTAAGATAAATAGTTATACTATAGACTGGCAAAGAATCGCTACGGTAAATTGGTATATCCCTAACAAATTGCTGGCGAGGAGGTACAATACCTTACATTAAAGTATGAAGAGTTATAAACCTAACTATAGTATTGTGCCTGCCGACATCCTTGATCTGAGTGCAACAGATCAACTAATGTTAGAGACTGTGTCTGGTATATTGCACTGTTTGATAATCTTATAAAATTAGGTGTCAAGATCATAATTTGCTTTCAATGAAAGCTTTATTCCAGAATTGTCTACCCAAAAAACCGTTCGTTTAAACCTCCGAATAACAAGTTGACTGCTTTGGGTAAAAAAGGGAATCGTACGGCTTCTGACCAATATGCACAAACCTGGTTGATGACGCGCTCTAAACCTGATTGAGCTTCTGATTTAAAAACGACCACCATCCTCATAGCAACAGTTAACATGCAGATCGGTTAATAAACCCGACCAGACCACAACGCATCCGTATTGAGGGAAGTACGGTTTGGCCCTTGCTGAGCTATTCATTGTTTTGTAAGTTTAAACCCTTTGAATAAGCCCAAAACCCCGCCTTATGAATCACTCAACCAGTACTCTCATTGTCGGCGCGGGCCCCTTTGGCCTTGGCCTGGCCGCTTATTTACAGCGACGTGGCTATGCTTACCAAGTCGTTGGCAAACCCATGGAGTTCTGGAAACAACATATGCCTCAGGGAATGTTACTCCGCTCAAATGCTAACTGGTACATCGATCCTGATCATAGATGGACCATCGACGCTTTCCTGACTTTGCATGATCCATGCCGGCTGCCGACGACACCCATTTCAAGGGAGCACTATATTGCCTATGTGGACTGGTTCCGCAAACAGGCCGGCATCCCCGTCATACCAGCCTATGTCCAGCATTTACATCAGAAGGATGGCTCATTTACCGCCGAGTTAGCTAATGGCCATACCATTCAGGCCCAAAATGTCGTGCTGGCTACAGGCTTCGAGCATTTTGCCTGTTATCCCCCTGAGCTGGTAGCCCTATTACCAGCGGGCTGTTTTCAACATAGCTGCGATGCGGTTACTATGAGCGACTATCGGGGTAAGCGGGTTTTACTGATTGGTGGCCGACAGAGTGCCTTCGAGTCGGCCGCTTTACTGCGGGAAGCCGGTGCCCAGCAGGTTCACATCAGTTACCGTCACGAAACGCCCCGCTTTGAGGAAGCAAATTGGTCCTGGGTCGAAACGATTGTCGAGCAAATGGCTGGCCAACCGGACTGGTTTAGCCGCTTATCAGCCCAGCAACAGCAGCAGTATCGCTATAAGCTATGGGCAGAGGGACGACTGAAGGTAGAACCTTGGCTTGAAAAGCGTATTTATCAGCCTGAGATTAGCCTCTACCCGCGCACGGAGGTCGTATGGGTAAGCCAACAAACGGATCATTCGCTTCGGATAGGCTTAAGTTCTACTCAGCAGCTGGCTATAGATGCGGTCATCCTGGCAACAGGTTACCAGGTCGATGTATCTCGCTTACCCTTCCTCTCGGGATCAATTCAGGCAGCATTGAACACCTTAAATGGATTTCCCTTACTGGATCACCAGTTTCAAAGCAGCGTTCCAGGCTTGTACTTCAGCAGCTTTGCTGCCGGTCAAAGCTTTGGCCCCTTTTTTGGTTTTACCGTTGGGGTCCGCACCGCTGCCCACTTGATCGGGCAGGCCCTTGTGGCATCCACTGCCTGAGAGCGTCCGAGAGGGATTGTGGTCAATCCTTACTTTTTTCTCTTAGCCCAGGGCCGTGATGAAGTTAGAAAGGTCTCTATCGCTTCGATCGTCCTTATTCTTCTTTCTCTCTGTCTGCTTTCGAATCAAACGACACAATTAGAGCGCACACTTCCGAAGCTTTACTGCAAATGCACCCCAAACATGTCTATTCGGAAGTTAGAGGGTGCGACGCTTCGGCGGTCGGATTGGTTTTAGCAGACAAGGTCACTATACTATCATTATTGGCATTGGCAAGCTGAACAGGTGAACCATGACACAGATATCCTGCAGCAGGTCAGGGTAATTCGTCAGGATCAACCCGGAACAGGCTGTTGCATGACGAATTCCTGACAAGGAAAGTAAAGCTGGGCCGTGATGCTTTTTTGAGCTTTTAGCAACTAACAAGTTGTTAATCAGACAACACAGGCGAACAAACTCACTAAATTCCTATCCCATGCCATCCGTCGTCTGCTATCGAGTATTAAATATATTATCTACTTTGAACCAACAACGGGAAATTGACAAATTCGAAGCTTGGTACATCCGTAAGGAACCAGGACGACTTCTTCCTCATCCGCTAACGCTATACCGGGTATGGCACTAAAAGGGATAGGGCCTGTCATGTCATTATAGACTCGCCAGGAAGGAATTCGCCTGGCTTTGGTCCTTATCTGTATTGGCGCGTTGGTCAGATTCCAGGGATAGGCGGAAACGTCTCCCTTCTGGTCTACCTGGTAATGCTGCTCTATTTTAGGTGCAGACGTCTCAAATAAACCATAATTCCAGGGAGTACCAGGTTGTATTTCGTAATAGGTCTTGCCAAATTTAGCCGGGTCGAGCAGATTATCAACTTTCTTTACCACTTCTCCTATTTTAAGAGCATACGTTAATGGACCGCGTTCGACGGACATGGAGTTTTCATACCAGTGATTTGTAAACAGGTGCATCGGTAAAGCCAATTCGACCACATCTCCGTTTTTCCAGGGCCGATTTACTTTCACCAGCTGATTGCCTTCGGCCTCCAGTACTACTTTGCCATTAATTTTAACCGATCCTTTGCGGCACCAGCCAGGAATACGCAGATGGAACGGAAAGGAAATGGATTGGCTCTGATCTGTCTTAAGCGTAAATCGAATGGTTTCGCCAAAGGGATAAGTGGTCTCTTCTTTG
The DNA here is from genome assembly GCF_010233585.1 of Spirosoma endbachense. NCBI lineage: Bacteria > Pseudomonadati > Bacteroidota > Cytophagia > Cytophagales > Cytophagaceae > Spirosoma > Spirosoma endbachense. The sequence continues at coordinate 5,820,582 of NZ_CP045997.1, forward strand.
ATGGCTACTTTCTTACCCCCGGCCACAACTGCGTTTACTTCGCTGGGGGAATACACCAGGGCGGCCAGGCCCTGATCGGGTGTTGCGTACCAAAGATTCTGGGTAAACTTGGGCCAACCCTGGTGCATGTTGGACGTGCAGCAAGGATAACCAGTCAGCAGGCCGTATACCAGATCGGTGCCCTGGTGGTTGCCATCCTCAATAAAATTACGGGCATGCCGGGTGACCATCACCTGATTGGCTTGTTGGAAATACTGGCGGGTCAGGTAATCCTCCATCGTCTGTGCCGGCAAGGCATTGAAGGCAATTTTTTCCAGCTTATCGGCGTATTTTACCTCACCCGTTATTTCCAGCGTACTTTCCAGGGAAAACATCATTTCGACAGCCGAGCATAATTCCGAGCCTTGCGTGGGATTATTACCGTGTAGCCCCTCGTCGCCCCCGAACATACCGTTAGCCATACCATTATAGGCTCGTAAGTCGTCATAACCCTTGTTTAGGGCGTCCAGATATTTTTGCTCGGGATGGTGTTGATAATAAATAGCCGGTGTTTTTATGCCCTGGGCGAGGTTGACACAGTGAATGCTGTTGAGCGTCGAGAGTAAGGGAGTGGTCAAAAACGCGTGGGTATAATCAAACGTTTGTTTATGGATCAGTTCTCCTAATTCAAGAAGGAACGCGTCTCCGGTAACCCTATACAGCCAATAGACCATCATCAAATTGTCTCCTCCCCGATATTTGGCCCAAAAAGTCCAATGATCAAGCGGTTTCTGTGGCAATTCCTGTAGTTGGTACTTAAAGTAATTAGTCATTAGGGTAATGACTCGTTGATCGCCGGTGGCCGAATAATATTGCTTTAAGACTTTAAGCATAACCATTTTAGGCCACCAGTCGCGGCTGTTATCGCGTTGAAGACCCGGCTCGGGCCCGTAGTCCCGAAGTGGTCCGAAATAACCGTCCGGCTGCTGGCTATGGATGGCCCATTCGATCCAGGGTTTGATTTTGGCAATCAACTCGGGATCATTCAGGATATACGCGAGCGGCAAAAGTCCATCAATCCAGTAGGGGCCTCGCTCCCACTGGTCACCATTGCCACCTAACCAACCATTGCGCTGGTTCATCACTAGTGGATAAAGCGCATCAAGCTGGCCGGTAGCCCCCTGTTTCTGGCGCATCAGCATTTCCTTTAGCCAACCTTGGGGCTTAATGGCGCCTAAGGGTAGTTCCATATACGGATTTTGCCGCAACGGTGCCCGACTCGGCAGGTAGGTGGTTAGGTATTTCTGGTTCGTGTTAACCTGTCCCTGTACGGTTTGGGCTAAGCTTACCAAAAGAACCAGAAGGGTCATATTAACTTTCATAATGACAAATGAACTCGGTAAGGCGGTTGAAGCATCAAATTGATTCAGATCTAACCAATGACTCGCCTGTAGGAGTCAGAAGTAGCCTTTTTTTACTCTATTTGGCACGATTCAATAGCTCCTTTTAACGGTTCTTACGTCCCCCGTCACCTCCGACTTACATCTTGGGCAGTAGTATCCTGTTAGTACCTATTCAGCGACGCATGCCAGGGATTGTACTGGATCATAACAGTTTACTCCTATCGGCCATGTCAGTAACTGCTTTGCAACGCAGCAGTTACTGACATGGCCTGATTAATCCTGGGTTTTTATAGAAATGTTGGCCAATCAAGAATTACCGAGCAGGCTGTACCAACTCTTTGATCTGCCGAATCTCGCCCAAAATGGTGCTCAGACTCGGTTCGGCATCCGGAAAATCCAGGCTGATGAATAGCTTAAACTTCCACAATTCCAGGATATGGCTCACGTTCAGCTCGTAAGGGGTGAAGGCTGGATTCAGGGAATGGAGCCGCAACTGGCTTTTCGCGGCCAGCTCATTAGTGATCTTTTTGATGACGATTCCATCGGTCGATACAACGACACAGCCGGTACCATCTTTAATACTATACCAGTCTTCGATGTATTCTCCCAGTACATAGGCCCCCGATGGGATAGGCAACATCGACTCGCCTTCCGTTGGAAACAACCGGTATTTCCGGTTTCGGGATATATCCGGTAAGGGCAACCGAAACGTACTCAATGAGGCAATAAACTGCTCATCCTGGTAACCACCACTCACATAGCCCATAGTTGCCCGAAGGGGCACCAGTTCAATGTTTTCTTCATTGTCCGGCCCGACCGAGGTCACCACTTCCCGCACCTGAAGCAGCTGACCGCTCAGTACCGGGTCGGGCGTCGCAATAAATTTCTCCAGTTGACGGGGGCTCATGGCACGCATGGGTTTATACAACAGGGCTTCCACCGTCACTTTATAGAGTGTGGCAATCTGAATGGCTACATCGATGGTGGGATAGTGTTCTCCCTTTTCGTAGCCCGTTAGTGTCGTTCGACCGATACCGATCAATTGTGCTACTTCGACCTGGGTAAGTTTGTGGTAATTGCGTAGAACTACCAGATTGTCAGCTATATACATGGGTTCATTAGTCTAGACAAAACTAGACATTTCGAGTCAATTTGCCTAGCAAACTGTCGAAAAAATTTACATCTGTAAACAGTTGATCCACTTTATCGATGGATGTAAATAGGCCATATAATGCCAAAATCATCTTTTTTTAATAATGTCGAATAATCGACATTATTAATGTATTATATTTCGACATATATTTGTCTGATTTTCGACATCACCGAATCTGCATCCTGATGGAGAAAAATTTAACTCTCGTTACCCTGGTATGATATGATCGCTGGTTCAACTGATTCCCGGCATATTCTGCATCTGGACATGGATTCCTTCTTTGTGTCGGTGGAGCGACTTCGGCAATCCCAGTTGGCTGGACGCCCGCTCCTGATTGGGGGCGTAGGCGACCGGGGCGTAGTCAGCGCCTGCAGTTACGAAACCCGTCGTTTCGGCGTTCAATCCGGCATGTCCATGCGAATGGCGCGTCGGCTATGCCCCGAGGCAGTCGTTGTCAAAGGCGATTTTCAGGCCTACAATCAGTATTCCACGATGCTCACAGCCATCATACGGGAGCGGGCCCCTGTGTTTGAAAAGGCGTCGATTGACGAATTTTATGTCGATATGACCGGGATGGATTGCTATGTGGGTTGTCGGAAATGGTCGCAGGAGCTCAAGCAGACGCTCGTCGCCGAAACCGGGCTGTCGGTCAGCTGGGGCCTGTCCGTAAATAAAACAGTCGCAAAGGTCGTCGCCAATGAAGTCAAACCCGATGGCGGCTACCAGTTAGCGGGGTCAGACGTTCAGCCCTATCTGGCAATACTGCCGGTGGCGAAACTGCCGGGCATTGGTCCTCAACTGGCCCACACCCTGCGTTGCATGGGCGTGACCAGGCTGGGCACCCTGGCTCAGATTCCCCGCCGGCTGCTGGAGCGTACGTTCGGTAAACCAGGGGTCATGCTCTGGGAGCGGGCGAATGGCATCGACCCCTCCCCGGTGCTGGCCTTTGACCGCCAGAAAGCCATGAGTAAAGAAATGACCTTCCAGTCCGATACCGCCGACTCCCAGTTACTACAGGCCACGCTGAGTCGGTTGGTTGAAAGCCTGGGATTCCAGCTGCGGCAAGGGGGCTGGTGTACGGCGCGGATAACCATCAAAATTCGGTATTCCGATTTTCAGACTTTTACCCGCCAGATTACCCTGTCGCCGACATCAGCCGATCACCTGCTGATCCCGGCAGCCGTAAAGGCATTCCAGGCACTCTATAAACGCCGGGTATTGCTCCGACTCATTGGGGTGAGTTTTTCCAAACTCATTCGGGGAGCCCAGCAGTTGAGCCTCTTTGATGAATCAGGAGCAGTGTCGAGTACCAAACAGAGCAATCTCTACCCCCATCTGGATCAGCTCAAGAGCAAACACGGTGAACCCATTGTCCACCGGGCGAACCAACCCTTTTTAACCGAACGTTCTCATGACTAAACACTGCCGTATCTGGGATGGGGAATCCATGTATTATTTCCCCCATTTAGCCCTTCAGCCACAGTTCGCGACCGTCTGGCTGGAGGATGCGCTGGTGCTGATCAACCGGGTAAACCCATTGGATCAACGCCGGTACGAGCCTACCTCCCCCTGGGAGCTGATGCTGTCGGTCGGCCAGCCTGACCGGCAGGGAACCCTGCTCTATGAGCAGGATATCGTTCAGGTCAATCAGCAATTGTGGGTTGTACAGCCTGACCTGGAACGCTGCGGATACCAGCTGGTGCTGGCCCATTCGCCGGGTTTCTCACTGTCGCTGGATCGTCTGCTGGCTAAAACGGTCCGTATTGTGGGGAATTGCCTGGAAGATTCCCACCTCATCCTCCAGGAGGGGGTATTTTCGCTGACTTAACGGATGTATCTTAATGCACACTCCTATTATTCGTTGCGCTATGGTACACTTTCCCCCGAAGCGCTGGTACAGCACGCGCAGCGACTTGGCGTGACCCATTTGGCGCTGACCGATATTAATACAATCTCGGGGGTGTTTGATTTTGTGCAGCACTGCCTTCGATTGGGTATTCAACCCGTGGTGGGCATCGAAATCCGATCGCACCAGCAACTCCGCTATATCTGTCTGGCTCGCAATACCGAGGGCTTTGCCGAGATCAATCGATTTGTATCCCAGTATCTGCTTACCCATCAGGACTTTCCGGCCAAAGCGCCCTCGTTTCAGCACGCTTACGTCATCTATCCGCTGGATCAGCTGGATCGGCTGGGCGGGCTGGCCGCCCATGAACGGATTGGCGTTCGCCCATCCGAGGTGAGTCGGCTGTGGCGCTACCGGCAGACGCTGCGGGCCGACCAGGTCGTAGTGCTTCAGCCGATTACTTACCTGGACAAGACGGACTACAACCTGCATAAGCTGCTGCGGGCAATCGACCACAACTGTTTACTGGCGCATCTGGCGGAGCGGGAAACGATCCGTACGGATGAATACTGGCCAACCCCCGATCAGCTACAAACCAGTTTTCGGGACTGGCCGATGGTACTCGCCAACACCCAGGCCCTGCTGGATAGCTGTTCATTTGCCTTTGATTTTGACTCATCCAAGAATCGTCAGCTGTATACACCCAGCCGGGCGGATGATATCGCTCTCCTGCGCAAACTGGCCGAAGATGGGCTACGGGATCGCTATGGCCCGGAACCTGGTGAGGCCCTCCAGCGAGTCGAGTCAGAATTAGCCATCATCGACCAGCTAAATTTTACGGCCTATTTTCTGATCACCTGGAACATCATCACCTACGCCCATAGTCGGGGCTATTATCATGTCGGCCGGGGCTCCGGTGCCAACTCCATTGTAGCCTATTGCCTGGGCATTACCGATGTTGACCCCATTGAACTGGATCTGTATTTCGAACGCTTTATCAACCCCAACCGGAGCTCTCCCCCCGATTTTGACCTGGACTTTAGCTGGTCCGATCGGGATGAGCTCACGGATTATATTTTCAAGACGTATGGGCAGGAGCACGTCTGTTTGATGGCCACGTACGTCACTTTCCGGGATCGGGCAGCCTATCGGGAACTGGGTAAGGTTTTTGGATTACCCAAAGCGGAACTGGACAGCCTGATCAACGGTCCGGGGCACGCCAGTCCGGGAACGGCCAGCCAGGAACCCGATCTCAAAGGGGAATACATGCGGTATATTCTGCGGTATGCCCCTCTACTGGAAGATTTCCCCAATTACCTGGGCATTCATGCGGGGGGTATTCTGATCGCCCAGCAACCCCTTTATCAGTACACCGCTCTGGAGATGCCGCCCAAGGGGTTCCCTCTGTGTCAATTCGATATGTACGTAGCCGAGGCTATCGGCTTTGCCAAATGGGATGTGCTCTCCCAGCGAGGGTTAGGCCACATCAAGGAAGCAGTTGAGTGGGTACGGGTCAACCGGCAGGTATCGGTCGATATTCATCGGATTCAGGATTTCAAGCGGGATGAGACAGTTCGCCAGCAACTGCTGGCCCATGAGACGATGGGTTGTTTTTATATCGAATCCCCTGCTATGCGACAACTGATTTGGAAACTGGGTTGTTTGGATTACCGCACGCTGGTAGCGGCCAGCAGTATCATTCGGCCGGGCGTAGCGTCTTCGGGGATGATGGCTGAATACATCCGGCGCCATCATAACCCCACCAGTTATACGCCAATTCATCCCCGGATGCAAGAGTTGCTTGCCGAAACCTATGGGGTAATGATCTATCAGGAGGATGTGCTGAAGGTGGCCCACCATTTTGGGGGGCTGAGTCTGGCGGACGCCGATGTCTTACGGCGGGCCATGTCGGGTAAACAGCGGGGGAAGACCGAATTGGCCCGCATTGAGGAAACATTTTTCGCCAACTGCCAGGCAAAAGGCTATAGCGAAGCAGTCACCAGGGAGGTGTGGCGACAGATCCAGAGTTTTTCGGGTTATTCCTTTTCCAAAGCCCATTCGGCTTCCTTTGCCGTGGAGAGCTACCAGAGTCTGTACCTGAAAGCCCACTATCCGCTGGAGTTCATGACTGCCGTTATTAACAATTTTGGGGGCTTTTACAGTACGGAGTTTTATGTACACGAAGCCCGTCGCTACGGTGCGCGGATTGAAGCGCCGGATGTACACCAAAGCCACTACCTGACTCGACTGGAGGGAAAGACGATCTGGCTGGGTTTTATCCACATCAAGGGACTGGAAAAAGCGGTCGTCACGGCTATGCTGGCGCAGCGTAGCGAGCAGGCTTTTCTTAGCCTGGATGAATTTACACGCCAGGTACCTATTGGCCTGGAGCAATTGATCCTGTTGATCCGAGTGGGCGTGTTTCGCAGCTTGGGCGTGACTAAGAAAGAATTGCTCTGGCAGGCCCACGCCCTGGTGAACAACTATGTGCACCATCAGGGCGTGGCCGATCTGTTCGACTGGCCAGAACTCTACTGGGCCCTACCAACCTTGTGGCAGGACCCGCTGGAAGACATCTACGATGAGATGGAGCTGCTGGGTTTTTCGCTCTCTTCCCCCTTCCGGCTGCTTGCTGAACCGGTGAGTGGCATACAAGCCTCCGAGCTGGCCAGCCATGTCGGCGAGTGGATCCGTATCACGGGTTATCTGGTCACCTACAAACGGATCACAGCCCGCAACGGCAAACCAATGGTATTTGGCTATTTTGTCGATGAGCAGGGTTCATATTTTGATACCACCCATTTTCCGCATACACTAGCCTTGTTCCCTTTACGAGGCTATGGTCTGTATCAACTGGAAGGCAAAGTGGTGCTGGAATTTGGCTTTCCCAGTCTGGAGGTGAAACGATTGGAAAAATGCGCCATACAGGCTGATCCGAGATTAGGTTAAATAAGTGCCAACGCCCTCTATTGGGTAGTTTTGCCGAATTGGCCCGCTCAGACGACCCTGTCTACTATCCGTCACGTGCTGTTTGAATGAAACTAAAGACCAAAATCACTCCATGAAATAGATTTATCAACTCAGAAGTAGTTAAAAGCTAGTGGTCTTCCAATTTATAGTTTATACGTACTAGTCATGAATGGGGTTGATGACAAACCTATACGCCGGGCCGATTTCTATAGTTCAAGCAAGGAGAGAGACATAATTTTTGTCATATTTTCCACCCCGACGAACCACAGCATAAATGCGGTGAATCAGTTTGTTACGTACTGTGTTTAGAGCGGCCCGGCAGCATTGTATGCTTACCCTCGCCAAGTTTACGCAGGTAGTAGTCCTGGAGTTCCCGGCACCGGCAGCCCGGCTTTAACCTGGATGGCCGACATGGTGCCCATATGAAGCAAGGATTTCAACCGTTTGCGGACGGTCGGCCGCTCATATCTTTGTTTTGATTTGAGGTTGTCAGAAAAAGTGCAATTTTTGAGTAAGACCTGACACGGGTTGCCAGTACCTCGGGTCGGCCGCTGAGACACCTTCCGGTGATCTTGAACAGGCTGGTTGTGCTGGCACTCTTGTCCCTTTCCAATAAGCTCCGACAGTACCCATAGACGCAAGCCAGTCTTGTGATCTGCTATCGATGTGCCAGGGCCAGGAAAGTCGTCAGGTGACTTCATTATCCACTTTTATCATGCTTGTTTATGCAATCCTTTCTTCGTTACTGCGTGGGGCTGGACATCAGCGGACGTCGCGCGGCAAAGACACGCTTCAAGTTTGCCTATCGGTTATTGATCAAACCGGTCGGGTGACGGTGAAAGCCACCACTAAAGTGGTCAATAAACCAACTGGCTTCTCCGCTTTACTGAACTGGGTCGCTCGTCATCGTAAGCTAGACTTACCCCTAACTTACCTGATGGAATCGACCGCACAGGCGGCCCTGCGGTGTCTACCACGAAGCGGTGGCCTGGTATCTTCATCAGCAAGATCAAGCCGTCAGTATCTTGCTGCCAAACAAAGCCAAATATTATTTCAAGAGCTTGGGCTACAACCGGGCAGCCGGCGCTGTCCAAAAATGACAAAATTGATGCCCAAGGCTTGTCTCGGATGGGTCTGGAACAGCAAGTGCCGGTCTGGAAACCACTCTCTAAAAATCTGTACGCCCTTCGGCTCTTAACCCGCCAACATCGCAGCGGCGCACCGTCAACGATTGCAGGAATTGAAGACCCAATCTACTAATCAGCAGCACGCTCTGGAGCATAGTGCATTCGATAGTACTTTCATTGACAAACAGTTAGCCAAACTTATTGCGGTCTATGACACCCAGCTAGCCGCTCTGGAAAAGGCTATCGAAGAACTCATCCAAGCTGACCCCATCCTTACACCCAAAGTGGATGCCTTAGTCAAGGTCAAGGGGCTGGCCCTACTTTCAGTAGCTGTGCTGGTGGCTGAAACCAACGGTTTCGACCGGGTGGCCGGAGCCAGGCTTTACCAATCAGCGCCATTTAGTGAGTTACGCGGGCTACGATGTCGTGGAGAACCAGTCTGGTAACCACTTGGGTAAAACGCGCATCTCCAAGAAAGGCAACAGCCGTCTGCGTCGTATCCTACATATGCCAGCATTCAACGCCGTTCGTTTTAATGAACCCACCTGCAAAGCGCTTTACGAGCGGGTCTACGAACGGAGCGGCATCAAGATGAAAGCTTACGTGGCCGTTCAGAAGCGATTACTGCTAATGACCTACGCCTTGTGGCGTCACGGAGTCGACTATGACCCTGAGTATTTGGCGAACCGAGCCGAGAAGGATAAAAAAATAGTCCCGACCGGCGGGACTACACAGGATCAATTAGCCGAAGCCGAGTTGTCCTACTTGTAGTCCAAAGATATGAAAAAAATCCTATCTCAAAATTTGCTTTTCACGACAGTACCAGCCGCTTGATGACTCACTCTGCTTTTGCCACGTACACTCGTTCCTGAGTGGTACCGCTCCGGCGGCCCGGTCAAAAGGGGCCACACCCGCGTGGCAGGCCAGCCTTTTGGGGTCATTGATCGTCTGCATTTCATTCGTAGTGATGAGCAGTTCGGTAGCGATCACGGGCCCAATACCCGGCACCGATACCATTAGGTCAAACAATTCTTTCAAGTGAGCGTCAGCCTGAATAAGTGCGCTGATCTGTTGCTCGACCGCTTTTTGCTCTTCCTGGAGAGTCGTTAAAGACTTTCTGACCTTGCTTTTAAGGGTCTTTTGCCGAGACTTACTGATAAACATTTCCTGCTCGGTTACGGGAACAGCCAATAAATTATAATCGGACCGATTTCTATGTCCTTTGACTGGTAATTCGGCCAATCAAAGTAGGTAAATCACCATGAATCCCCTTTGGATAAAAGTCCAGTTCGAGTTGTGCAACAGCCACGGACGTTTAAATGAACGGTGGCCGCGAACGATAGCCTTTGGCAGCCTTGGCGCTTCCCCAATGGATTAACCTTGGTAAGCATTACTTTATCTAAACGTACCCAGAGACATCGGACTGCCAAAGCGGGTGGATAAAGATGCCACCACTTCCCAGGTTCATCAACCTCTTCAGCTCCCGCTTAGCGAATCAGGACTGACTCGTACTTGGCCAGATCCTTGATAAACTCCCCCGTACCTTTAACCACGGCGCGAAGGGGGTCATCGGCCACTTGAACCGGCAAGTGGGTTTTGGCGGCTAAGCGCTCACCCAGCCCATGTAACAGCGCTCCACCACCCGTCAGGTGGATACCATTGGTGTAAATATCGGCCGATAATTCGGGGGGCGCCATTTCCAGCACTTTCAGGGTGGCTTCCTCAATCTTGGCAATCGATCGGTCGAGGCAGTAGGCGATTTCCCTATACGTTACCTTAATTTCTTTGGGGATGCCCGTCATTAAATCACGACCCCGAATCTCATAATCCGCCGGGGGACTAACCAGCTCAGACAAAGCCGAACCGATGTGCTTTTTTATTTCTTCCCCCGACCGCTCACCAATCAGCAGATTGTGTTCCCGACGCATATAATCGACGATGTCACGGGTAAAGACGTCCCCCGCAATGCGGATGGATTGTTCACAGACGATGCCCGATAAGGCAATGACGGCAATTTCGGTGGTGCCCCCACCGATGTCAATGATCATGATGCCCGTAGGCTGAGTGATGTCAATGCCGATGCCCACGGCGGCAGCCAGGGGTTCGTAGACCATATACACTTCTTTGGCTCCGGCATGCTCGCACGAATCCTTGACGGCTCGTTTTTCCACCTCTGTAATGCCCGATGGAATCGAGACCACTATGCGATGGGCAGCGGCAAAGAGTTTGTTGGTGGTAGGCAGCATTTTGACCAGCCCGCGAATCATCTGTTCGGCGGCTGTAAAGTCGGCGATCACCCCATCTTTCAGGGGGCGAATGGTTTTGATGTGCTCGTTGGTCTTCCCATGCATTTGCATGGCTTGATGGCCGATGGCCAGGATCTTACCGGTTCGTTTGTCGATGGCAATAATGGAAGGTTCATCCACCAAGATTCGGCCGTTGTGCATAATCAATGTATTGGCCGTACCCAGGTCAATGGCAATGTCACTGGTTAAAAAACTAAATAGTCCCATATAAGGGTAAAGCTTAATCGGACAGAAGCCATACTGTAACCAGAAAGCTTTTAAGCTAATTGACTTAACGAAAAAAAAGCCTGTTTCAATTGCGTCTTGTCCGGAAAAAGGGGGACGTTTTTTGACTGGTACCTGGGTTGAGACTAATGAGCGATTTGCGTTTGACTGTTGATGGTAGGTGATTCGTGCAGTTCTGAACCAAAGTGACGCCCTGGAAGACAATCTGACTTCTAGAACGAATGATGCGATTTTTCACTACTTTACCCCTATGAGTCATCGTATGGGGCTAGAGGCTGCACTTTTATGCCAGTAATACTGGATGGTCCTGATGAACCGGTTTTGTTAAGTGCCTACCCCTCTCCGGTTAACCTCCTGCCGATCCTGGACTTGAATCGAGGCACTCATCAACACGATGGGTAGGTGCCGAAAAAAGGAGGCTGGTTCTTTCAAACTAGTCAATAGATGAAGGCCGTCGTCCAGATTGGGTAGATACAAGTTATTCAGGACCATCTGGGGTAAGCGTTGTTGGTCTCTGGCACACTGTTGCAGATAAGTAAGCGCCCTGGATGGCTCACTAAAGTGAACCAGTGGAAGAGTTGGTAGGCTGTTTTTAAATGAGCCTTTAAGAGCATCCACAAATCCGGTTGAGCATCCAGTCCGTATCCTGAGCTGGCTTCGTACTGACATGACGATTCCAATCGTCAACTACCCGTGGGTTAGCTTCAGCCTGAAAGGGCTCCACTAGCTCAGGAGTGGGCACCCTGAGCTGTTTGCTCGACTGGTTTTGGTAGCCCAGGATCCTGGAAAAAGATAATTTCGTTTGGAGTTGTTAGCTTTTTAATCTACCTGAGTTAACAGGAGCTGGTCGTCCTCATCATCTTCAATGACAATGATGGGTCCCTTCTTATTCATAAGCGGTGGGTGACATAAATTTTGTGTGTACCGATCGGCTGCTTGTGTAACGACACTCGCCGACCATTCGTTGCAAACCCAACGGTACAGTTATCCATGGCCACGTGTTTTTAGGCTCAACTCTCTGCTATATGTAAGACGCTATCGACCCAATGTGACAGACAGATTCTAAAATATGCCAGCGATTTCCAGTCTGAATTGGACGTTTTATGAACGCCTTTAAAGTAGAAGAGAAGCATAAAGGGGAACAATTCTGTTAATTTAACCTGCTTAATTATAGTGATTGCTCTGATAAAAGGCTTTGAACATTTTCAAGATAGGTGAAATCCCCGGCTCGCTGGCGATCTCACCTTCCAGATTCACCAACGACTTAATATCCGTCAATTGATAACCGGTAATGGTCTCATACCCCATTAATTAGTCTGCGAAGAGTCGTTGCGGAATCAGCCGATCAGGTACCTGAGTGACTTCCGTATGACCAGGGTTCTGTTGTATTCGTTGCTAATGCGCGTCAACGGCTACTTTTTCCCCTTCCAGCACCTGAACGATACTTCCCCGCACGTAAAGCAGCACGCCGGCAACACCGGTCCTGACGTTGGCATGTCGACTTTGCTGAAGAAGCATCAACAACTTAACTCTCTACGTGAGTTGGTCGGAAGAGCTGAAATAAATGTGCACTGTTCCACCAACTATAAAGGTAAAGAAGGTGGCGGCTGGTGACTAACTTGGGCGGAGTAAACCGTCGGCAAGTCGGGTCACCTGGCCATGATTAGCGCCGATAAATGGCTAAATCGGTTAATGCAAATTCTCGCTTGTCATTTACGTTGCTTAAGAGAGAGCAGACGATCCGGTCTCTTTTGAGGGTTGCTAACAATAGCCCTTTCCCAAACGATTCAGGGGTCATGATGCGGGTTGGCTTACCGCGTTCGATCACCAACATGGCACTTTGGTTGTAATCTAAGTTTTGCCGAATTTCATCCCCATCGTTTGGCAGAATCAACTCGTAATAACTTTCGTACACCCGGGCCCGGTAAAGAGACAACCGGTTCCTGAATGCATTTACGGTCCAGATGCCGTTTAATACTTGCCTAGGTTTTTGGTTGCTTGAAAGGGGTATATCCGACCCGTTATCTGAAAGCATACTGGTATTGGTTAGGGGTTAAACAACCCAAAGTGCGATGCCGCTGGTAACAACGTACGACCTGAATGGGGAAGCCAATGCGGGGCAGAAAAATGACTTGGCACGAACGAGCCAGCTTAAAGGTAGTCTATTTAATAGGGCCCTCCACACATTTGCTTAAATAAAGATTATCGGATCAAGGCTCTGGCAGAAACCAACCGGTTCAGCTTTATCTTCGGCGCCCCCGAACAACAAATCAAATTAACTATGGGGTTGGGCTCACGGGATTCCAAACACAAGGAGCCAGCGTATACCCTGTTCAGCCTGCTTTTCGCGTTTACTTTTTACGCAAAGATCGCTGGTATACTCCTGCGAAGTCATTTTTTCTTGGCTTTAGGCGCCAGGTCGGCAGGCATACTGCTGGTTTCATTCAGTTCGTATTTGGGAATTTTGGGTGCGCCATGTACTTTGGCTGCCTTGGTGGCTACTTTCTTGCTGTTCTTGTTCTTCTTTTCCTCGTGGGCCATAGCTGACGTTTCGTTAAGGTCTTTTGAATTGGCTTGAAGGTAGGCTAATTCGTTGGCAATCCCACCTAACGGGACGGAATATAGGTTGCTTATTTTTATCAGCTGAATCGAAAGAATGCCTATTTATCCTTACTGTATCATCACCTGGTTGCTTGATCGGTGGACGTCGATTAACCGGCACTGCTCATGCCGTAGTCAGCCCCTTCATTAAATTCAGTGGCTAACCGATAAGCGCTCATTTCTGACTTTACTAGTTGGACGAGCGGGTGTAAATTTTTAGCCCTTGTGACCGGCTGAGGTAAATAAATAAAGCGTTTTGAACGCGCCTGAGTTGTACAAAGTAGTCAACAGTCAAAACACATGGGCGATTGAGCTGGCCCTACGCATCCGGCTGCCCCAGAATCCATTCATTATGGCCACGAACACGTTAACCATTGTCACCGGCTACGGATCCATTTCGCCCAAGCCATTCCGCAAAGCGTATTTAAACAGCTCTGAAGAAATGGCGACCCAACGCTTCTTGCGGGATTATCCCGGCGTTCGGGATGTCACCGTGGTCGTGGTTTCGTTTGAGGATGAATTAACCATCCGCACAAACGGAGAAATCGCATCCTATTAAACAGACTTGATTTTCTTTCATCATCCGGGTCGACGATTGCTAAAGCGGATTTAGCCCTCAGCAGTCGTTGAGCAACTAAAGGCTTGCATTTCCAAGAACAAACAACCATGAACAAACCACCTTACACGGCCATACCCGACACCTCGGATAGTAATTACTGGGAGTCAAAGTCAATAAAGAATAATTTACGAAGTACAACCTTTGTTCCCCGGGATAAGGAACTTCATCAACAGTTACGCGTGAAAGCATGGGCAATTATTCAGGCTTCCCTCTCGAAGAAAAACCGAAAAGGAAAGTACTAAACGAGCGGTGAGGAATGGCTCGATACTTCTTTTGTCTATATCGGGCAAGTGAAGTCAGGATGAACTGGCAACAAGATTCGGGACGCGGTTCCTACCTATATAGAACGGGATTTGGTCCTGGAGACAAATCGGTAAGAAACCGTTTAGAATTGTCCAGCTACAACTCAAAAATGGCAATTCCGTACCGATCGGGGTTGAGCCGCGCTGGATTACCGACCAGGTTTGACCGAGGCAATGTTGGCACAGGCTACCCGGCGACATTCTGCCGCCGGGAGGTCCAACAGTTGGGTGATTGGCTGCTACAAGCTTCTCTTTCAACTTGTACCCATGACAATAAACGTAGTTGGTATCATTCATAAGCCGGCGTTTTCCGTACTTATCTTCTTTTCTCGTCGGCTACATCACCAAAACGTGATGTAAGCTATTTTTTTAATGAATAAGGTTGACTGATGCCTGAAAAACGGGACGGACAGGAACCAATTTTTCCTCGAAAAAACGGACCCAATAACCTATCCTCACTTCCTGGCCCCTACGCAAACAAGTAGCTCAACAATGGTGCGGATGAGTAGGTACAATCCGGACATCCGATTAATATGATGCCCTACATAACCCAACTAGAAGCCCGAATTAAGGTATACAAACGGCATTTGGTTGCGTGGCAGACGTTGCTAACGACCCAGCGGGAAGCCCGTCGATTAGGCGCTGAACGCTTACCCCCCGGTGCTGAGCAGTGCGAATGAGTGAATCGCTGAACTCGGACTACTCACCCAGCAATGCGAATGGTTACGCTTCTATCAATCAAGCAATCCAGCGAGCGGGAAAAACTGTTCGCTCGTCACCAGCAGGAATCAATTGAACTCGAAGCACTTCTTTAGACAAACGAAAACCAATCTTCGCCAAGTAGTGAGGTAGCCGGGGATAAAAACCAATGACTTCGCTACTCCTTTTACGCGTGAATAGGGTAAATGAGTTGAAGGTGTAGTATTCCTACGAATTGGAGACGAATCCGACTTGATTCAAATCGAATAAACCGACGATAAAAGGACATTCCGGTGGGTCAACAGGTTTTCCTTTTTGATTATAAAAACAGAATCGTTCGTAAAAGGGTCAGTTAATTGAGGTTATGTGATTGATGCCAGGATTTACTAAGGCCATGAGCGGCTTGTTTAAATTGGTTTAAAAGCGACTTGAACTCCCCATTCGTTTTCTGGTTCTGTAAAAACTCAGATAAACTATCCTGGGCCTCTAGGCGGAGCCAGAGTTGTAAATCCTGACGGACTAAATGTTGGGCGAAGTAAGCCTCAAGCCGTTTTTGGCTCCTCGGATGGAACTGGTCTTCCCGCTGCTTCCAATACTTTCTGATGACATTGAATATTCGGTCTAAAGCCTCAAATTCTTCAAAGGGTGTCATTTGCATAGCGCTTATAGGGTGACTTATCAACTAAAGCTGTACCGCACATTCTCAATTAGTAACTGTTTAATTATCAACAGCTATGTTTATTTTTCGTCCTCTTTGGTCTCCTCATGCCCTGGAGAGGGAAAATCATCTTCTCTGATTAACACCAGTCCCCTAAACCTGAGCCAGTGAACCGTAGACCGAGTCGTTGGCGTGCGATCAATGACAAGTAGAGGCCAGCTTATAGCTTTTGGAGTATGTGTTGATGATACACCGCTTTAGCCGCTATATGGACTACGGCTAAATGGGGCAGCTTCCGTTTACCGGCCTCCAAGCCCAGGCAAAGCATCGCCGTCGCTATGGAATAGACCGACGACGACATCCGACTTTTTATAAGCACCCGATTCGGTTGTATACCGGAAAGCGGTCGGCTGGTGTTGCTCATCGCCCACAAGCCGCTCCAGGCTTAAAGCGGTAGGGCAATCATAGAGGGGTAAAGCAGGCTCCCTGGCCGTAGCCGGCACATACCCGGTCACCGTCACCTTAGGCAGCTTGGTGCGGCTGGTAAGCACTATTTTGCCCCCGGCATCCAGCAGATCCAGCCGAAGCGTAACCGGACCCAGCTGGCGCCGATTAATCCACTGAAACCAAAAGCGGGTGATTAAACCGGAAGACGTGTTTCGGGAGGTAGTCTTCAGGAACTGAATGTCTAAACAGGGTAGAGCCATAGCGGTAAAGCTAGTCATTTATCACCATCCGTAACGAGGTTTCTTTGGAGGTGCGGATCCTGGCTTGCTTAGGTGGATTTTCTGAATGACTTTTGAGTGGGGTATTTTTAGGGAAGTGGTCACAAGAATTAACCGTAATCTATGGTATAAGGAGCACTACCACACATAGTTAGGTGACGTACATTCCTCCCAGTAGCTGATTATTTTTCGCATCATCTGTTCCAATTTGTCTACACTGCTGGGCATTGCTACCCAATTGAAGATATCGCGCAATACGGTAAAAAAAATACCTCACCTGGTCAACTTACCCAGCTAGGGCCAGAGTTAGCGTACCACGTCGTTCATCCGGTATCTTAGCTTTTGAAGATTATATTCGACAGCGCTGGCAGGAAGGGGAACAACGAAGTGCTTATCTATACGCAGAGGTGAAGCAACAAGGTTTTTTGGGCAGCGTGTCCAGCGTCTTTCGATTAGTCAAAGGCTACCCTCGGCAAGCCGGGATAGTTCTTCCCTTAGCTGCCAAGCCTGTTCCTTATTCGATTCGTCAACTTAGTCGATGGCTAAGTTTGCCCCTTGAGTCCTTATCGAAAGCCGCTGATCGAGCCTTCATGGATCAATTCTTTACGAACTGTCCATTAGCCCAAAAGTTACATGAATTAGCCGTTAGGTTCCGAACTATATAATACTCCCCAAAACCTGGCTCTTACGCACTTTGTGTGGTTGAGCATCGATAGAGTACTCGTTGCCGTAATAAATCTAATTTGGCTCCCATACATCTGTCGTTTAATGAGCTTCACTCGGGTGACTTGTCCTTCCGTTTGGCCGCGCCACGGTGGCCGTTGCTCCAGGCCGTGACTAAGGCCGCTCGTACAGCTTCATAATCCTGCCGCGTCGGCGTTCTGATGAAGGCGAACCCCAAACTGCTGTAGCAATACGGCTGAGCAAGTTTGACAACGAGCCAACCAGTTGTCGAGTAACTCCGACTGACGAGTTCGAACCATAACAGCAAAATCCTTCACCAATTCATAAACCTGCTCAATAACTGAATCCAGACAAACATAGCTCAGAATTTGTCGATCATCCACTTCTAAGAAGGAGACCGCCCGTACCCCAACAGAAATGGGAAGAAACCGATGTTCTTGTCTCAACCGCTGCAGCGGCCGCCTTTTCAGAAAATCTGTCCAACTAATTGGGGGCAGAGACAAAATCTACCTGGGCAAATCAGCCAAACAAATCGCTTACAGCGGCCTATTGGCCCATCGGAGCGAAAATACAATCTATGACTGGGTTAGTCGCTATAAACAAGGAGGACACGCAAGTTCAGTCCCAGCGGACTTCTAGTTGATGTTAAAGCCTAGCTAAGAAACGCAATTGGGTCAGGTTTGCCAGCGCACTATAGTCACTGATCGGATTGTTGCTGAGGTTTAAGTTTTGTAATTGGGTCAGCTTGGCCAGTACACTAATGTCGCTAAGTTGATTAAAATTCAGGTATAAGGAATGCAATTGGGTCAGTTTCTCCAGCACACTAATATCACCGATCTGATTGGAGCTTAGGAATAAGGCTCGCAATTGGGTCAGCTTCGCCAGAAATCCAATATCACTAATCTGATTGGAACTCAAGTTTAAGCTCTGTAAGCGGGTCAGTTGTTCCAAAAAACGATAGTCATGGATCGGATTGGAACTCAGGTTTAAGTTTTGTAACTGGGTTAGCTCTGACAGCACACCAATATCTCGGATCTGATTTGAGTCAAGGTTTAAGGTCAATAAGTGGGTCAGCTTCATCAGCACACCCATGTCACTGATTTGATTGGATCTCAAATATAAGATCCGTAATTGGGTCAGCTTTGCCAGAAATCCAATGTCGCGGATCTGATTGAAACTCAGGTATAAAGTTTGTAATTGGGTTAGCGTTGCCAGCACACAATAGTCACTAATTTGATTGGAACTCAGGTCCAGGGTCCGTAATTGGGGCAGTTTCGCCAGAAATCCAATATCGCGAATCTGATTGAAACTCAGGTCTAAGCTCTGTAATCCGGTCAGTTTCTCCAGGGCACTATAGTCGCTGATCGGATTGGTGCTCAGGTCTAAGGTTCGCAATTGGGGAAGCATCGCCAGCACATCAATATCTCCGATGGGATTGGCGTTCAGATTTAAGGTCTGTAAATGGGGCAGTTTCGCCAGAAATTCAAGCTCACTGATCTGATTGTAACTCAGGTACAAGGTCTGCAATTCGGGCAGCTGTTCCAGAAATTCAATCTCGCTGATCTGATTGCCGATTAGGTTTAAGGTCTGTAAGTGGGGCAGCTTCGCCAGCACATCAATGTTGTTGATCTGATTGGAGGCTAGGTTTAAGGTCTGTAAGTGGGGCAGTTGCTCTAGTACATCAATGTTGTTGATCTGATTGGAACCCAGGTCTAAGGTCTGTAAATGGGGCAGCTTGGCCAGAAATCCAATATTGCTGATTTGATTGGCACTCAGATCTAAAGATTGTAATCCGGTCAGTTTCTCCAGGGCACTATAGTCGCTGATTTGATTGGCGCTTAGATCTAAGGTCAGTAATTGGGTCAGTCTCTCCAGGGAACCAATGTCGCGGATCTGATTGTAACTCAGGCCCAAGGCATGCAATCCGGGCAGCATCACCAACGCACCAATCTCATTAATCTGATTGGCGATTAGGTCTAAGGTCTGTAACTGGGTCAACATCGCCAGCACACCAATATCGCGGATCTGATTGGAACTCAGGAATAAGGTTCGCAATTGGGGAAGCATCGCCAAAAATCCAATATCTCGGATCTGATTGTTTCTCAGGTA
This sequence comes from Spirosoma endbachense, assembly GCF_010233585.1. Classification (NCBI taxonomy): domain Bacteria; kingdom Pseudomonadati; phylum Bacteroidota; class Cytophagia; order Cytophagales; family Cytophagaceae; genus Spirosoma; species Spirosoma endbachense. Next base: position 5,839,988 of record NZ_CP045997.1, read on the forward strand.
TAAGCTTCGTAAGTGGGTTAGCTTCGCCAGCGCCTGATAGCTAGTGATCTGATTGGAGCACAGGTCTACCGTCTGCAATCCAGACAACTGCTCCAGAAATTCAATATCGCTGATGCAATTGTCTTCTAATAAAATGGTTTTGAGGGTAGTGCCAAAAAAAACTAATCGATGTAAGTGGCTGCTATCCAGTTGATTTCGATTGCCTTTATGAAAGGATGGTTCCCATTTTCGCCCAACAAAATAACCTGTCCCTAAATTGATGCCTTCTACGGGATGAGTTAAACTGAATAGTTCATCTGGTAATTCGGTAAGGCCGCAATTACCTAAGTCAATAAAGGTTGATTGCTTGGCTTTCGCTTTCTCAAGAATGGCTATTACTTCAGGGGAAGTTAGCATAGTGACGGATTAGGTACTTAGATGCTTGTCGGGCAAGGTACTACCCTAACGACTACACTTACGTTCTGGCTGCTTGGGCTTGAATCTCAGCCAATGAATTTATCGAACAAACCGAAAACTTAGACCCCAATTTTGATAACCATTCGTAGTGATTCCATTCCGGGTACTGCCCGTGTAGGCAGATTGCCCCGCTATGAATTCGATGGTTACTCCCCCCCCGTACTGGATGGTAATGAGTCCTGAATGAACAGCAGCAGTACAAATAGAGGAATCGTGGGTATAAATATCCGTACCCCATACACTTTGTGCTGTTCCCCCTGCCGGGCAGCTATACGTGACTCGCTTACCAATTTCGGCTCCTTGAAAATTAGCTCTAGTGTTCCAATCAATGGCGGTTCCGGTGGTAGTTGTTGTGGTTGTGGTGGAACCTTGCCCGCTTGCCATATATTTCAGCAAATACTCCACCCATTGCGTGGCTAAGGGATCGGAGACACTGGCCGCCGTTACATAGGCCTGGGTTTGGGCGCCAACCGTGATACACGAAACGCAAACGGCCGTGCGAGCCGTTTGGTTGGAGGAAGCCATCCACCAATCGCCCTGGCCTGTGATTTGAAATTGACCATTGGCAACGCCCTGTTTAGCTTTGGCCAGGCAATCGGATTGAGAGGTAGCCAGCCAGGCCTGATTGAAGCGCAGCGTTGTCGTCGGAACCTGCCCACCAACGCCACTCATGGCTGGAAAAGGGGTACTCGGATTTACTATATACTTTAGGAGATAGTCCACCCATTGGGCAGACGCTGGGTCGGAAGTTCCTGCTGCTGATACGTAGGCCTGGGTTTGGGAACCGGCCGGGATACACGAGACGCAAACAACCGTCCGCGTGGTTAAGTTAATCGAACTCAGCCACCAACTACCCTGTCCGGTGAGTTGACATTGCCCGTTAGCAAGGCCCTGCCGGGCTCTGGCCATGCAATTGGACTGAGAGGTAGCCAACCAGGCCTGATTGAAGCGCAGACCCGGCGATTGGGCTTGCCCTGTTGGGCATAAATACACCCAATAAAATAGCGCTGCCAGGTAGTTAAAGGACGAGAGGTTCATGGGACTACCATTTTTTAAAGTTTCGACAAACATACTTTGGGCTTCAGTAAACCTTAAATACCCTGTACAGGGTATTTAAGGTTTACTGAAGCCCGTTCTATAAAAATATGTATCGCCCACTCTATCATGTACAGCTTTATAGGGAGACTTACTGGCGTATAATGATGGTAGTATGGTTCTAAAACGCTAGCAAGTGTCTCAAAAAAGGAGGAACTCCGCTTAGGGATATAAATGGTCTTTTCTTTAACTTAACGTGAACTCGGGATTAGTTCTGACTCAGAAATAGGCATAGGAGCCGTAGATGTAGATTTGTGGTGTCGAATCAACTCTCTACTCTACAAAACGCCTATGCCCCTGCAAATCTGCGAACAAAAACTGATTGAAATCTTTGTGACGGTAGATGATTTTCTCAAACCCTTTGAGCAGTATCTAACTCAGCGAGCTTTAGCCGATGGGCTGGGACTACCCACTCGTCAGCCTGAGCTTTGTTCAAGTGAAGTCATCACCCTACTGGTCTATTATGGCACCGGCCACCCGGCACCATTCAGGCTATAAAAACTTTCAGTATTATTATGAGCGATTAGTGCTATCTCAGATGCACAGCTACTTCCCAAACCTGCTCAGCTACACCCGCTTTCTGGACTTGCTACCCCGCCACCTTATCCGCTTGTATGGGCTGGCTCAATGGCTGTGTTTGCAAAGTGAGCGAACTGGCTGCTACTTTGCGGACTCGAAAAAGCTACCTGTCTGTGATAACAAGCGCATCCACAATCATCGAGTTTTTGCGCACCTGGCCGGGCGGGGCAAGTCCTCAACGGGATGGTTCTATGGGCTAAAATTGCATTTGATTATCAACGAGTTAGGTCAAGTGATGAACTTCATGCTGACCCCGACTAACGTAGCTGACAATAACGATACGGTCTTACGGCGACTGCTAAAAGGCTTGCTGGGGCGTTGCTATGCGGACAAGGGTTACCTCACTAAACTTTTTGAGGAGTTCTATCAACGTGGTCTTCGATTGGTGACCAAAGTGCGCCACAACATGAAAAATCAGTTGATTGAACTCGATGACAAACTGCGGTTAAAGAAACGCGCCTTGATTGAGTCAGTGAATGATATTTTAATGAGTGTACAGGACATCGACCATACGCGCCATCGCTCGCCGATCAACGCCTTAGTGCATACACTAGCGGGCTTGGTGGGCTATCATTTCTACGATATTAAGCCTCGAGTTTATGTCAAACCTGTTCATTTCTAATCCCGAGTTCACGTTAACTTAAGGTATGAAAGGCCGAAAAGCTTATACCGAAAAGTGCATCACTAGTTTTCAGCTGTCCTGCCGCATCCCAACGCACAACCGCTCCAGCGGCCTGGTTCTACCGCCGACAATCACTCAAATAACGATACCGGTTTAGCCCGCCTATGGCGTATTCAACCGCCAGCGACGATCAGTTCGTACGTCAATAGTTGAAAGTCTCATGATACACCTCCACTAGTAATTCGATGAAAATTTTGCGCTAAACTTAAGCAGAAGTGCCTTGAATTACCCACATCGCCATGCATAGCCGTTGGGGAGAATCGCTAACTCATCGGCACAGTCAAAAAAGATAATCTCTTCACTTTCAGGCTCTAACACGTGTGCCAGAAAGCGGCCACTAGCTGATCGTTTGTGGGAAATTAACGCATGAAGGCAGCACCTATATTGGGTGTAATTAAAATATAGTACATAAATCGTCAGGAGTTGGCTGTACGTTTTTTGCTCAAGCCTGAGCTCGTACAATCAATCCATAGGCACTTCAGCAGCATTTTTTCCAGTCTCACAAATGACGAATTATCGGGGTGCTCCGTAGCGTACTTTTCCGCAGAACCACCCTATATAAAAGCGTGCAGCAATTAGGCGCCATTGAGAATGGTTCGGTTTTAGAGCAATCGAATGCGTAACGAATCAATTTTCAGGTTGACCCACATTGACCTAAAGGCCGAAATGGTTCTGGCATATGATTACTACCTGATCGAATATTTTGTACAAATGTGGGCAGCCCCCACTGATGGAATCATTGGTACGGGTAAACGTTGCCATACTGAACTGACCTGGTTAAAGGGGACAGTAGGATCATGCTTAATTTGGTATCCAGTGAGTAAAAGTTCGCATTATTCTTCCTTCCCTTTTGGAACATGACCAGTCAACTTAATGATGAAAATTCATCTACCCATCATTTTTATGATCCTAGTGGCTTTCGCGGCTTTCGGACAGGGTAGCTCAACCTCTGGGCCAGGCCCGGTTGCCAACGAATGGAAATTTGGCGTTGCCCTCTGGACCTTCCATACGGTTAACTTCCCCGAGGCCTTGGCCAAAGTGGACAGTGCCGGAATAACCTACATTGAGCCCAATACATTTCAGAAAGCGGGGCCTGCCTTAAACGATTCATCGATGAATCAGCTCTCAATAGGTGGTATAGCCAAACTTAGACAACTGATTGATCAGCGACGCCTGCAGGCTGAATCAGTCTATATTGTGGGTGATAAAACGGTTAGTTCCTGGCAGAAACAATTCCAGATTGCGAAACAACTGGGCGCCAAATTTGTCACGGCTGAGCCGCCCTTAAACCTGTGGGATCAAATCGACAGTCTGGCCGGCCTCTATCGGATGAAAGTAGCCATTCATGAACATTGGAAAGGGGTAAGTCACTATTGGCATCCTGATTCGGTATTAGCTGCGCTCAAAAATCATCCAAACTTTGGGGCCTGTGCCGACCTAGGCCACTGGCCAAAGAGCGGGATCAATCCCGTGGATGCCTTAAAAAAACTCCAAGGCCATATTCTTGGAGTCCATCTAAAAGACATCGCGGCCTATAATGATCCTGGCTTAAAAGATGTACCGGTTGGCACAGGGGTGCTGGATTTTCCGGCCATTTTTCAGGAGTTGAAACGGCAGCACTTCCGGGGTCCCATTTATGTCGAGCGCGACGCCGAAGATAAGCCGAGTAATCTGCCATCTGTGCGTCAAACAAAAAATTATTATTACGATCAGCTAAAACGACTAAAGTAAATCAGGGTATCGAAAGGCATCCCCTTATCTATAATTCCAGCTAGCGATTAACGCATTGGTCATACATATATTTTAAATTTCTGAGAGCGCTTGCTTCCTTTTATTGGGCAAAGGCGCACCGAAAAATCAATTAGCGGGTTATCCCGATCTCCTTCGCAAAAATTATTAAAAACTTGTTTGAAATGGGAATCGGGTTCAATTCTAACTGGTTGTCAATGGTTAATCATAGCCAATGGAGGGCAGTTAAAACCCACAACTGTATTCCCACAAATCCATTCAGGTGATTGACCCAAGCCTGCTGTTGACTCGTTTGACCCGCTTAATTTCCGCTTCACGAAATTCTTTCGGCGTGACACCCGCTTGCTTTTTGAAGAATTTAGTGAAGTAGGATGTGTCTTCAAAATTAAGTTTGTAAGCGATTTCAGCAACGGTCAAATCCAGATTTACCAGTTGCCGTTTGGCTTCCATGACGATTCGGATTCGGATGACCTCGCCAGATGAGACACCCATAAATTGACGGCAAATGGCATTGAGGTAGTTCGGCGTTATAAAGAGTTTTCCGGCATACTCTTTCGGCAATCGTAACGTATTGTAATTAAGCTCAATAAGCCTTTGGAAATTTTTGAAAATAGTATAATTGTGAAGGGATGTCTTTTCGCTTTTTTCGGCGTCATTGAGCCGGTTTATCGTGATGAATAATTGGATCAAAATAGCCCGAACCATGTCCAGTCCGAACGTAGAATCGGCAGTGCTTTCGTTTAAGAGATCATCGAAATACTGCTTTACTTTTGATTGGATTGCCTCCGGAATATCAACAACCGAATCGTTGACAATGCCATTAAAAAACGCGAACTGGCTTAGGAAATCAGACCGGGCCATAAAGGAATGGAAGAAGGAGCCGGAGAAATTGATGACATACCCATCTACATGACCTTCAAAACTCCAGCTATGAACCTGCCCTGGAATCATAAAGTAAATCTGGTAAGGACGTACCGGAAACGTATGAAAATCAATATCGTGAGTGCCGCCACCTTCCAAAAACAGGATCAGGTGATAAAAGTCGTGCTTGTGAGCTAAATGCAGGTTTTTATGAACAGCCAGATAAGGAGCAAACCGACTGATCTGTATATCCTTTTGATTAGAAAGAGATAGCGTGTCGATAGTGTATACTGGGATGTCCTTATTTGTCATCAATAGCTTCCGGTTAGGCAGGAATTAAAGAATTTTTATCAGCTGATTTTTATCATTGATCGACGCCATTCGTGCTTTTAATCGGGCTAACTCGCCCATTGCCGATGTACATTCAAAGCCATAACGTTCATAAACGCGCTGGCTAGCCAGTTGTAAGGCCTGTGAGATTCGTTCGTCGAAATCCTGGATCGATAAAGAATCCCCTGATTTTATATATTGAAGCAGCACAGTCGATGGGGAATAAATACTATCCTTCTGTTTATCTGGCCATTCAATGGTTACGTTCACTTCAGGCATGATTTACTGAATTAAGTTTATGAGTGATTTCTCCTTGTCTAAATATACAACTATGTTCTGATTTCCAGTGATAGTTCCAATTGCTTTGCATTGAATATGGTGTGAGGTGAACAAATCAATGCAGGCATTTTCAGTACCTGGTTTACACGTAAACAGGTAGCCAAAGCTGGGAAAACTGATCAGCCATTTTTCCCAATCAACACCATCGGGTCTGGGAATCTGTTCCAGATACAATTCTGCGCCAACGCCAGAGGCTTTCACGAACATAGCAAGCGTACCAATGATCCCGCCCATACTAATGTCTTTGGCCGCGGCCGAAAGTCCCCGGTTGGCCAGTTCGTACATGAGCGACAGGTTAGCCCGGAGGTGAATGGGATTAGCCGTGGTCGACGCATTCCAGAAGGGGTAATTCTGGTAATAACTGCCATCCATATCAACGGCCATCAGTAACGTTTCGGATTGCCGGGCGCCTTTACTTTCCAACAATTTTTTGGCTTTACCAAGAATAGAAACCGCCAGATGACGGCTCTCGGTATGGTAACAGGTATGCCCGCCGACGATCGGTACTCCATAAGCCGCCGAAGCCGCCATCATACCCTCCCAGATTAGGGTGCCCTGTTCCTGGTCTTTCATCCATATAACATCCGTTACCGCCATGGGCAAACCACCCATCGAGCAGATGTCGCTGATATTGACCATAATGGATGAATAACCCGCAAACCAGGGTGCTGCCTCCAGAAAACTTGTAATGATTCCTTCGGAGGAAAACAGAAGATGATCGCCGTGGCCATCGGGAATTACAGCGCAATCGTCGCCGAGGAAAATCTGGTGCGACTGTTGATCAAACGGGTCCTGGTAAGTAACATAATCGCCAAGGGTTGAATACGTCTGATCAATTGTAAGTTTATCGCTTACCGAACGTTGAGCAAGCACATACGCCAATATGTTTTGCAGCATAGATTACGCATCAGTTGAATCCAGAGCCGAAACGGTAGCTGGCAGGTTTTTCTCGATACTTTCCAGTAAATACTCGGCGTCTTTGCCCACACCCGAGAAACGCGCCGAGCCCCAGGTGTTTTGCCAGGTAAGGCCCAGGAAATACAACCCATCTACTGCCGTAACTCCCCGTTGATGAACAGGATGTCCCCGTTCGTTGAGTACCGGTAGTTTGAGCCATGAATAATCCATTCCAAATCCAATGCACCAGACTATGGAGGTGATATTGGTATTTTCAAGTAGTACAGAGGTCACTTCGCTGGCGGGCTCCCAAACCGGAACATAGGTCGGTACGGTAGGCGCTTCGATCTGGTTGTCGAGAATATACTGGTCAATTCTTTTTTTGATGTTTTCCGATACCTTGTCGGCATAGTCAAGGTGCTCTTTTAGATTGGGGGCAAAAACCAGTTCTGAATCGCTTACGTCATTGAGCACCCCATACAGTTTCATGCCTTCGAGGGCGAACTTGCGCAGGTCAATTTCGCGTCCGCCATCGCGCCCGGTTACGTAGTGATTGGTTTTATCGCGTACGTTCTCACCTTCCGGATGTTTGTCGACGGGGATATCGTAGTACTGCATCATATCAAGCCATTCGACAACATCTTTTCCCCGATACAGCCGTGCACACCGGGGCGCTTTACCCACGCACAAGTGTACATTACGCCCTGCCAGATGAAGATCTTCGGCGATTTGCGCTCCCGACTGCCCGGTGCCCACAACCAGTACGTCACCTGCTGGCAAGCTTTCTGGATTTTTGTAATGGGCCGAGTGAACGTGCGCTATATACGTCGGAAATTTTTCGGCTAATTTTGGCAAGGGAGCCGAGTGAAAATTACCAATGCAGACAACCACCTGACTGGCCGTGTAGATGCCTTCATTGGTTAGAACGGTAAATGAATCGGTCAGTGGTTCCCTGGAAACGGCCAGCACCTCAACACCCTCTTTTACCGGCGGATCAAAGCTGGCAGCATAACCTTCCAGGAAGTCCACAATTTCATCTTTAACCATGAATCCATAAGGATCATTGCCCGTATAGGAATAGCCGGGTAGATTACATTGCCAGTTAGGCGTAACTAAACAGAACGTGTCCCAGCGATAACTTCGCCAGGAATCGGAGATTCGTTTCTTCTCGAACACGACATGGTCAATCCCTTTCTGTTTGAGTAAGTAGCTAATGGAGAGGCCAGCCTGTCCTGCGCCAATGACGATTACCTCATATTGGTTTTTCATACTGGTACGTATTTTCAGGTGATTCAACGCGTAAGAAATCTCAACCCAATTGCAATTGATGCAATGATTTCTGCGAAGGGGTATAGAATTCGAGATTGCATTTCATGTGGTAATGCAGTTTTCCGAAAACGTACTTTGGCTCACCGGTTTGCCAGTGCATTCGATTAAAGAAGGTTACATTCTGCTCCTGCACGTAGGCATAAAATTCCCGGCAACCTAGCGAAAGCGCTGTCGATACAGCCTTAAAAATCAGCGACCCGCCTATGGTCTGGGTAAACGGATAAATCGGGTGCTGATCGTTGAATAGGCCCGAGGTCTGAAACTGGGATAGTTTTCGATACGGTTTTGCCACCCCCAGTCGGCCGCCCCACCACACACCTGGGCTACGTTCATCGATGCGAACAATACCAACGACCTCATCCAACTGACCCGAATAACTGCTTTCGGCAATGATTGGCAACGCCCTTTCGTCGATTGAATCGCGGTCTGATTCGTCAAAAATGCGTTGCTCGTCGCAAAAAATCTGTCGGCGCAAGTCCCAGTATTGGTTGATTTGCCAGGCATCTTGGGCAAAATCAAACGTTATATGACTTGCTCTGTACGCGATCGGTTTCTCAATAATCATGGGAACGGCAGATTTGAGGTTGAACGTCTATACTTATGCCAGAGCCATCGTTTTGGCCATTTTCTCAAACGATTTCAGGGTCGAACACGCCCCACATTTAGCACAACCTGCTTTCATTTTTGTCGAGGTAATCCCCCCTTCGGCAATGAGGCTGCCTACCTCGGAGAGGACTCGTTGCATGAAAGCGTGGTTTGGGGTTGGGTGGTTTTCCAATGGCGTTCCACTTACGGGAACAAACGGCACCACAAACGGATAAACCCCAATATCGACCAGCTCACGACTGATCCTGATGAGCGCTTCTTCGGAATCGCCCAGTCCTGCCAGCAGATAGGTCGAAACCTGACCTCTGCCAAACACAGCTACCGCTGCTTTGAAGGCATCCATGTAGTAGCTGATAGAAACCTCAGCTTTACCCGGCATGATCCGTTGACGAACATCTTCTTCCACTGCTTCCAGGTGCATCCCCAGTGCGTCGGCACCGGCCTCTTTCAGCCGTTCGAACCAGATGAAATCGGCGGGCGGTTCACATTGTACCTGAACCGGAATATCAACGCTTGCCTTAATAGCTCGAACGCTTTCACAAAGCACTTTAGCCCCCCGGTCGGGCGTTGAGGGTGTACCTGTGGTTAAAACAAATTGCTCAACACCATCGAACTCGACAGCCGCCCTGGCCACTTCGGCCAGCTGAAACGGACGCTTATACGAAATAGTCCGTTTCTGTTTTAACGACTCGCCAATAGCGCAAAACTGACAGGAGGTGCTTTTGTCGCCGTAGCGCACACAATTCTGGAGAACCGTTGTAGCCAGTACGTTATGGCTATGAAGTTGCGCTATTTTCCAGAACGGAACACCGTCGGACGTCGTGTACGAATAGAACTTAGGCTGTTTTGGGAATACGATCATCCCAACGAACGTTTCGTTTTTGAATAGCTTCGAAACGCCCAGTAAATTTGGTTCTTCGGCTGAATAAGGCGATCGTAAGGAGGCTGCATTATGGACGGGTACCATAATCGTGGCGTCTCCCAGCCGAACCGCTTTATGATCGGTTGGGCCCGCTCCACCTTTCCGACCACCCTTGTCAGAGAATCCATCCAACCGTAACCCATACGCCTGTAGTTCAGTCAATAACTCTGGAGTGTTCATAGCTGGTCAATGTTTTCCTTGATGGCAATGCGCTTATCACTGACGTCAATATGTCTGTAAGCCGTTTTGTCGACTACCAAAGACAGCAACTCGGGTCGGGAATAATGACCAACCGAGTCCATCATCCGCTTGCGTTTATCAATCAGCTTCATATCGAGGTCTGCATACAGAATACCTTCACCCTCGGTTAGCGGAGTTGCCAGATGCTTCCCCTCCGGTGAAATAATCATGGTATTGCAGCCCCCTCTTAGTGCTTTTTGCAGCTTATCATCCGATGTAATTGATTTAATCTGCTCGTCGTCCAGCCAGCCCGTTGCATTGATGACAAAACAGCCACTCTCCAGGGCATGATGACGCATGGTAACTTCCATTTGGTCGGCAAAGATTGGCCCCACGAGCGAGCCCGGAAACTGACTACAGTGAATCTCTTCATGGTCGGCCATCAGGGCATACCGGGCCAGCGGATTGTAATGCTCCCAGCAGGCCAGCACCCCGATCCGGGCAATCGTCGTATCAACTGCTTTTAGCCCACTGCCATCGCCTTGCCCCCAAATCATTCGTTCATGATAGGTGGGTGTAATCTTTCGTCGTTTGAGCACAATCTGGCCATCCGTATCAAAAACAAGCTGGGTATTGTACAACGTACCATAGTCCCGCTCATTGACGCCTAATACGACGACGATTCCACATTCTTTTGCTGCAGAGGCAACAAGTGCCGTAATGGGCCCAGGTATGACAACTGCTTCGTTATATAAGGCCAGATGCTCGGGCCCCTGTAGAACAGGCGGGAGGACGAATGAAAAGTACGGGTAATTCGGTACGCATGTTTCAGGAAATACGATGATATTAGCCCCCTGAGAAGCGCTTGCGCGAATCATGTCACAAATTTTTTCAGTGGTGGCAAGGCTATCATTCAATACCGGTTTCAATTGAGCAGCCGCAGCTTTGATAACAGACTTAGAGGCCATAGGAGAGCTGTTTAGCCAGACTTATAATGTCCAGGTGTCGAAAATGAATGCGCTTTCTTTGCGGTGCAGAAGTTGAATGTCAAGCACGTCAAGCGGGCTAATGGGGATAATTCCTGGCAGTAAGTTCGGCTCACCCATGCCATATAGTGCTTGTAGGGCAAAACGACAGGCGTATATTTTCCCACCCTCAGCAATGAATTTTAGTAGCCTGTCGGAATAAGCCATATGACCGGGAAACGCTTCATCGCCAATTTTCGGAAACCCCCGTTGTACACCGAGCAACACGCCAGGACCATACAAAAGAATAGACGTTTCGAAGCCTTTACGGAGCAGACGAGTTGCGGTCAGGATGTTAACCAGACCAATAGATCCTTCAAAAGCGACGGTGTGGAAGGTTACCAGCGCCTTTTGACCGGGCTCGGCTTTCACATCCTCAAACACCTTTTCTTCATAGTCGACAAAGAAATCTCCTGTCTTGTGTTGGGCAATATCAACATTAGGCATAGCAAAGCGATTAAGTTTGATTTTAAACTGTTTTTATTTATTTTCTCAAAATTAATCCCTAAAAAGATTTGATTTTAAAGATATTTCTGGAGGTTTTTACATAAAAACTGGAATTTATCATTGAAAATAAACCAGTTTTATAAAATCTATAAATTTTACAATACAGATTTTAGGCATTTAAACGGAGATGATGTAGAGTGCTACCAGGTTTTTGAACAGGAGTCCTGACAGCAGGATAATGAAGTAGCTTCCGAGGCTTGTTACCGGGCTGGACTAGTTCATCTTTTCTTAATCTATAGCTGATTAAGGTATAGGTCAGCCTTTTACTTCCTTTGTCGAGCGTTGGATATTACAAGTGTTACTGGATGCTTATAGCGTTCCTTATTACATCGGCTTCGGCCAGATGCTCGATTAGATAGTAATGCATCAGAGCGACTCCTTTTACTGGAGATATTGATAAAGCACGGACTGGATGTTTTTGATGGTCGCACCGACGTACTGAGTCGCTGGCTACATGGGCCTTTACCGGAACTCCGACACCAGGCACCCGTTACGCTCTTAGATACCACCATTGGCTTTAGCATGGTGCATACCGTGTTGGGGCGCATTGAACATGGCGTCTACTCCTAAAATTTGGCATGACCTCAATTGAATCGACGGTTCGTGTGTACCGGCTTATTAAAGAACGTTCTCTAAGTACACCACTTTCGGCAGAAGGAGCGCGACGATTAGGTGGTCGCTGGAATCCGCCTGGTGTGGGTATTCTTTACACCTCAGCTAGCCCTGAATTGGCCTTGCTGGAACAGATCGTCCACTTACGATCCTTACCCTATAGCGACTTACCCCGACTAGTACTCCTGACGCTGGTACTGCCCGAACAACCACGTCTGCTTAAGGATTCAGATTTGCCAACTGATTGGCGGAACGAAGCGGATTTTAGTGTGAATCATCAGGCCATAGCAACCTGGTTGGCCAAGCCTGATGTGTTAGCGATTGGCGTGCCTTCTGCGGTAGTACCAGACTCATTTAACTATTTGCTTCACCCGGCACACGCATCATTTGGACAAATAACCGTAGCCCGGACGTCCGCTTTCCCAATAGACGCTCGTTTTTATTAAGCGTATGCGACTGATTGTCGTTTACAGTTATTTCTTTATTGCGCATCAGGTTCAGATTCGAATCGGACGATTAAAAGAACGGTGCAGCCTGACCCGTCCTGAAATCGAATGATTGTGCGGGTATTATTGAATACCCAGGACAAGTTAGCCAGGAAACGGGTATCGTTGGAATAAATCTATTTCCCATACTGCTCAATGCTAATCTGTGGCAGATGCGCTCAAGTAGCAATGGCTAAGAGGCATTACCGATTAACTGATAGAGGCTAATCCGAAGGAGCTATAACCCTTAACGTGAATATGGACTTAGCAATTGCCAGGGGTTGCTAACACGTTTGGGACAGTCCCGTACTGACTACTGCGACAATCCGGGTCCGCCCGAGCAGGCCGTTGCCGTAAATCCGCCCCGTAATTTTCTGGACGTATCGACACATTACCCACTTTTCTAAAACGTGTCTAAGCTGGAGCCTATAAACGATGCCATTTGCTACGGTAGGGCTTGAATTAACCGTTGTTGCGGCTAAAGCAAACTCCCATTTCTTTAGGCCGGTAACGGCATCCAATGCCTTTAATTTACCATCGTTACTTTTCACATAAACGATTCCATCGGCCACCGCTGGGCTCGAGTTAATGATACTTGCCGTCGCGAATTCCCATGTCTTTACGCCTGCCTGTACATCCAGCGCATACACCATTTTATCGAAACTGCAGGCATATACCATTCCATTGGCGATTGCCAGAGTTGAGTTGGCGTAACCAGTCGGATTGCTTAAGGTAAAGCGCCACTTCTGAACACCCGTTTGGGTCAAAAATGCATAGACCGCATTTCCGCTGCCAATGTAGAGTATTCCATTTAGGACAGCCGGACTCGACTCAACCGAAGTTTGGGTAAAAAAGCGTTCTGGTTTTGGCACCCGTTATTGCATTAAAGGAAAGTACATCTTCTGTACCATCGCCGATGTATAGAGTTCCATCGACAACAGCGGGGCTGGACGACACAAAGAAGCCGCCTGTTACACTGGCATCCCACTTTTTGGTGCCGATCTCGGCATCGAGCGCAACGAGTTTCCCCCGGTGCCACCCGCATAAACCAATCCATTGGAAACGGTAGGGCTGGCATTAACTTTCTGGCCTGAAGCTATGGTATAGTCCCATTTTTTTGTCCCATTCTGGGCGTCAAGGGCATATAATTTACCATCGCCACTGCCAATATAAACGGTTGTATTTGATTGGGCGTTTACGTGCCAGAAACTCACTAGTAGTACTAGACTACTGATCAGTAGATTTATTTTCATTGTTAAGTTAACGAACGATACAGGTGTGGAATGAACATAGCAGGCGAGAAAATGCCTTTCCAAAGATAGCAACCGTACCGAGTAAAGTTGATCCGTTTAAGGGTAATTTTCCGAATTCGGGCAGCTAAATGGGCCAATCTCTTCTGAAAACTACCCGTTGGAAAAACGGTGCTGGAAAAACCAGGGGGCCTTATTCCCATTCTGGGCTTTGGGGCATTAGCACCATACCTGGAAATTAAGGGCAGGCTCTACGAGTGATGTATTCGCCAACGGGGGCTAGGAAGAAAAATCGATCAAAACATTTCCGGGACGATCAAATGATCTTCGTCAAGTCCCCAATCTGATTCAACTCACACCAATACAGAGTGCGTTGAAAGTTAAGTTTTTTACGCTACTTTTCACTGGCTCGCTTTTATGGATTCGTGACTGTATGTATCTTGAGGTATGAAGAAATGCTTTTAACAGGCTAGTTAGCCTAAAAAGTGAGATTCTAAATCTTTATTCTTCTTTGCGAGAAATACTGATATCCACACATGAAGTTAATTTATCTACTCCTTCTCATTTTGACAACCATTGCTAATGGCCAGGTTGTCAAGCATTCCTATCGGTTCTATAATAATTTGTCAGTTGCCGCACCTGAATGCGGCCCAGACATCACACCAGCTCAGGCTATTACTGGGGGAGCCTGCACACCAGCCTCAACGTCGGGTAATTTTATTACTGATAAATTACCTATATGTGGTGTTGATAGAATCGTGTATCATAATAATATGCATTGGGGATTGAAATATGCTAATACAACCAACAGCATTACGACCACATATACAATCCAGATGTATGTAAAAGTAACTAAATGGGGGCCTGCAGGCTGGGTAAGAATTATTGATTTTTTAGATGATTCGAATAGCTCAGATGGCGGAATCTACTTTATTCGCTCTGGTGATAATCATCACTTTTGTCTTGATTTCTGGCCCAATGGTATTGTTGGTGCATGCCCATTTTTTACTGATACGGACTATTATCTCCTTACTTTCACCAGAAATGGCACAACGGGTATTATTGATGTATATGTTAATAATACGTTGTTTAAATCCTACAATGACATAGCCGGTCGATATGCATCGCAGACAGGCAGGCCAATTTATATATTTAGGGACAAAGGGTTTGCTTATTGCGAATCAGGTGAAGCTAATTTCGCTTATCTTTCTTTCTCCAATCAATACGCTTCGCAAGCAGATGTTGATAATGTATACAAAAGTATTTGCTCGGTCGCGAATACACTGCCAATCGCAGATTTTTCCATTACACCCAATCCTGTTTGTAGCTCTAGTCAAAATCTAACAATTACCTATAGCGGGGATAAATTGATTCCTGAACCAGACTACATTTTCGACTGGGATTGGGATGGAGGACGTGTTGTATCAGGAAACGGGATAGGGCCGTACGTAGTAAGTTGGCCCACAAATGGTACGAAAAATATTAGCCTATCGGTCAAGAATACTGCATGTGGTAAACCCCTTCTTAAAACTAAACAGATTTCGATTGGTAATTTAGATCTGACAACTTCTACAAAAGAAAATTGCTCTGGGAATAGCAATGAAGTGATTTCAGTTAGTGCAACAAATGGATTGCCGCCCTATCAGTATTCAATTGATTCCATTAATTATCAACCTGCCAATACATTTACTGTTGTGCCTCGTGCTTACACAGTTTACGTGAAAGATGCCAATAATTGCATTGTGAGTAAGCCTGTCAGGGTTGAATCAGGGAGTGAGATTGCAATACGAACAATTAAAGACACCGCTATTTGTCAGGGGCAGTCTATAAAGCTCATGACGACGAGTAGTGCAACAAGCTTTTCGTGGATACCATCAATAGGGCTGGATAACTCGACTAGTAAAGATCCACTGGCAACTCCAACCAGTAATACACTTTATATAGTTACGGCTACGAATGGGGCCTGTTCAAAAAAAGACTCTGTTCGCATTACGGTAACTCCGCCCGCAACCTTGATGCCATCCAGTGTACCGAAAGTATGCGGCACGTTTTCGCTCTCGGCCAATTCAACTGGCTTCGTTGAGTGGTCGGGGCCGGGCATTACGAAAGCCCAATCAAAACAAGATACGATTACCGTAAAAGTCAATGGTCCGGCTACCTACAAGGTCCGGGCATCAGTTCTCGTTAATGGAGGTTGCTTCATTGAGAAAGAACTAAGCCTAAACTTTACTCCACCAGTGGATTATCGTCTGTCCGAAAAAACGAGAAGTGGATGCGACACCAAATTGACCCTACAGGCATCTACCGAAGGCGTATGGGACAAATTCCGATGGCAACTCCCAAACGAGACCATTGTGAACACACCATCAATTACAGCTCAAACCAGCGGAAAGTACGTTGTATTGGCCAGCAGTTCATCTACTGGGTGCGAAAGCCGAGATACAGTCTCTGTCAATCTTGGCGTAAGTCCGTCAGCCCCAACTATACAGAATAAAAGTATATGCGTTGGTGAACCGGTTGCCTCATTAAACGCTACGGGCACAATGATTGAGTGGTTTAGTGATTCAACATTAGGCGCTCGTATTGGAACAGGCCCTAGCTTCAAGCCACCGATTTCGTCCAGTCTGGATGGTTTATATTTCTATTATCTGACACAGACCGTATCGGGTTCGTGCGTGAGTCCAGCAGCTAAAGTTCAATATGAAGTCAAGAAGTTACCAGGAATCAAATTAATGGCAAACCAGTATACAGGCTGCTTTTCTGATTTCCCAATCGACACAATTACACTCGATGCCGGAGAAAATACGGATGCTACTTATCGTTGGTTAACCAGGGATGGCTTGTTATTAAGTTCCACTCAAACTATAAGCGTTAAAAAGGAGGGATTATACATAATTAGTGTAACCGACTCACAACGATGTACCAATACGGATACTGTATTGGTAGAAGAATTTTGCCAACCTACTCTATTTGCTCCTGATGCATTTTCGCCTAATGGAGATAATCAGAATGATAATTTTGAATTAAAGGGTAGGCTTATCAATGGGTCTATTTTATCAATCTACAATAGATGGGGCGAATTACTACTTAAAACGGATAAGCTTGTATGGGATGGTAACTATCAAGGTGAACCTTGTGAAGAAGGTTTATATACCTGGACAGTAGACTTATTAATGCATAAAACCCCACTTGTAAAAGAGGCATTCAAAAAAGCGGGGCAGGTTTTACTAATTCGTTGATAGCTCAGGTCAAGGCCGTAATCCAATCTTAACCAATACGGCCCATATGGTATGGGCCAATAAATCGGCATAGTGAACTTGCTTAACTTTCGGACCGATTTCTATGACCTAAACAAGTGAATGCGCATACTTTTCGTCCTAATTTCGATCTGCCCGAACACAGCGGTTGTTTGAAAGCGTTGATCGATTTTTCGGTCATAATCCCACACATAAGAGAGCGAATGCCCAAGTGATGGATTTTACGGCCCTGCTCCAGCGTACCGGCCCGTTTCGTAGCACAACGGCAAAACTACCTTAACTAGATAAAAATCTCTTCTTCTCACTTTGAGGAGCGTTTGGTGATACTTTAGATAGTTCGGCTTGTGCTCAACTGTGAGAACCTTGACTTAATACAAACGTCCTTAGCCTGGCCGCCGTTGGCCTACTGCTCGGCTCGAGGAGAGATAAGTATTTTTGGGCGACTCAGGGAGCCGTTATCGGTACTTAGTCTTCAAGGCCGCAGTTCGAATAAACAAGTCTGGGTAATCCACTACCAACCCGTATTCGTCAACCTGGATGGTGGCTTCAAAATCATTTGGCACATTTTCATACTGATAGTGGCTGGCCGACAACCGATTATATCGTTGGCAAACCGGTTTAATTTGTCTTGCCAGCAAATCGCAATAAATAACCCTAATTTCTTGTACCTGGTTTTGCGTCAACCCAAGTCGGCGGATGGGCAAGGTATTGGTCAGGGGCGTTAAGGGGATATCCACATCGATGCACCCGGCAAATTCATTGGCTGGTTGGCCGTTCAGCTCCCAGTTTCCGTTTCCGTCGCCTACCAACCGAATATGCTGGGTTTGATTGCTATGCCGACTACTGATGTCAAGGAGCAGAGTTTGCCAGCGCCGATTCGTTTGAATGCGGTACTCCACCTGATAGATTTTGGTCTCATAGTGGCCGATAATCTTGGCAGTAACTTCCACTCCGGTTTGGTTTGTTTCGAGCAAACAGTTTTCCAGCGAGTGGTATTCGCGTCCAGTCCAGAGGAGGTTGAGTTGCATAGACGTTGTAGGAAAAGCAGGGTTTCATGAAACCCTCGTTTAGTTGGATTCAGGGAGCTTTTCTAAGGATGGCACAACCTGGGAAGCCGAGCCAGCCCAGGCCTTTACATGCACCAAGTACTAAAAATAGCTAATTCTGGAAGAATAGGTATCACGGGATGAATAGCCGCCAGTATAATACATAAAAGCCTTTGCCAATCTTTATAACGGCAAAGGCTTTTGTAAAACGGCTTACTCCTTGGGGGCTTACCGCCGGACTATACCTGGGGGCGATCCCAGAAAGCGGGCGGTTCTACGCCCAGAGTGCGTAGGTAGACATAAGCCTGACCCCGGTGATGAATTTCATTATCGATCAGGTAGAAAAGAAACCAGTAGATAGGTCCTTCATACAGACCAAACGCCTTGTCGACTTCCTGGAAGCGAGCGGGTGGAATCTGTGGCCAATGGGCATTAATCGTCTCGGTCACCCGATCCCACTGCGCCAGTACCTCCTGCTTCGTCGTTGCTTTGGGGGGTGTCTCCGAACCCTCGCCAAATGAAGGCCACTGGCCCGAAACAACACCCTCCATACTCTGGTCGGCCATTTGCAGTACTTCATCAATCAGCGCCGAGCAAGGTCGCATGCCGCCCAGGGTATACGAAAAGAAGTGTTCGTCGGGGTAGGCTTCGATCAACCGGCGGGTGAGTCCCCGGTGTCCCTGCCAATGGGCAAGAAGTTGCTCGGGTGAGAGGACGATCTGATCCATCGTTTGGCTAAGCTGCGCTGTGTTTTCCATGACCTTCTATTGGTTGAAGTTGTCGATTGATTGACCACACAAAGAAAAGGCAGGGGAGTGACAGCAGTATGTCAGTAGTGAATCCGGTCGACTGTCAATAATCAACCTCAGCAACACTAGTTACGATGCTAGCTGGTTGAAGCAGTTCCAGGCCACAAACGCAGCCGCAACAAAGACGACCTACCCCCTCTTTTGCATGCCAATCAACGAAATTCACCGCCTTAGAAATATCATCAGACGTAGCGGCAAAACACCCTATTTATCAATAAGTAATTCTTACTCATCTCAGGTGGGAGCGTTTTGAGTGACGATTATTTTTTAATGATTGTCAAGTGGCCAGCAGCGGCTGACCGTCGCCACCACGGTTCAGTTAGTAGTATACGCTTCAGCTGCCATAACGCAAAACCGACGTTACCATCACGGGCTTTTGTGGTCCGTTTTGTTTGTCAGTTAAACGTGTTGTCCGAAAAGAAAAAAGCCACGGATAACTTGTGTATCTGTGGCTTTTTGGCTAAGTAGGGGTAATTGCTGATTTATTTTAGTGCGCAGTTGGTAGAACCACTGTCAACCAATAATTCCGACCCATTGTCTTTCATTTTTTGGGTTGATGGATTTAAAAACCATACATACCACCCGAAACGGAAATTTGCTCGCCCGTAATCCAGGCTGCATCATCGGAAGCAAGAAATACAGCAGCTTTCGCAATATCTTCGGGCTGACCTCTACGACCAAGCGGTGTATTGGCTATAAACATGGTTTCATACTCACTGCCAGTAGTGACGCCAGCACTAGTGGCACCTTCGGTTTCCGTAGCACCCGGCAAAATAGAATTGATACGAATGTTTTTTGCACCCAGTTCTTTCGACAACGAAATCGTTATGGCATCTAATGCCGCTTTAGTGGCAGAGTACAAAGAAGCTGCCGGTAGAGGCATTTTGCTGGCACCCGAACTGATATTGATGATATTGCCACCCGTATCGCTAAACAGTTTCAACGATGCCTGGATAGCCAGTATAGCCCCCAAAACATTGACGTTGAAATGCTGATGAAAAGATTCTGCTGATACCTGTTCAATCGGTGTGTATCCTTGAAAGGCCGCGTTGTTTACTAAAATATCCAACGTTCCGAACGCCTTCTTTGTTTCGTCAAACAGCCTGATTACATCGGCTTCTTTCGATATATCGCCCTGTACCGCAATGGCTATTCCTCCCTTGTCCGTGATCTCCTTTACCACGCTATCTGCACTTTCTTTACTTGAGGCATAATTCACAACTACCTTTGCGCCTTCCTCAGCAAAGTATTTTGCGATAGATGCACCTATACCTTTTGAAGCACCGGTGACTACCGCTACTTTGTTTTTTAATTTACTCATTACGTTTATTAATTAATGGTTGAGCGGCAAACTCAGTTTACCCGCTTCAATCAAACTGTGGTTCCCTTTGTCCACGAGGCAGGATCGCATTGAATTTTGCGATAACGATTCATCAGTCGAACTTGACCAAGTCCTTAAAGATCAGTTGACCCCAGCTATTTCCGCGCGCCTGCACAAGCAGTCCGCCTTCCGAAAGCCCGCCAAGTTTGATTGGTGAAAAACCGAGATTTTCCGCAAGCGTACCAATCTCCGCTGCTGCGTCGTCATCGTCGCTCGCCAGGAACACGACTCTTCTGCCACCATGTACGGCAGGATCTTGTGCAAGGACGGCTGCGCCCAAATGGTTGAAGCCCTTAACCAGTTTTCCACCCGTGAAGGCCTGCGCGACGACCCTGGCAGAAGGCTGTCCTCCCAACTCCTCAGGGGACACGCCGTAGGCATTGGTCACATCGACGATGGTCTTCCCCTGCCAGGTGGGCAGCGCCTTTGCAACATCCGGGTGCGACTCGAAACGGACAGCCAAAAAGACGATGTCCGCCTTGACCGCTTCCGCTAGCGTTGTGGGAATGATCGTGGGGCCGATCGCGGCCGCAGCGGATGCAAAGCTTTCCGGTTCGCGTGTGGTTGCAACGGATACTTCGATGCCGTTGCGGGCAAACGCCTTGGCCAGGGCCTGGCCGATCTTGCCGAAGCCAATAATTGCGTAGCTCCCTTCTTTGTTTTCTGATTTACTCATTTTGAAAACTATTTAATGGTACGAATTTGAACTCGTGCCAGCGTGGGGTCAATTATTTAGCCAAATAGGTCATACCACCATCAACAAGGAGTTCAGCACCAAGCATAAACGAAGAATCATCAGAGGCCAGGAAAACCGCTGTTTTACCAATGTCAGCGGGTTGCCCAATTCTGCCTACCGGCATTACCCCTGCATAGTGTTTTTTTACTGCTTGAATTTGTTCTGCGGGAACAAACTTGTCAAATGCTGGTGTATCTGTTGTACCTGGTGTTATTACATTTGCTCTAATTTTTCTAGCTAAAAGGTCGTTTGAAAATCCTTTTGCTAAATAGATTACAGCCGCTTTGGCAGCACCATAAAGCGTAAAAGACGAATAGGCCCGATGCGCGGCATTTGACCCGATAAGAATAATCGAGCCACCATCATTCATATAGGGCAGTGCTTTTTGAACCGTGAAGTAGACACTCTTCAGGTTTAAATCCATTGTTTTATCATAGTCGGCTTCGCCAATATCTGCCACAGTTCCAATAGTTCCACCACCCGCATTGGCTACAATCACGTCTATTTTGCCAAATTTTTCAGCCGTTTCTTTAAACACCCTTTCCAGGTCGGTAAGGCTGGTTACATCGGCATTTATGGCTATAAACTTATCGCCAAGCTGAGCCGCAGCACTCGCTAATGTTTCCTGATTTCTGCCGACAATAGCGCCTACAGCACCTTCATGTTTAAATTCCTGGGCAATACCCAATCCAATACCACTATTACCACCTGTAATCACGGCAACTTTGCTTGCTAGCTTACTCATTTTTTAGCTACTTTTATATTTGTTTCGCAAAGGAACCATCAATAGTTTATTTTTGAAACTATAATAGTTTATTCTGGTTACTAGTAGGTAACTACAAATTTTAACGATGAAAGACGACAGATTTTGCAACTCGAATTGCCCATTTACGAGAGCTATTGGCACTATTGGTAATAAATGGAAGCCAATAATTATCAATGTACTTGGCACCCGTACCATGCGTTTTGGTCAGTTAGATGCCATCGTACCCCACATTTCAAGGAAAGTACTGACCGAACAGTTAAAAGAGTTGGAAGAAGATGGCTTATTGGAACGATTGGCCTATAAGGAAATACCGCCAAGGGTAGACTATAAGTTGTCTGAAAAAGGCTTAGCTTTTTTGCCAATTTTAGAAAACATAAAAGAATGGAATTTAAAATATGAAGTAGCTCCAATGCTCAAAGAGACTGATTACAAATGGAGTAAACTCCCCAAAGTTGACATACCCTAAAAAGACTGGAACTGGTCCATTACCAGTTATCTGAAAAAAGGGGAAACAGTAGATGTTTATTACGAAACAGGTTTTGAGAACCTGTCTCATGTTTCATATGGCTTTTAAAAAAAATGGTCATGCTCCAACAGCTCATCAAGCGAGCCTTGGTCGGAGATTACCCCGTTAAGATTTCGTATACAGCAGAAGCCTATGCCGACACGTTAAGACCCATCATCTACGCCATGAAGGATTTGGGTTTAACCCACCGCAACAAAATTTCAGCGAGAGTAAAATGCGGGTGTGTTTCGTCCGGCTTTTATAACGCCCCATTTACGTAGCAGATACATGAAAGCCCCTTCGGATCACATAGGAGCGTTTTTCGGGACAAATGAATTGAGAACGGGCTGTTATCGAATAGTGTCCTGAAGCGATTGAAAAAGTAAAACTGTATTAGCCCCTCTTAGAAAATTCATAGGTACATAAAGATTTTCCGTTGGGTAAAAAATTCTCTTCTGAACCAACACAGTCAAATCCAAAGGTGACTGCCTCTGTTTTCAAATCTTCCTGTCCAATAGTCTTAAAAATACTTCCAACCGATTTAATGGATTCAACGCCTGTTTTACTGACAGACTGAACACCGTTATTGGACTGGATGGTAATTATCAATTTGGCAAACGGATCCGTATTGTCGTTGATAAATTCAAAGCATCTTTTACTATCGACATAGTCGAAAATTAAAGCTGCCCAAACAAAATCTGCCTGAATAAACGATACTGTTGATGAACCAATATCTGCGTTTACAAGATCTAACTGCTTGATTTTATTGCCAAACCGTTTCCGAGTTTCCTCCAGATAGGCACTACTTATATCTACGGCACAGACCCTTTTCACCAAATCGGGATCGATGTGCTCCAATCCATTGCCACCACTTATACCCAAAAACAAGATATTTTCTGGCTTATTATTTTGTAAATATTTGCCAGTCAGGTCGTTGAGCAACTTAGCCTGACCAACATCTTTATGTTGCATATGTAGCTCATAGTCAGCTAATGGAATAGTATTCCAGGGATTTGTTTCATTCATGCGCAACTATAGTAGCAGCGCGTCTCAAGAAATGCCCTATTAAAGCAGCAGACACATGAGCACTCCTTCGTCTCAAGTCGGAGCCTTTATTGAGAATTCGTTGTAGCGGCTCGATTGCCGATAAATTTAAGAGCTGTCAAACCCAAATAGCAATACACGTAGGGTGTGGATACAAGCGGAAAGCAACCCTGGTTTTTGGGGTTGCTTTTTTGTCAAAACGCCTACGTTAACTAACATGAATGAGTAAATCTGTTACCTATAAATTTTGACGGGTATCTATGCAGGTGAATCAACCCATAAACACTCGATGAAATCTGTTTACCTGCTCAACTGTCTGAAGCAATTTACCCTACTGGTCTGCTTAATGGGGCTGCTCGTGTATTGCAAGAATGGATCACCGGTAGACACGATCCAACCCCCTACGGGTTCCTCTTCAGCCACACCAACCAAAGTATGGGATAAAACCTTTGGTGGTACTAGTACTAATTATCTATACGCTATGGTAGCCACCTCGGATGGCGGTTTTCTGCTAGGTGGCTATTCTAACTCCGGTCAGGATGGCAATAAGTCCGATCCTAACCGAGGAAGAGAGGATTTCTGGGTGGTGAAGATCGATGGGAGTGGCAACAAAGTGTGGGATAAAACTTTTGGTGGCAGTCGTTCTGACCTACTCTACACGATGGTGGGCACTTCGGATGGAGGCTTTCTGCTGGGGGGATCTTCTGACTCCGGTCAGGATGGCAACAAGTCCGATCCCAACCGGGGAGAAGGGGATTTCTGGGTGGTGAAGATTGATGGGAGTGGCAACAAAGTCTGGGATAAAACCTTTGGCGGCAGTTTTGGTGATTATCTAACCTCTGTGGCAGCTACCTCGGATGGCGGTTTTCTACTGGGGGGCTATTCTGGCTCCGGTCAGACTGGCAATAAGTCGGATCCCAGCCGAGGTGGCGATTATGATTATTGGGTGGTGAAGATCAATGGGAGTGGCAACAAAGTGTGGGATAAAACCTTTGGCGGCACGAATACTGACCAACTCTACTCTGTGGCAGCCACCTCAGACGGCGGCTTTCTGCTGGGAGGTTCTTCTCTCTCTGATCAGGATGGCAATAAGTCCGATCTCTATAGGGGAAGTCGTGATTACTGGGCGGTGAAAGTGGATGGGAGTGGTAATAAAGTCTGGGATAAAACCTTTGGCGGCCGTGATTATGATCATCTAACCTCTGTGGTAACTACCTCGGATGGCGGCTTTCTGCTGGGGGGCTATTCTAACTCCGGTCAGGATGGCAATAAGTCCGACCCCAATCGAGGAGGTTTGGATTACTGGGTGGTGAAAGTAGATAAGAATGGGACCAAGGTGTGGGATAAAACCTTTGGTGGCAGTGATTCTGAATATCTATATGCTGTGGTGGGCACTTCGGATGGGGGTTTTCTGCTGGGGGGAATGTCCACATCCTATCAGAGTGGCAATAAGTCCGAGCCCAGTAAAGGAGGTGGTGACTACTGGGTGGTGAAGGTGGATGGGAATGGTGGTAAAGTGTGGGATAAAACCTTTGGCAGCACGAATAATGATTATCTACGCTCTGTGGTCGTCACTTCGGATGGGGGTTTTCTGTTGGGAGGGGATACTATCTCCGGTAAGGCGGGCGACAAGTCCGATCCCAGCCGGGGCAATAATGATATGTGGGTGGTGAGGATCAGATAACGACTACTGTCACCATCAACATTCCCGTTCATAGTCGCTGTGGCTTTTGCAAAAGCAGGGAATTCGTTACCTAACAGCCATTGGGTTTAAATTACTCCATCCTACTACTACAAAAAACGGTGACTTATTCAGCCACCGTTTTTTGTAGTAGTAGCTAAATTCTTACTGATTGAGAAGCTTTAGGCTGATGGGGTGGCCGATATGTTCGATGATACGCTGGGCAACTCATAGCGGAAACACTTGTTTACCTTTCGGTTTCCAGCCTAGTTCTGCTTTTATATCCTCAGTCCATGCTTCAAATACCTCTATAGAAACACCGTCATACCTCGTCAACAAATCATCTTTACAACATGTAGCTTGACTTTTAACACCGGTGTTCTCACTCATAATCGCACCTGTTATAAAAGGCGGCTCGGCTCACCTGGCTCTTTGGTTAACCCATCCGATTAGATTACCATCGCACAAAATGCTCGATTATTGACGTATTAGATCCCTAAAAACTCTCTACGTCTCACGCAGGAGCCTTTATTGAGAATTCGTTGTAGCGGCTCGATTGCCGATAAATTTAAGAGCTGTCAAACCCAAATAGCAATACACGTAGGGTGTGGATACAAGCGGAAAGCAACCCTGGTTTTTGGGGTTGCTTTTTTGTCAAAACGCCTACGTTAACTAACATGAATGAGTAAATCTGTTACCTATAAATTTTGACGGGTATCTATGCAGGTGAATCAACCCATAAACACTCGATGAAATCTGTTTACCTGCTCAACTGTCTGAAGCGATTTACCCTACTGGTCTGCTTAATGGGGCTGCTCGTGTATTGCAAGAATGGATCACCGGTAGACACGATCCAACCCCCTACGGCTTCCTTTACCGTAACCAACGATGGCTGCACTGCCCCCTGCACACCCATTTTCACCAGTACCTCTCAGAACGCCACCTCCTTTGTTTGGGAGATCGACGGCAGCCAGGTATCGACCGATGCCAGTTTTTCCCGGCAGTTTACGACGGCAGGCACCTATGCTGTCAAACTCACAGCAACCAACAGTGCTGGCAGCAACAGTAGCCAGAAGACCATAGCAATCAATAAGCCGGGGGCTCCGGTGGCCGATTTTGGGTTTACCGGGGGCGAGTGTATGGCCCCCTGCGAGGTC
Source organism: Spirosoma endbachense (assembly GCF_010233585.1). Lineage (NCBI taxonomy): Bacteria > Pseudomonadati > Bacteroidota > Cytophagia > Cytophagales > Cytophagaceae > Spirosoma > Spirosoma endbachense. Next base: position 5,866,274 of record NZ_CP045997.1, read on the forward strand.
AGTTTTACCCAAAAAGCCACGGGTACTATCACCAGCTATCTGTGGGACTTTGGTGATAAAACCCCTACCTCAACCGAAGCAAACCCCAAACACACCTATCAGCAGGGGGGTACGTTCACCGTTACCTTGACGGTGAGTGGCCCCGGTGGTGGTAGCCAGCCTAAAACTCAGTCAGTAACCATCAAAACGGGTACGACAGCAGGTATGTCTACCAAAGTGTGGGATAAAGCCTTTGGCGGTGATAGATCTGAAGTACTATACTCAATGCTTGCCACATCGGACGGCGGTTTTCTGCTAGGTGGGAGTTCTCTCTCCGGTCAGGAAGAGGATAAATCCGAGCCCAATAGAGGACTTTATGATTACTGGGTGGTGAAGATCGATGGGAGTGGCAACAAAGTCTGGGATAAAACCTTTGGCGGCACCAAGGAGGATTATCTACGCTCTATAGTAGCCACCTCGGATGGCGGTTTTCTGCTGGGGGGCGATTCTGTCTCCGGTCAAACTGGCAGTAAGTCCGATCCCAATATAGGGGATAGTGACTACTGGGTGATGAAGATCGATAGGAATGGGACCAAAGTGTGGGATAAAACCTTTGGTGGTAGTAATACTGATTATCTATACTCTATGGTGGCCACCTCAGATGGCGGTTTTCTGCTGGGGGGTGCTTCCGGTTCCGATCAGGGGGGCAATAAATCCGACCCCAACCGAGGAAATTTTGATTCCTGGGTGGTGAAGGTGGATGGGAATGGGACCAAAGTGTGGGATAAAACCTTTGGTGGTAGTGGTTCTGATTATCTACGCTCTATGGTAGCCACCTCGGACGGCGGTTTTCTGCTGGGTGGCTATTCTGGCTCCGGTCAGACTGGCAATAAGTCCGATCCCAACCGAGGAGGTTATGATTACTGGGTGGTAAAGATCAATGGGAGTGGTGGTAAAGTGTGGGATAAAACCTTTGGCGGCACTGATCTTGACCAAATATACTCAATGGCGGCCACCTCAGATGGCGGTTTTCTGCTAGGTGGCTATTCAAACTCCGGTCAGAGTGGCAATAAGTCCGTTCCCAGCCTAGGACTTTATGATTACTGGGTGGTGAAGATCGATGGGAGTGGCAACAAAGTCTGGGATAAAACCTTTGGCGGCACCAAGGAGGATTATCTACGCTCTATAGTAGCCACCTCGGATGGCGGTTTTCTGCTGGGGGGCGATTCTGTCTCCGGTCAAACTGGCAGTAAGTCCGATCCCAATATAGGGGATAGTGACTACTGGGTGATGAAGGTGGATGGGGATGGGACCAAAGTGTGGGATAAAACCTTTGGTGGTCAGAATTCTGACCTTCTATTTTCTCTGATAACTACCTTGGATGGCGGTTTTCTGTTGGGAGGGAGTTCGCTCTCCGGTGGGGATGGCAATAAGACTTCTCGTACCCGAGGACAAGATGATTACTGGGTGGTGAAGATCAAATAACGAAACCTGTCACAATCAGCATTCCCGTCCATAGTTGATTTGACTTTTGCAAAAGCAGGTAAACTTGTTATGTAACAGTCGTTGGATTTATAATGCTCCATCTCTAATTATACAAAAAACGGTGGCTGATTGAGCCACCGTTTTTTTATTGTAAACGTAAATTCTTACTGATTGAGAACGTTAAGACTTATTGGACCCCCTTGCTCAATAATTTTCCGGGCTATTCTGGGGCCAAAGATCTGTTTGCCTTTAGGCTTCCAGCCAATATCTGTTTTTATGTCCACTATCCATATCTCAAATACCTCTATACTGACATTGTCATACATCATTAAAAAGTCCTGTTTGCAAAATTTGGCTTTTTTTTAGCTCCAGTGTTTAGGAAATCAATAGTCAAATTCATCTCACGAAACGCCCCATAATTGAAGCAGACACATGAAGGCTCATTCGGCACAGGTAGGGTCCTTTTGAGATGCACCCCTTTTTACAGGCAAACTGTGGCACCTTACCAGGCCATACGGATAACATCCACAAAAAGATAATGAAAAGTAGTTCTGCCCTATTAGCAAATTACCCCAGAGAAAGAGCCGACTCACTTCGACCGCCTTTCGCTGGAGTAATCTGGATAAAAATCTTACCGATGACCACCAGTCGGTTACTTAAAGGCCACGTTGAAACTCCCTTCCGTTAAAGTGCCCTTGTACAGACCCGTTGCATCATAAGCCGTAAAGCTAAACGTGCCAATCACGTTGGTGGCCGTCTTTTTGGTAATCGTTACCGTGCCCGTGCCATCATTGCGGGTCGAGTAATCATATTTGTTCACCGTTATGATACCCATATTGACCTTGTTAATGGGGAAAGTTCCTTCACCCACCGTTTTGGGTAAGAGCAGCGCCACCAAATTCCCCGTTTTACTGTCGAGCCCATAGATGCCGAAGTAGTCATTATCGGCGGGGGAAGTCGTCAGCGCATAAGTCAAGTCAGGCGTATAGAGATACCCATCTACTTTGACCTGAAACCCACCCAGGGCTTGTGTAGTTGATTGAGCCGGTGTTGTCTGAGCGGTTACAGGTGGAGTTGGGGATGTGTTTGTGGTTTGAGCCGGCATCACGTCGTCGGACTTTTTGCTGCATGAGCAAAGGCAAAGGGTAGCAGAAACCGTGAGTAGGATAACCAGGTAAGCCGTTTTCATGACTGAGATAAAGTTGTTTTTGGTTTTTGTTTCGATTGATGACTCAAAGCTACAACCAGCCTAAGGGTGTCCTAAGGCCCACTATATGGGCGGAGGGTTTAACTTTAAAGTCGGCGGAAATGAGAGCAAAAGTGGTTACTGGCTGAAGTTTGCCTATCTGCCTATGGCACGAATAAAGCCAGTCGGAGTCGTGTATTTGCCTTCAATGTTAGTCAACGTACGAACCTTCAGGCTAAACACCGTTTCAGTAAATGCCTCATTTGAAAAGCAGATACATGAATGTTCATTCGTCTCAGGTAGGAGCATTTTGTGAGATTGTACATAAATCGTTTAGATAAGAAAGGCTGTCTTGTGAATTTCCAACTGTTTCTTAAAACAGGCCTTTTCGTAAAGGATTACCTAAACGGGTGTATTGGTGGTTGTAATTGCCCTGCTGACGATCAGCGTCCAAAGTATCAAAGCTGCGTTGGTCAACCTAGTGAAAAGTTTACGCAACGAATAAAGGCCCATGTAGTGTAGTTCAAACACAAAAGGCATTAACATGGAGTACGTGCCTTTTGTGTTTTACGGGTTTATGTATGATTCATAAACCGCCCGAATACTGATGCATCACATAAAAGCTCCTTCGTCTCATTTGGGAGGGTTTGTCAAGATAAAGAATACATACGTATTAAGCCTAAAGCTTTCATACTTTGGCTAATATAAGTACACCCAACTGACAAATTTTCAGGGCAGATGACAACTTATTGTGCCTAGCGATAATGTCCGACCCGTTGGAAGAGGCACTACGATTGCCACTCAGTTACAGTTGATTACAGCTTTCCAATCGCCTGTTGGTTTATACTTGTCACAGGTATAGGTACCCCGCACGTTCTTTCCGTTGCTTTGAATAAGTCCTTCAAACCGACAGGTGTTTCCATCAATTGCCTTGTATCGATTGATATTGACTTTATTTCCAACGATTTCAATGGTTTGTTCCGCTGAAAAATTGTTGCCATTAATAAAGCCACTGACATCAAAAATAGCACTATTGCCTCGCCTGGTCCAGGTTAAATCGTAACCGGATTCGGTGCCCGCCCATACGCTACCCAAACCACACCCCTCTGACTGAGATGTAACCGAAGCGGCCCGCCCCATCCGATCCAGCAATCTCACCCGCTCACCTCCTGGTATGCCTGCATCATTACTATAGCTAGCGACTACCACGTTAATCCACACTTTCCCTTCTGGCGCTACATTGCACATAATCACAGCGCTATGCTCTTGCTTAAAGGCAATGATATGGGCTCCGCCTTCCCGTAGGTTGACATAGCCTTCAGCCTGAAGAGCTGATCTAGCCCGGCGATAGGCTTCGTCATAGCTGATGGCTAAGAGTTGTTCACCTCGTGAGATAGGCGGTTGGGCCAGACTAGCCAGAGGGGTGGCCACTGCAATCAGCAGCAGGAAAGGTAAATGGAGAAGTGTCACAGCTTGTTTGAGGATCAATTTGCCGGGATTGGTTAAGGCAAAAATGGCAAGCTGGCCAATGAAGAATCAATACCCTATAGAGGGTATTTGCTATTTTTAATTAATGGAGGGAGTGCGCGTGAGGAGCAAGAAAATGCCCGGCTTCTTGTGCTAGTCACCCTTGATCTGGCACTTTACCCTATTAGTTTCTGGATGAATCGCTTTAATTTACCGTATTGTAAAACGTCCGTGGCTGTTGCACAACCCACTGTGATATTCCCAGCTTAAAAGACATAAAAAGGATCTCTGGATGCAGAACCAGTACCTGGGTAACGGCTTTGGGCCAATCTTTTTTCACGAACCATTTCTTTAGAGTGTAGGCCATAGCCGCCAGCAACATCCGTTTGTGGGCCGCCGATTGACCACGGGCATTAGAGCGACGCATCCCAAAGTAGTTCAATAAACTCCCAACCGCGACGGCCGCAGTTGGTAATGGCGAATCAGGGCTCGATCCGAGGAAAGATTTTCCAGATGCGCGACCAACATCAGCTTAAAAAACAGCACGGGGTCAATCGACTGGTGGCCGCACTTGCCGGAACAGGGAGCAACCAGCTCATAGAGAAACGTCAGATCAAGACTTTGCTTCAACTGGCGGTAAAAATTAGTGGTTGGTACAACCTTACCGAGCAGGGAAAGTGTACCTGATGCCGGGGAGAGTTGCCGTTTGCCGACCATAGCTAAATATAGGCAACTGACTCAAGACTAACAAGTTGCGTTGTGCAACAGCCACGGGTATTTTTTGACCTTGAATAAGTTTGTGAAGTTGTGTACATGGTCTTTGCTAAATGAGTATGGTCAAAAAATGTCATCTCTTCCCTCCTACTCAACAGTCTAACCTTCGTTTGGGTCAGGTGAAGATGGTCGCAAAACGCCCTCGTATTGTCGCGATTGGCCTTCATGAACGTACCTGGCCTGATTTAATTTTGCACAAACTGTAAGCTACATGAGAAAGTTAGTTTTGTTTGCTCATATTTCCCTGGATGGTTTTGCCGGAGACATTAACGGCGACCTCGGTTTTTTGTCCTACAATGAGGAGCTTCAACAATTCGCACAAGATCTAGTAAAAACGGTAGGCGCTCCTGTCTACGGTAAGAATACGTATCGATTAATGGCAAGTTACTGGCCCACCGTTTTGGACGATCCAAATGCTGATAAACATTCTCTTGACCATGCACGATGGGTGCAACAGATTCCAAAAGTCGTTTTTTCGACAACACTACCTAGTGCAGATTGGAATAATACGACGCTGATCAACGGCAATGTAGTGGAAAAGGTAAACAAACTTAAACAGCAACCAGGCAAAGATCTTGTGATATTTGGCAGCCCTGGCCTGGCTAAGAGTCTGATGAATCTGGGACTGATCGATGACTATAAATTAACGCTGCATCCGGTCATACTCGGGGAAGGTATCAGTCTTTTCGACAGCAATACACAAATGCGTACATTGAAATTACTGGAATCAAAAACGCTCGGGTCGGGGGTAGTGACTTTGCATTACACGGCACGATGATAAGCTAGAAAAGCTCATGAGCTCAGGCTATCTTCTGATATTATCAGTAAAAGGGTTTGGTGAGAATCGATGGGGCTGTCAATGTCAACAGCTATCTCACGAAAACGCTACTTAGCGAGACGAAGGAATTTTCATAAGTATGCTTCTCAAATGGCCGGGCAGCCGTCGCTGGCGATTAAAGAGAGAGTGAATTAGATATAATCCAGGTGGCAAAGCGTCAGGTGAAATCTTAACGATCTCAGTATATGAAGATAGGGTATATAAGCGATCAGGCTTTTTTTAATAGCCAGCTAGCACAAGGCGATTAAGTCTGTTAATGTACAAGCCAATCCCATACTCAGCGCTATCGATTATACCTTCATGGGTTCATAATCAACTGTAAACGGGTTCCTTGTCCTGTTATTGACTCTATGGCTAATGTTCCACCTAGGGACACAGCTCGCTGTCTCATGTTGGCCTGCCCATTACGCTGACTGGGGCCATCAACTACAAATCCTCGACCATTATCTTCAATTAGGACCTGAAGCTGCCCGTCTTTCTTCTCAAAACAAATGGTTGCCTGTGTCGCCTGGGAGTATTTGATCAGGTTGTTAATCGCTTCTTTGCTGATTAGATAAAGATTTCGACGTACTTCCATGGAGATTGGAGCCTCTTCCAAGCCAGCATCCATCTGAAACGAAAACGTAATGTTTTTTGACTCCATCAAGGGCTGGGCGTACTCCTGCAAGCGTAGGGCGATGCGGTGTAACGTATCGTTATCGGGATTAATCGTCCAGATGATCTCATCAATGGATTCAAGAATCTGACGGGCATCGGTATAGATCTTCTGGACCATCTTCTGAGCGGATTCGGGCTGGTTCTGGCTCAGTAAGATGTTGGTGTAGCCGCTGAGCATGGAGATACTGCTCAACGTACTGCCCACGTCATCGTGTAAATCATGAGCGATCTGTTTGCGCAGTTTTTGAGCTTCCCCTACTCGATGCAGTTTGGATTGATTCAACAGCCAGGCGCTAAGAGACCCGCCCAGCAACAGCAATAGAGCAGCACCAATGAGCAGTACATTGGTGCGAAATGGTGAGCGTTCGGCTTCCTGCTGAGTAAATTTTACTTGTTGCTGAAGCAGTTTTAGTGGGACTTCTCTCTTTTCGGTTTCGTATTGATACACCATCCGCTTGATTTCAGTCGAAGTACGGGTAGAGGTGGGGTCTATATAGGAATTGCCTCCCGCCGTTAGTGGGCCACTTATAGTAGCACCCGTGGCTACTAATTGATAGTCTGTTCCAAGCAAACTGGCATTCGCTGACTTAGCAACATAGTTATTCTGAGCCATGACCAGGCTGCTAAGCATAAAAAGTGGTAGAGCGAACAGATGTTTCATGGTTCTTTGAAATACTAGGTTTGCGGAGACATAGACAAACTAGTTCTACAAGCTTGGAATAAGTGAGTGATTGCGTGTTTTGGCTATTTTCAGCTTACTACTCACCAAATGACTTTTTTTTACTTGTTGCTCTTGTCACTGCTTTTCGAAACAGTGCTTTCTTGCGTCAATTTTACAGCCGAATCCAGATGATTTTACTGGAAGCAGTTTCGTTAGATGAATCAGTGTGGATTGTTGTGATTCAGTAGACAAACTTACCGACTGCCAACGAACGAGTATTGGAAAAATCGGCCATTTAACGACCGCTCGCTCACTTGAATCCCATACGTTACTACATAAAGACCCGGTAGGTTGGTTGTATGCCCTGGATACCATGGCGAATTACCCGCAAGCATTGGCCTGATCGTGCCCCTGGCCTTGTCAGCATGTCATTCCAGCGAGGAATCGGTCGTACATTCAGCCCGTGACGGGCCTAGACCTGGAAACACTCCTTTAGGGAGAGTGTCAATGATGCTCAATACTATTCCTTGTCAACGTAACCCAGTCAGTCAGTCAGTCTGTACTGGTCGGTAGATAAAATGGGGGCGTTTGTTGAGATACCCCTTCTGTTTTGTAGGCCCTGGCTAATTCTAACAACAGGTGTTGATATTGACGACTTCGTGGGTGAAATAGGAGCTAATGAGCAAACTTCACTAGATCGAGCAAAGTCGCCAGCACATGATCACCTATAGTAAGAGGGTAATAGTGCACCTACTTGAACTCGACAAAGAGCAAGTAGTCCTGGTCAAGGTTCGCACCGTTCAGGATGAGATCGCTTTCTAGGCAGAGCAGTATAAACGGCTCTTTACCTAATGATGTCGTGATTATTCATTAATAAACCTGCCGTTGCCGAGTGTTGGGCAAAAAAAGCAGAAGGAGTTAAGCCCGTAATCTCATAGATATCGTTGCAAAAATGCGCCTGATCATACCAGCCACCCAGGTGGACCAAATCTGACCAGGAGCAAGTTTTCTGGCTATGGACCGCTCTAAATATATTTCGAAATCGCATAACCTGTACAAAACTTTTGGGGGTAATACCTACTTGCCGACTGAATTCCCGACTGAGTTGCCGTGGACTAATTCGAATTTCCGTCGATAGTTTCTGGATGCGTCCATTACCAGGCTGGGCTAGCCAAGTGCTCGCTTCCTTTACCCAATTGTTGTGAATGATCGGTGCCCGATTCACATATACCAGTAATTGCTTTTCGATCAGGCGAATGCGTTCCTGAATCGAATCGATTTCCCTAAGCTGATCCAGCATTTCCCGCCATTGTTGACGAAGTAATGGTGGGAAAATTAATTCAACATCAAGCAATTGGTTGACAAATTCACTCATTGGTGCACCAAATAATTGGTATAGCCCGTTTGTACGGAACGTGATCAACAGGAGTTGGCAGCCAGCTTGATGCGTTATATGCAATGTTTGAGTTAATTGTCCACCAAGGGCAATAGTAGGCACTATTTGTGTCGACTTGGAAAACCCTATCTGACATTCAGAGCCTAAGTTAAATAGGATGCCGGAGCGTCCTCCAGGGGGCAGGCTCTGTATGAATGGAAAATTTATAGATGATTGTAGGAAGGTATACTCTTCCACATATGGCCGTAAAGGCAGCGAAGGAATAAAGCTTTGAGAGTTCACCTGGTTTGTGCGGATTGAAGTTCTCCACTAAGATGCTAAGTAAAGCTCTATTTGTCAAGACAATATGAGTTAATTGTATGGACCAGCAACTCCAAACAAGTAGGGAAAATGAGGGGAGTTCCTTTAGATAAACCTGGATTTAGTTAAAGTAACCTGGTCGTCTGTTTTGATCCCATAAAAGTGAGCCAGTGAAATTTATGTTTTTTACCTTACTTTTCACTGGCTCACTTTTATGGGATCAAAACAGTACGCCAGTAGTAAAGCGAAACCCCTATACTGGATTCCCCTTTAATACAGGATAACGCAGGTGAGTGACGCCTATGCCAGCGATGACTGTTGGATTGCCAAGCACAGACGGGGTGTTAGCCAGCTGGTCGAAGAGCCGTATGCCAGAACCCAGAAGAACGGCAGCAATGTCGATCTGTAGTTCATCCAGTAAACCCGCGTTTAGGCACTGTTGAATGGTATCCGCACCATGAACGCCAACGGCCTTGCCAGCAGCCGCAGCTTTCGCTTGCTTGACGGCCGATTCCAGACCATCGGTAACGAAGTGTACATTCGAGTTAGGCTGTGGCCAGCCAGCAGGAATCGAATGCGTCAGTACGAAGGCTGGACCCCACCCATGATTGCCACCCCATCCCTGGGCAACCTCGAAGGTTCGTCTACCGGTTAGTACAGCGCCAAGTTCATGAACAAGACTTTTGTAATGCTGGGCACTGGGAGGAGATAGGTGAAATGTCATGGCATCTGCTCCGCCAGCCGCAATTTCCACCTCGCCCGAGGTATACCAATCAAACACTTCGGCTACGCCATCCTGCTTGTCGGCGACATAGCCGTCCAGCGACATGGACATGACTGCAATAAGTTTGGACATAGTTTGTTAGAGTTAATTACCCTTTTTGTGAATAATTCTGGTGTTCCACCCCACCCAGACACTGCTGATAAAAGGTCATCGCCTGGACACAATTGCCATCAAATAAGAGAAAAGGGGTGCAATGGATCAGGGTCTGTTTAGGATTGTTAATACGTTGATTATTTATAAACGATTGCGTTTTTGCTCAGATATAGCGAAGCCACTTCTGCTCTTTATGACGTTCCTTATAGATTCCATACCATCTGCAAAGCGGGTACATCACCATGACGATGAAGACCCAAATCAAATAAATAGCCCATAACTCCACTCCGCTGCCCGTCTTTGGTCGGCCGAAATTAGTACCGAATACCAGATCAGACCAGTTGAATCCTTGCAGGAAGACCATCACAAAAACAAGCGGGTGGATCAAATACCAGTGCACCAGGAAATAGAACAGTGGGGTTTTTCCATATACACCCACCCGATCCGTCCAGTTGTTTTTCAGGCCTTGTACCAGCGAAAGAATCAGAAACATGATCCCCAGAAAAAGTAGACAGAACTGCAGCGATGGGGGATATTTGGTCACGTTGATAAATGAGAGAAACGTGTAAAGCAGATTCTTTTGTGGAGACCAGTTAACCGGATCACCATATAGGTTAGCTACTCTTAACGCAATAAATAAGCCTAGCGATACTAATCCTATCCTCAGAAAGATCCGTCGTTGGTTTTTTTCGGTTGACGCAAAAAAATGGCCCGCACCATAGCCGATCAGCATAATGCCGAGCCAGGGGATAGGCGGATAGGCGACAAAAAATAGTTTCCTGGTAGCATACGGGAAAGCCATGGGTGAGAAAAGTGACAGCAGTACTTTTAACAGCAAGTTGTCTGGAACAGGAAGCAAGCTGACCAACTCATGAAGCGCGACGATCATACCGCCGATAAACCCGATTGTTCGGGGAGGTAATTTTAGCAACGCGCTGAGGATCAGAAATCCAACCCCAATAGCGGCAATCACCTCAACGATCAGGACATCGAAATGTGGGTCGAACCACATACCGAAATTGACCAGACTGAACTCTAACCCTACCAACCAGATGCCCCTTGACAGCAGGAAACGCCTGGTAGCGGGCAGATCATTTTTAGCGCTCATGGACAGAAAAGCGGATGTACCAGCAAGAAATACAAAAGTTGGTGCACATAAATATGTGACCCATCGGGTAAAAAATAACACCGGTGTGGTGGTGGTCAGGTTCGTGGGAGATTGTGATAACGAGGTTATATGCAACAGATCCCGAACGTGGTCCAAGGCCATAATGATCATGACCAGACCGCGCATAACATCAATACCGTTGTTTCTTTTCATGCTTCCTGGTATTTCTCTAATCGTTCCGCTTTGGAGAATCATCGCCAACATTCGATATCTTCTACCCATTTCTGCTGCTTCATGGTGAGACCGATCAGTAATGCCACCCCGCTGTACGCCAGCGCATCAAACGCACTGGCCAACAGATTTCCTCGATCTGTGGCAGGGTTCGACAGTGCGCTGGGGACATGGACCAGCCAAAACCACAAAAAGATCATCAGCGAGAGTAACAGCGCGATGATCCGGATCCGGATTCCCAGTATAATGGTTATGCCGGAAGCGGTTAAGGCTATTCCCGTCAGATTTACCCAAAAAAGGTGATTTGCGATCCATTTGGGCACTGTATTGACCAGAAACTCTGCATAAATAATGTGGGAGATCCCATAACTGGTCATGGTATAGAGGAAAAACAAATTGCCATAGGGCATGATTTTTTCTAAAACCGCCAGCTTACCGGTTAATGGCGTCTCAAACGAGTAGGCCACCACAAAGGCCCCTCCAGCCAGGGCCAGCTCCTTCAGGGGAGTCGTCCACAAGCCTAAGTGATACAATTTATTGGGTTCTGAGATGAGTTCGTAGGTCATATGGGTTCCCAGGAACAGCGACAGCCAGATCGCACCCAGCAGTAGAGCTGCTTTTTTCCCCGCACCGGATACAACTAGTAAAGCGCCGGTGATGATCAGATAGAGTCCGAAGATGGAAGCGAACACATTCAGGAAAGGGAGGTGCTGCTGATAGACCGAAAAAAATACATCTCGGAAGGTCCCAAAATAAACCTGTTGACAACCATACACAAAAAGAGCGACCGCATAGAAAGCCCGGCCAATCCGTACCAGCAGTTTCATGGTGTTCGGGGTGCTAATGGATGGAAGCTCAAAAGTAGAGACAAGTAGTTAAGCCCAGACTAATTGTCTGTACACAACCCAATTTATCGGTATTCACCGTTTACCGAAAAAAATGGTTGTTGATCGAAAATCGGTTACCAGAGTAACTCACCGACAGTCAAAACGCTTACCTTAGCCTGGAATGGCCGGATCATGAAACTAACGAGAGAAGTTGCGTTTAATGCCGTTTTCTGGATGCTGTATTTCTTCTATCAGTGGCTAGGTCTGGCATCTCTGTATGGGGATTATCACAGCTACTTTATCAATGCGTGCATGGCCTTGCCGGTCGCTTTCCTCTTTTCCTGGCTGGCCGTTCATTACTTGATCAAGAAGCGACTGGCGGAAACCAGCAAGGTAACAGTCTGGGTGTATCTGATTCTCTGCTCGCTTTTTTTGCTTCTAGTCAGGCGGTACATCAATTATTATCATCTTTATCCAAGGTACTTTCCGCAAGCCCAGCATATGCCTTTTCTTTCGGCTGGAAAAATGCTGGTCGAGCTTGTTAACCTATACACGATAACCGGCTTATATGCTTTGTATTATTTTATACGATCCTGGTATGAGGAACGCTTTCGGGTACACCAGTTGGTGCAGCAGAAAACAACGGCAGAACTGGACCTTCTGAAAGCACAGGTCCAGCCACATTTTATGTTCAATACGTTAAATAATATGTATGCTACGGCCTTGAAAAGCAGTCCGGAAACGGCATCGCTGATTGCTCATCTGTCGGGTTTTCTGGAGTATAATTTATATGCATCAACTCAAGCGATGGTGCCCTTAGCAACTGAGATTTCTTATATCGAACATTATATCGAACTTCAAAAAAACAGATTTGGCCCCAAACTGGATGTCTCGATTAATAGGTATACCTCCATCCATGATCTCCAGATCGCTCCTTTGCTCTTATTGCCTTTGGTGGAGAACAGCTTTAAACATGGCGTGGCTAGCTCGCCAGGATTTAGCTGGATTCGTATTGATATCTCCAGGCTGGAGGGCAAATTTTCGGTTAAGATTGCCAACAGTAAGGACGAACAAGGTCCAATCCCTGTATCCGCTACTGGAGGGATTGGCCTGTCAAACGTAAAAAAAAGATTGTTATTACTCTATCCGGATGCTCATGATCTAACGATTATTGACGAGCTTCATTCGTACCTGATTAGTTTGACGATTAAAACTTAGAAAAATGACGAACTGCTTAATCGTTGATGATGAAGCACCAGCCAGGGCACTACTCATTCAGCATCTGTCAACCCTGAATGGGTTTACCGTCTTAGCCTCTTTAGACAATGCAGTCGATGCGTTCACGTTTCTGCAGACCAACCCGGTTGACCTGGCCTTCCTGGATATTCAGATGCCCAAACTATCAGGTCTTGAGTTGATACGATCGTTAAAGACCAGCCCCAAGATCATTTTAACGACTGCCTACAGGGAGTACGCAGCCACTGCCTTTGACCTGGATGCTTTAGATTATTTAGTTAAACCGATTACCCAGGAGCGATTCATGAGAGCCGTTTCAAAGTACATGCAGTATCAAAACATTCCTGAGGTACATGCCCAAATTCCCAGCCGCTTTGAGGAGATGTATATGTTTTTTAAGGTTGGACGGGATCAAACAAAAATTTTCCTTAAGGACATCATTTTTATTGAGGGGTTGGCTGACTACATAAAGGTGCACACGAACGGAAAGTCGTACGTAGCGTCAGAAAAATTAGGGTATATGGAGCAGAAACTCCCTGGCGATAAGTTCATTCGGGTGCACAAATCGTTTATTATTGCGTGGGATAAACTAATCAGTTACAACGCTGAGCAGGTTCATCTAGTTAACCAAACACTTCCGCTGGGCCGATTATATAAAGGTGCCTTTTTCCGAAAGATCCAGACCGGACACCTAAGCTTGCCAGCCTTTAAGCCCAACTCCAAGTAGCAATTGTTTGCTAATACATCCACCCAAGTGCCAGGCCGCCCTTTAGGGTTTAATGTTGGTAAGAAACCAAAGATATGTGAGACGAGAAAGCATATATTACTTCTTAACTGGCAACTATGGCGTACCAAGTAATTCGAACGGTACCGCAACAGCGGTGGTGCGGCAACCCAACCTTGCCACCACGGGTGTTTAACGAGCGGGTCGTAAGGAGTGATGGCAAAGTCAAATGAACTTATAAACGAACAGACGAGCCAATAAGGCGACTAGAGTTACCTTTGTGGCTCAAAACGATGTCAAAAAAAAACAACGATATCCCGGTTATCAAGTTGCCTGATGGAATTGGCGAAGGAATAATCATTGCTAAAGCATCGTTTGATGATTCATCCGATTTTAAGGAAGTAGCCCGAGCGCACCGCGACGGTGGCCATTCCTTTTTCCTTCAGGAAAAAGGAGTTACACATATCGAAATTGACTTTCAACTCTATCAAGTAGAAGCTCCAGCGGTTTTCTACATGCATCCCAATCAAGTACATCGGGTGGTCGAGTTTAACAAGGCTACGATTAGCAGTTGGATTATCTCCAACGAAAATCTCCTACCGGAATACCTGCACATATTAGAAGAGCTCTCACCCGTCAATCCCTTGCCGCTGCAAACAGAAGCGCTAGCCATTCTTTCCCAAACCGCTTCGCTTTGTATCCAACTTTCTGAACGAAAGCACGAGAAACTTTACTACCAGCTATTGAAAGAAAGCTGCAATTTGTTAGTCGCCTTAGTGGCCTCGCAGTATCTGGCCCAAGCAAAACCAGCCTACAACTACACCCGATTTGACCTGATTACCAAAGCGTTCAAATCCGAGCTGGAACGGCAGTTTACAACAACCAAAAGTCCGGCCAGCTACGCTGAACGCCTTAATATATCGACTCCGTATTTGAATGAATGTGTCAAAACGACTACGGGTCATTCGGTTTCGTATCACATCCAGCAGCGTATCGTATTAGAGGCAAAGCGGCTGCTTCATCATTCTGACAAATCGGTAAAAGAGATAGCCGCTGATCTGGGCTATGAGGATTATTCTTATTTTGTCAGGCTCTTTAGCAAAAGTGCGGGCGTGACACCCCTTACATTTCGGAGTAAAAACCTCGATTAGTCCTATACTTACCCTGTATCGATCTGGTGTACCGGTACGAAAGTCTGTTCCTTTGTATCCACTAAACGGATATACAAATGGACACGCAGAAAGGATTAAATTTACTAGAAAACAAACGGATAGCCATTGTTGGTGGTGGCCCCGGTGGATTAACACTCGCCCTACTTTTACAACGTAAAGGGGCTGATGTAACCGTATATGAACGGGATTATAGCCAAGAAACACGCATACAAGGTGCTATCGTTGATCTGCACGTTGACTCAGGCTTGAAAGTAATTAAAGCGGCCGGTTTGCTGGATGCTTTTAAAGCCAATTATATGTCAGGGGCTGATAAGTACCGTACGCTTGATCAGCAGGCCAACATTTGTGTGGATGAACCGAGTCAAGGTACCGCTGCCGATTTTGATAATATACACTTCAGGCCAGAGATTGACCGGGGGACACTTCGGAATGTGCTATTAAACGTTCTTTTACCGGGTACTGTGATTTGGGATCGTCAATTGACGAGCCTGGAGGAGATGGCTACTGAGTGGCACCTCACATTTAAAAATGGCACAACCGCAGTGGCCGATCTTGTCATTGGGGCCGATGGCTATCGGTCAAAGATCCGTCCTTATGTAACCGACAGTAAAGCCCTGTATTCGGGTGTCACGATCATCCAGGGTGAAATCGATCATCCTGAAAAGGATTGCCCTGAGATGGATGAGTTAATTGACAGAGGCAATCTGATGGCAATTGGCGTCGGGAAATCGATTGCGGCACAACCCAGAGGTGACGGGGGACTTACGTTTTATGCGTCATCACTATACGCCGAAGACTGGATTAAAACCAGTGGCATTGATTTTACGAGCCCAGACGACGTGTATGGGTATTTAGTTAATTTTTACGAAGGCTGGAATCCGGTATTTTATACTCTGTTTAAAGCTTGTAACTACTTCGTGCCTCGGCCTTTAACCTATTTTCCGTTAGATCAACCCTGGGCTACTCAATCAATTATCACACTGATAGGCGATGCGGCTCATTTAATGCCCCCATCCGGTGAGGGCGTCAATACGGCCATGCTGGATGCGTTGGATTTAAGTGAGTGCCTGACCAGTAGGAAATTCACGGATTTACAAACGGCTATTGCTGCTTATGAAGGCCAAATGCGGGCTAGGGCTGTTATTCTGTTGGCAGAAGCCCTGGAAGGGATCAATGAATTTGCTTCTCCCTCTGCGGCTTCCGTTAAAGAACTCGTACAGCAGTACAATCAAAAAGGATCTTAAAGGATTAACGAATGGAGTAGTCATGATCTCAGCTGAAATTAGTTATGCCTCAGCATGACGATGTAATTTTGGTTACATCGTCTTCGTCTTATAAAAACGCTCAATTATGAGATGGATAAGGTTATATGTGTCCGCTTCTTGTGGTGAACGTTTCGAGAGACGCTAAATCAGAGGAGTACCGTAACTCCCACTTTCTACATAAGTACTCGTTCGTTTACCAATTAAAAAGATTCCCGTGTTTAGTAGTCTCTACCTTTACAGCCAGTGGGTCTACCCCATCGATGACAGGGCTGAATTTAGCTGATTCAGTCTAGCAGCGATCTTGTTTAATCATGGAGCTCATTATGAAACAACTGATTTCCTTCCTCCTGTTTGTTTTAGCCTCGCCCAGGATGCAGGCTCAGACCAGCTCAAAAAAAGCCTTCATCATTAAAGACGTGAATGTCATTGCTATGACCTCACCTAATAACGGGGTCTATCAGGCAACAGTTGTCATCAAAAATGGGCACATTGAATCGATCAACGGGGCCGTTCCCAACGATGCGACCGTCATTGACGGAAAAAACAAATGGCTTATTCCCGGACTAATCGATATGCACGTTCATCCGCCCACTGATTTTTCCCTCAAGCCTGGAATGCCCACTGGGCCAGCTAGCATTACCTTCAGTACGCAGGATATCATGACACCCTATCTGGCCAATGGGGTAACCACCTTACTTAACCTGAATGCTAGCATGGAATCGTTTTGCCAACGAAGGGAAATTCAGAAGGGCTATGCCTTAGGCCCACGGATGGCATTAGCAGCGCTCCTGAATGGAGGTACCGGGACTGGACGTTTAACCAATACGTCAGAGCAGGGCCGTCAGGCCGTTCGTGATGCCAAACAGGAAGGCTATGAATTTATTAAACTCTATTCCCAACTCAGTGCCGAAACGTATATAGCCATTATCGATGAAGCCACTAAACTGGGATTAAAGACGATTGGGCATATCCCGGATGCCTTTCAGGGGAAATTAGAACAAGCTTTTGTACCCCATTTCGGCATGGTTGCCCATGCTGAGGAATTTTCCAAACACGCCAAAGACTTTACGGATCAGGAAGCCAGGCGATTTGCTCAGCTGGCCAAAGAAAACGGAACCTGGTTATGCCCGACGTTAACGGCAATCGTTCAGATTGCCGATCAAGCCCGTTCTCTTGATGGACTAAAATCGTTACCTACTCTGCGCTATGTGCATCCCCTGTTACGGAGCAAATGGTTGACAGCCAACAATTACAATAAGAATACGAGTCTAGAACGAGTCGCCTATTTCGAAAAACTGATCAACTTTCAATTTCACCTGGTGCGTGCGTTTAAGGAAGCCGGTGTGCCGATAGTGGCCGGTACAGACGCTGGCGTTTCGGGTGTAGTGGGCGGATTTTCGCTGCATGATGAGTTGGAATTGCTGGAAAAGGCCGGATTGGCACCCGAAGAAGTTTTAGCTTCCGCTACCCGTTTACCGGCTAGTTGGCTGGGGATAGATAACGAAGTGGGCACAATCGAAGTGGGGAAATTGGCTGACCTGGTTTTACTGGATGCCAATCCGCTCGACGCCATAACGAATACACGAAAAATTTCGGGTGTATTTGTCAATGGACAGTGGTTGACTGGGGCTAAACTAAAGGCGATGCTAGCTGAGCTGGCGAAACGTAATCTTGACTCGAAAGGCCAATACGATTGGAAGCGGCTAATGGGTAAATAAAGCATTGCCCATTTAAGTAGCTTCGTCGCATCATTCCAAACAATTAGCTGAATAATCGCACCAGACCCTACTACCTGAGACGAGGGCGAGGGCGAGTTCATGCATATATTTCTTAAATAGAGCGTTTGGCAAGACACTTATCGACTGTCCATTTCTGAACGGGAAGTGTCCAAAAATGGACAAATAATCATCCGTCGCGTACTATAAATAGCTTTATCAAGTCAGATAAGCCCTATTTGGCAGTTTGGTCAAGTATTTGTACGACAAAGTCTATATTAATAAAATCCGCAACCAGATCCTTATGAGACGAGTATTTTTAGGTGAGTTGGAAGAAGTCGTCTTGCTCACAGTAGCTGCCCTACAGGAGTCAGCTTACTGTGCTTCGGTTACCCAAACCATTGACCAGCAAATGGGCCGTAGCATCAGCTTTCCCTCCGTACACACCACCTTACAACGCTTGGAAGAAAAAGGCTTTGTCGTTTCTCAGATGGGCGGAGCCACCGCCGAGCGGGGCGGACGCCCAAAACGGCTGTTTACCGTCACCCTGGCTGGACAACGGGCATTGATCGAGTGTCGGCACCTACGGGCTCAATTATGGGAGCAGATTTCATCTCCAATTTTACAGCTATGGGGGGTTTAACTAACGGCGCGGGGCCGCCACGCTGGGCCACCTGGTTGCTGAGCCGTTTCAGCCCGCCCGGATTAGACGACGAACTACAAGGCGATTTGCTGGAGATGTACGACTACTGGGTGAAGACTCAAGGTATATCAAGGGCCCGTTGGCTGTACGGGTTGGGAGTTATACGGCTAATTCGTCCCTTTACCTTAGCCAAAACTGGCAAAATAGACTACCATTCGCAACACGATTCAAAGACTACCTTATCTTTTCAACCCACAATGATCCGAAACTATCTTCTCATTGCCTGGCGTAATCTACGCAAGAACCAGGCTTACGCGTTCATTAACGTAACGGGGCTAGCCCTGGGGATGGGCTGTGCACTACTCATTTTTGCCTTGGTTCGTTATCACTACCAAACGGACCATCACCATCAACATTTTAACCGAATCTATCAATTTACCTCCCGCTTTTCGTCGCCTACCGGTGATTTCAATATTCAGGGTATTCCCTACCCATTGGGGCAGGCGATTCGTACCGATTATCCTGGTATTGCCCAGGTGGCGATGCTGGATGAGTGGTACGCACCCCTGGTAGCGGTACCTGTCCCGAATGAAGCCGATAAGAAAATCAAGGATAAAAACGATAAGGGCGCATTTGTTGAGCCGGCGTATTTCCGCATCTTCGATTATAGCTGGCTGGCCGGGGGGCCTGATGACCTCAGCCAACCAGGTACGGTCGTGATGAGCGCTGAGATGGCTCGCAAATGCTTTGGTACAACAACTGGAGTTGTGGGCCGGATCGTCCGGCTGGATGCTCACATTCCCGCCCGCATTGTAGGGGTGTTCGCCGACTACCGGGATGATACCGATCTGGCTTACTCGATCATGGTCTCCTGGGGATCGCTTAAAGAGCAGCTCGGCACACGTCCGGAAGACCAACCCTTTGACAACACCAATGGGAGCACCCACTGTTTTGCCCTATTCAATGACCACTTCTCCGTTCGGGACTGGAATCGGCAGCTTCTGTCTTTTGTCAAAAAGTACAATCCCAAACAAATCAAAGAAACATCCTACCCAGTCATACCCTTCAGCACCATGCACTTATCGGCCGAGTATGGTGGGGTAAGCCGTGGGTTGTTATTGTCGCTGGTGTTGATCGGCCTATTACTGATTGGTACGGCTAGTATCAATTTTGTGAACCTGGCTACGGCACAGGCGCTCAATCGGGCTAGGGAAGTAGGCGTTCGGAAGGTATTGGGCAGTACTAAAACCCAGCTGTTCTGGCAATTCATGGGCGAAACGACACTCATTGTCCTCCTGGCCCTGATCCTGGCGACTGGCGTATTTCAGTATGGGCAAACGTTGGTTCAAACCTATCTGCATGGCCCGTTCCGGTTTACTTTTTACTTTTCACCTTCGGTTATCGGGTGGGTAATCCTGCTGGTGTTAACCGTTATCTTGCTAGCCGGCCTATATCCAGCCCTTGTGGTAGCGGGGTTCCGACCCGTCGTTGCCTTAGCCGGACGGCTGACTACCCAGCAGGTAGGCGGGTTTTCCCTCAGGCGTGGACTCGTGACAACCCAATTCGCTATTTCGCAGCTACTGCTCATCGGATTGATCGTGGTGGCTAATCAACTCAGCTACGTTCAGAACAAAGATCTGGGCTTTCGAAAGACGGCTATCCTGACGGTAGGTCTGCCCAATACGCCGATGCAGGACATCCGTAAAATGAGCACGTTCCGTAATCTGGCTACCGCCTTGCCTGATGTCGGCCAGTTGAGCTACTCCATGGGAGGACCTCCCCAGTCAGGCTCCACCAGTCAAACCAGGGTCCGTTTCAACACTCGTCCCCAGATAGAGCCGTATGCGCCCCAACAGACCTGGATTGATACTACTTATGTGGGCATGTATGGACTGAAATTGGTAGCAGGACGCAACCTGCAAGCTTCCGACACAGCCCGTGAAGCACTCATCAATGAGACGTTCCTGCATCGGCTGGGTTTCAACCGACCGACGGAGGTGTTGGGAAAGTATTTGCACAAACAAGGGTTTGCTCCCCTGGAAATTGTCGGGGTGTTAACCGATTACAACCAGTTGGACCTCAAACAGGGGATCAAACCGCTGTTTATGACTACGTTAGCCACTGGCTTCTACTCGGCCAATATTCAACTAAGTTCGACCAACTACACGCAGGCACTGAGTCAGCTAGAACGGGTCTACAACCAGGTCTATCCCGATAGTTTTTTCGAACCGGAGTTTGTAGAACAGCAGCTTCAGACGGCTTATCAACAAGAGCAGACCATGGGTAGGCTGATCAATTGTTTTGCCGGGATTGCCTTATTCATCGGTGGTATGGGCTTATACGGATTAGTTTTGTTTATGGTGGTGCAACGAAAGAAGGAGATCGGGGTGCGCAAAGTTCTGGGGGCCAGTGTGGGCAGTATTCTGTGGTTGTTTAGCCGGGAGTTTGTGCGACTGATCGGTATTGCTTTTCTGCTGGCTGCTCCGGTAGGGTGGTGGGTGATGACGGACTGGTTGAACAACTTTGCGTATAAGATTAGCTTGAGTCCACTCATGTTTCTGCTGTCTTTGCTGGCAACAGCAGTCGTTGTGCTGTTGACGGTAAGTTTTCAGAGCCTGAAAGCGGCTCAGATGAACCCAGTGAAATCCTTACGGAGCGAATAGAATTTGATGGATTCATAAGGGTAGATTGAAGGTGTAAAGCGCTATATGACTTCAACCGTTCGAGGCTAGGGTTGGCCAATGGGTATTATTATTCAGGGACGATAGCCAATCGAAACAGTCAAAGTGATGGCTTATCCAGAAAGAGCCAGGCCTTTAATCCGAATCAAGTTAAAGTTTATGAAATTGCTCCATAAAGAGACTTAAACCAGTGGCTAAAAAAATAAAATCCATACCTGTCAATACTATGACTGACAATCTGGATGCAGGCATTGCCATTGAAAAAATAGCCTTCCAGCATTTACCTCCGCAGGATAACGTAAACACGGTTGAAGGAGATCGACAATCGCATCGGCACAACAGTCATACATTTCATCTGCTCGAAACAGGAACCGTTCACATTGACATTGATTTTCAACAGTACACGATAAATTCCTCGTCGGTCATCTACATTCATCCGGATCAGGTACACCGGACAACCTCATTTGACAAAGTAACCGTCGTCAGTTTGGCGATTACCGATGAAAACCTGAACCCTGAGTATCTGAAATTATTGGAAGACCTTGTTCCCACAAAACCGGTCGAATTAGCACCAGAAACATTCGCCCTCATAACCGAAACCACATCACTTTGCCTGAAATTGTCTGAACGGAGAAGCAACAGACTTTACCACTCATTACTGAAAGATGCTTGCAACACCCTGGTTGCCTTGATTCTATCAACCTATTTAGACCAAACGAAATCGCCCGAAAAATTTTCACGGTTTGAGCTGGTAACCAAAGCATTCAGGGGCCTGTTGGAACATAATTATACAACGATCAAACGCCCGGCAGAATATGCCCGGAAACTTAACTTATCGACCGCTTATCTGAATGAGTGCGTAAAAGGCACGACCGGCCATTCCGTTTCATTTCACATTCAGCAACGCATTATACTGGAGGCCAGCCGGTTGCTCTATCATTCTGATCAATCGGTAAAAGAAATTGCCGCTGAATTAGGGTATGACGATTACCCGTATTTTTCGCGACTCTTTACTAAAGCCACGGGCATGACGGCTTTAGCTTTTCGAGCCAAAAACCGCGATTAGTCCAATACTTACCGTTTCTGGCTATTTCCTGCCCCAATTAGGCCAAGTTCCTTTGTGCCAGCAAAAAATCGCAAACACAATGGAGTTAATAAAAGGGAAAAAAGTGCTCATTTCGGGGGCAAGTATAGCTGGGCTTTGCACCGCCTGGTGGATGAATAATATCGGTTATACTGTAACGGTTGTTGAACTAGCCAGTGAACCCCGTGTCAATGGGGCAGCCGTCGAATTAAAGGGTGATACGATAGACGTAGTGAAACGCATGGGCCTGTTTGACCAATTGACAAAACACCGCTTACACGTTGATCGGTTAGAGTTTAAAAATGCTGCCGATGGTACGGAAGGCTCGATACAGATGGAGGAAGGAGCCTCTGACGAAATAGAGATCGAACGGGATGCCTTTATTGGTATTCTGTACAGGAAGTTGAAAAACGACGTTACCTTTCGGTTTAACGACAGCATTGCAGCACTTTTCGAGAACGAAAAGGGTGTGACCGTGAATTTTAAAAATAGCCCACAACTCTCTTTTCATTTAGTGCTGGGTTGCGATGGGGTCCACTCGGGTGTGAGAAAGCTTTGGTTTGGTGACGAAGATAAATACGCTCATTTTTTGAATGCCTATGGCTCACTTACCATTTTGCCCAAACTACTGATCAAACAAAGCACAATGCAGATGTACAAAGTGCCGGGCAAGTCGGTTACGCTAAATGCATATAACAATAAGACGGATATTATTTTCAGTTTTGTCTCAGACATCGAAATTCCTTATGATTACCGCAACAAAGAGCAGCAAAGACAGCTGATTCTGGATCAGTTTACCGGGCAAAGCTGGCGAACTACTGAGTTGTTGGAGGAAATGCAGCAGTCGGATAATTTTTACTTCGTTGAATTCTATCAAATCAAAATGCCGTCCTGGACAAAAGGCCGAGTGGCCTTAGTGGGCGATGCCGCCTATTGTGCGTCTCCGGCTGCGGGTATGGGAGGCTCACTGGCGATGAGCGGAGCGGCAGCCTTAGCCGATGCGTTGCAAAAACACCATGGAAACGTTGAATTAGCCTTTCAGGATTATAACAAAAACTATCGTCCGTTTATCGAAAGTGTGCAGGCAGAAGCCGAGCAAAATTTGAGAACAGTTTTTCTTCCCAGAACCGAAGAAGCTATTCGGAAAAGTAACGGGCAAACAGCCCCTTTTTAGACGTTCTTCATTGGGATAAATAGTCTCTATTAACCGAGAATACTACCAACGAAACGGTGCCCGGCTTACAGATTGCTGTAGGCGGTCAGGACAAATCGTTAACAAATCCCCTACCTGCGTAGTAGTGACTACTATTATTGGCGTAAGCATCCAGTCGGCACTCGCCAACGAAACCAGCAATAGTTGGTGAGCCATATCCGGCGTGTGCATACCCAGAGCCAAGGCCGCTACGGTAGTCCCGAGCCACGATGGCTCGGATTGCCAACGTACTTCGCGAGCAGGGCATGAAGGCCTCGCGCAACCGTATTGCCAGACTCATACGAAAAACAGGTATTCGTAGCATTGTCTACAAAAAGTATCGGGTGCAGAAGACCGACTCGACTCAGGATTATCCAATGGCTAAGACTCTGCTAAACAGGGAGCTTACGACCGACAAGCCTGGTCAAAATCGGAGTGCCGAAGCGATGAGTTTCTGATATCACCGCCCGGCGGCCCGGTTACATTGCCACCAAAGAGGGGTGATTATATCTGACGGTGATTCTGGATCTGGCAGATCGAAAAGTGGTTGGCGGGACCATGAGTGAAGGCTTGAAAGCGTTGGAGATCAGTGTATCCGCTTGGCGGATGGCCTTCAAAAACAGAGCGATAGATGGCCGGTTGGTCTTCCATCGCATCGGCGACCCGGTCGTACCGAGGTATTTAGTATGCTTGCTGCGAGTTGGGGGATGAGTTGAAGCACTTACCGGTAGCGCAGAGCATGAGGGGGCCGCCCGGCGGCCACAAGGGCAATTGTTGTGACAACGCTGTGACGGAGAGTTTCTTTAAGACGCTCAAAAGTGAACGGTCCGCCGTGGCGGTTGGTGAATCATGCTCATTTTGCGACACGAGCTGCGGCTCAGTTGGCTATATTCGGGTACATTGAGGGGTGGCGGCTACTGCTACAGTATCATCATCGACGAAAACATTCGACACTGGCTTATCGCACGCCTACTCAGTAGGAATCTTATTTTACGCCTTCTCACGGGCCGCATAAAATCCTCCACTATACTGTTGCAAGTCCAGTTTAGTGCAACACCAAACTACCTGGCTAATCATTCTATAAGCCCTGTTAGCGGTATAGGAGATACTTCTTCCGTATTTTCTTGTAGGCGGTCAGGCCAGGCTCCCAGCTCGCCCGAATCTCTTTTTCCGATCGGCCTTCCAGGATCTGCTTCCGAAACTGGGCATGGCCCACCAGTCGTTCAATCACACCCATTTCTGGGCTCAGCGTTGAATCAAAGAACTTCTCTTTATGGGGATGAGCCTTATAGAGTTCCATCAGCCAGTGGAGGTTGATCTGTTTGGTTTTGCGTAGCTGGTTGACATCATAGTTACGCAGGTCCAGACCATAGCATACCTGATTCATAAACAGGGGCGTTTCTGCCATGCCCTTGATGCTGGCAGGCGTATAGGAGAAGGAATAAATGCCCTTCAGCTCAGGGCTCCCGATCACAGTAAAGGGAAAGTGGGTGCCCCGACCGTGATTCAGGTACGTGCCTTCAAACAGGCACGTTGATGGATACAGCATCACGCTTTGCTGGGTATTGAGATTCGGAGAGGGTGGTACCGGCAGGGTATAAGGCTGATCGTGTTCATAGTTGGCAACCTTAATGATTTTAAGCTTACAGGTTACTTTATTGGTCAGCCAACCTTCTCCATTGGCCATCTGTGCAAACTCCGCTACCGTCAACCCGTGCGACATGGGGATGGGAAACATTCCGATGCCCGATTTGAACTGCATATCCAGGATAGGGCCGTCGATAAGGTACCCATTGGGGTTGGGGCGGTCGAGGATGATCAGTTCCTTGCCGTTTTGCTGGCAAGCTTCCATCAGCCTGACCAGGGCATTGATATTGGTATAAAAGCGGCAACCTACATCCTGGAGGTCATACAACAGAATGTCTACATCGGCGAGGTCTTCCTGGGAAGGTTTGTTTTTCCGACCGTACAGGGAGATGACCGGTATGCCGGTGGCGCTGTCCGTTCGATCAACCACCGGTGTGCCGGCACTGGCCTGGCCTCGAAATCCGTGCTCAGGGCCAAATATCTTCACCAGGTTGACACCAAGCGCCCTCAGGCTATCCACCAGGTGCTTTTTTCCGATGATTGATGTTTGGTTGGCGAGCATGGCGACCCGTTTGCCCTTTAAATAGGGCACATACTGATCAGGCTGATCGGCCCCCGTCAATATTGCTTTTTCAGAAACGCCACTCTTTCCTGCCGGTTGGTGGGGGATGGTGGCTATGCTGCCGAAAACAAGGGCGATGAGTAAGGCACTTACGATCAAAAACCTGTTTTTCATATGTTTCTCAATGGATGAATTCCCGAATGTAGTACATGGCTTGCTTATGTGCTAGACACGACTTCACCTGACACTTCATTATTTTCAGAAATAGGTTTGTAGTTACAAAATACTTATTCTCAAAAATGTTCCCACTAGAGACGAAGGGGAGTCCAAACACATGCCCCTAAAATGGGCGTTTCAGGAAACAAATAAGATATAGGGGGGGTATAGCCTAAAGTTTTCGATTTTGGACTATCAGGTAATTCGTTAACCTGTTATAGGGTCGTCGCCACTTGAGCCGGTTATTAAGATGGCATACCACTGCCAATATCAATGACCTCTAACGAAATGATCATACGCTACTTTGGCGATTTCAGCGATGATCCGCTCATTCATCTCTATACGCTCGGTTGAGTTCATAACGAATACACTAATGGCCATATACTTACCATTCGGCAATGCGATGAAACCCGCATCGTTGACCGCTCCCATAAGTCCAGCTTTAGTGGTTCCTGATGTACCCGTTTTGTGGGCTACCACCGTACCGGCGGGCAGCAGTTTCTTGAGTCGATTCTCTCCCGTTGTCGTTCCAACCATCACTTTCCATAGAAAATCGTGGCTACTGGCAGATAGAATTTTGCGCTTGTAAACTAGTTTGAGCAAACTGAGCATCGCCGTTGGC
The DNA here is from genome assembly GCF_010233585.1 of Spirosoma endbachense. NCBI lineage: Bacteria > Pseudomonadati > Bacteroidota > Cytophagia > Cytophagales > Cytophagaceae > Spirosoma > Spirosoma endbachense. The sequence goes on from NZ_CP045997.1 coordinate 5,892,759, forward strand.
GTAGTCCAATTCGTGTACTGAACGTTCCAATTCCCCTGGGCTTGCATCATTTCCTCGGTATTTCGAATGGCCACATCCTGAATACCAAGCTGATGGATGAAGGCCTCCACCTGCCTGGGCCCACCCAATAGCCGAAAAAGGTAATCGCAAGCGCTACCGTCGCTATCGGCAACCATATACCGGATAATATCGGCCAGGGGTAAATCCACCTCGCCGTTGGGATAGGCCTCCCCCATCGGACTATGCAAACCGGGTACCAGATCGCTCTTTTTCACGTGCATCTTCTGATTGAGTTTGAGTCGTCCCTTATCAACTTCTCGCAATACGGCTAAGGCGACATGGAACTTATAAACGCTCTGCATAGGCATGTGCTTATCACCGTTGATGGTGATTGTCTGTTGGCTACCAAATTCATAGAGTCCCACGCCCACAATTGCTTTCTTACTTTTAATGACTTGTTCAATTTTTGTCTGCAACTGCGCGATTTGGGCATAAATTGGTGAACTAATGATCAGTAGTCCAAGTAAATATAAAGTGAGTTTCATGATAGTGGCGATTAGTAAATACGTTCTGGTGTCAACGATAGGGCGCCTAAAAAAACGGTAGCGTAAGCTATGACAAATGTCTGTGGTAGTTACGGCGTCACCAGAAACTTAATTACATGCTAAGACTGTTCGTGACAACAAGATTTTAATAGTCTCAAAATACCCTCCCACCTGAGACGAAGGAATTTTCATGTATATGCTTTTCAAATGGGGCGTATTATGAATCAACGACAAGCCGTAAAATAGCCAAAGGCACTAACTTTGCTTAATGCCTTTGAGTATCCAACTTCACTATACTAGTCCCGCATTCATTCTTTTACTCCGTTCTCAAACTCTTTACCGGGTTTGCTATGGCTGCTTTGATCGATTGAAAGCTTACTGTTGCCAATGTTATCATCAACGCACCCATACCTGCTGCCGCAAAAACCCACCACGACAATGTTGTTCTGTATTCATAATTCTGTAGCCAGTTGTGCATGAAGTAGTAAGAAAGCGGAACAGAAACAAGGAAAGAAAAAACAACCAGTAACATAAACTCTTTTGATAACAAATTCCAGACATTAAAAATGGAGGCACCTAATACTTTTCTTAAGCCGATTTCTTTTTTGCGCTGCTCGGCAACAAACGAAGCTAAGCCAAACAAGCCAAGACAGGCGATGAAGACAGCCAACGCTGCGAAGAAGGCAGCAAGGTTACCAATACGCTGCTCATCAGAAAATTTCTGGGCATATTCTTCGTCAATAAATGTATAATCAAAAGGTGCAGCTGGATTATATTTTTCAAACACCTTCGCTAGTTTAGCCAGCGCATCCTGCAAGGGTATGCCTGCTTTCATGCCTACATATATTACATTAACCCAGCCTGGGTTCACTAAAAAAATGGTTGGCGTTACTGGGGCATACGGCGATTCCATCACCATATCTTTTATAACACCAACTACGATTAAATTCTTCTCATCTTTTCGAATGATTTTGCCCACAATATTTTTCATGCCAGTTAGCTTTACGGCGGCTTCATTAAGAATGATGGAATTGCTGTCAGAAAAATCTTTTGAAAAATCACGTCCTTCTTTTAGCTGCCAGTTGATGGTTTTACCATAGTCCTTGGTTACACCGATGGTGCCGAATGAGGGCTGCGTTGCCGGGTCTTTACCTTCCCAGCTATAGCCGATTTGATTGGACCACACACTGGTTACAGGGCTGGATGATTCTGCCATGTTTTCAACAACATGGGTGGCCAGTAAATCGCTGCGCATGGCATCGTAATGTCCGAAAAGGTCAGGTGTTGTCATATACACAGCTAGTAAGCTTTCGCGGTTATAACCAACCGGTCGATTCTTGGCAAATTGTATTTGTTTATAGACGATGATGGTGCCGATAACGAGTGTAATGGAAACGCTGAACTGCACGACCACTAATACTTTACGGGGCAGTGATGCAAACCTGCCAACGCGGTATGTGCCTTTTAAAACTTTTAGCGGGTCAAAATGGGACAGATAAAATGCGGGGTAACTGCCCGCAAGCAATCCTGTAAGTATCGTAAAGCCGATGCATACTATCCAGAAGAAAACATGGCTGAAAGGCAATGTCATTTGCTTATCTGAAAGCGTATTGAACAGCGGCAAGAATAACTGCGCAAACAGGAGAGAAAATAAAAAGGCAATACCTGCAATCAACAGAGCTTCACTTAAAAACTGACTGATGAGTTGGGAACGTACCGAGCCAACGGCTTTGCGGATGCCCACTTCTTTACTACGCTTTTCACTACGTGCAGTAGAAAGGTTCATGAAGTTTATGCAGGCCAGCAGCAACACAAAAATGCCAATGATGGCAAATAGATTGACAAATTGTATTCTACCACCAACTACTTTACCATTCTTAAATTCGCCGTATAGCCGCCAGTTGTTCATAGGCTGCAGCACCAGCTCTTCTTGACCATCGCTGGCTGCATTCAAATGCGCCATTGAAGCCAGCCTTATCTTAGCTGTTTCCTTAGTAATATCAATATGATCGTTCAACTGCACGTAACACTGAAAAGACTTATTGTCCCAATGCTTCATAGATTCATTCACCCAGCCTACCATTTTTACATATTTATCCCACGATAAAAATAGTTTGGCTTCATTCAGCGTGGTATTATGCGGCAGGTCTTCATAGACACCGGCAACTTTATAGCTAGCCTGATTATCAATCCGCAGCACTTTATTTATAGGATCTGCATCGCCAAATAAAGATTTTGCGACAGATGCGCTCAACAAAATAGATGACGGGTCTTGCAGACCGTTGATGTTTCCTTGCAGCATTTTTAGTGTAAGCATGGACGGAAAATTTGCTTCCACCCACATGCCTTTCGCAGTAATTTTTTTTTCGCCTGCGGCAAGTTCACGGCTCTGGTTCACAGATGCCATGCTCACGTTTTCAAAGTCGCTGCCATAGTTGGCGCGCAGCTCATTGCCAAGGGGCGAAGCCACAAACCGATTTGTGGTTAACTCACTGCCATTTCTTACCAAAGTGGTCATTACCTGCGCAAGTCTGTTGTGGTTTTTGTGGGAATGGTCATACGTAAGCTCGTCCCAAATCCACAAGCCTATCAGCATAGCCACAGCCATGCCTGCTGCAAGGCCAAGTATAGTAATGGACGAATACCCTTTGTTTTTCCAAAGGTTGCGCCAGGCGATTTTGAAATAGTTGCCAATCATATCGGTTAATGCGGGGTTAGGATACGGGTTGTTAGCAGGAACTAAGGAGTCAGCCTTTCGTGGCCCGGCCTTTCGTGGCCCGATGGTTTGTTGGTTAGCAAAGAAGGGCGTCAGGCAGTGCAACACGGCCCAGACATACTCTTGTCTGGCGCGGATCAGGCTTACCTGACGTACTCGCTTCTGAAAGGTTTCATGTAAGTCCCCCTGTAGATACTCCAGGAGATGAGGGGCTACAAACCACTCCAATAGCTGATCCGCCCAGCGGGGCGGTGAGAGACGATCAGGTGGGGAAGAACGATACTTACGGATCATGGCAGTAGCAACGCTTAAAGGCCTAACAGTTGAAATTTGCCCTCCGGGATCGCTTCCCAAAGTCGAGTACGCATCTGCTGAATGTCCCGCAACACTCGTCCTCCTTCCGCTGTGAGGGCGAATAATCGCTTGCTGCGCCCTCCACGCTCAGCGGTAGCTCCACCTACCGAGGAAACCAGAAAGCCTTTTTCTTCGAGTCGATAGAGAGTGGTATGCACGGCACTGATGGTGAAGTTGCGGCCGGTTTGCCATTGGAGTTCTTCCAGGACGGGCACTCCATAGACGTCCTCCGTACTGGCAGCCACCACTAGCAATACTAACTCTTCGAGTTCGCCCAATACGGTCTTTTTCATGGACAGGATAGCCTACTGAATTAGATACAATATCTTAGATCAAATCGGATGCCAAAAGTAAAAAATGCCTTTACAGGCTTAAAACAAGGTGAAGAACGAGTATCCTTGTCCAGAAACGGACAACTCACTGTCCAGCCGTGGACAGCGATTGCGGGGAATTGAGATGGTCAATTTAATCGGCACACTGGACTTACTTAACTTTCGAACCGCCGAATCGGCAAGATCATGCAGTAACCAGGTAGACCTAAAACCCGCCTTTCTGGTGAGCAATGGTGATAATTTTTCATAGGAATATAATGTAACTGGAGTACTGCATTGGGGAATTGGCAACAGAAGGAAAGGGTAATTATTCTATATAATTGCTGATTTAAATAAATAACTAAAATGTATTTGCCTTTGAACATTCTTAAACGATTTTTCTTTACTCTCTTAGCTCCCAGTATATCTTGTTCTGTCTGGTGATTTTGAAAAGGTTTCTCTTTTCGGGACGAAGGCCATTTTTTATCAGTTCGAAAAGGTCTCGGCTCATCGAATCAAAGTAGGAATGGCCCAAAAAGTCCGTTTTAGCTCTTGTTGCGTCGATGGTTTCCACGCCAGGAAGCACTACTAATTTATCCCCGGAGTTGCCAGCTCTTGGGTAACCATGAAACTGCTTGGAAGCTAATAGTGCTTCATCTACGGATGAAACATACAACGTGATTGGCTTTTTATACGTAGTCAATGCGGGCGCAATATCACGGATAAACACATCAGCATCGATATCAGGAGCGGCTAGAATTATTTCTTTAATTCGACTTGTGCTTGCCGGCTGTTCCTTCATCAGTGAAGCAACTGCACGGGTCAATGCCCGGTTACCCATGCTGTGAGCGATTAGGTAAATGGATTGAGCGTCCGTTTTTGCCAGAAAGTCTGAGATAAAATTCTTAATATTTGTTGTAGACCATTCAATGTTTGACTCATCTACCGGGTAGCCTGCAACACTACCTTGGGAGGGCCAGCTGTAAAAAACGGGAGGGCCATCGAAGTGAAGATCGTAGTAAATCTGTGCCGTTCTTTTCGCAGCGGCTTCAAAATTGACATTATATCCATGAACGAAAATAAAGGCACTTTTAGTAGTAGATGTCCTCAACCGTTCCTTCAACCCTAGGTAAAAGCTGGAATTGGATAATGATTTTGTTTCCCGGAGGACAATGTGCTTATCCGGGTTCGGGCTAAATTCGAGCTTCCACCAGGCAGGGGTTTCTATCTGACCAATCTTATGGGTAATGGGAACCGATACCTGGCATATACCATAGGTTAGCTCAGCTCTGGAATTGCCATAGCCAAGATCTGCTCCATTGCCGGTTACATTGCGATCGGTGCCGTAAAAAACAGGAACGATGGTGAACCTCTTCTCTTCCTCCTCATCACCAATTGAAGCCAAGGCTGGAGTATAAGGCGAGCAGCACCATTCCACACGTCTTTTATTGACTATACCCAGCGTCACTGTCGAGAGTAAGAATTGGCCAAATGTCGAATACACCGTTACACCATTGAGGTGATTAAAACGTGGATCACAGGGAGGAGTAATATCGGTCGACTGCTTTAGTCCCCAAAAATAGGAGGTTGCAGTTTGATGCGTATAACTAACATTGTTTGGTGTACCGCAGTCAGGATCAGTCACAACCCGGGTAGTCACACACCCAGAGAACATACCCGTAAATAAAAGCAGAAAAATGACTACTTTTTGATGGTAAAGGCCAGATAGTTGAGTGGAGGGAGTTGCTGAAATCATACCTGTGGAAAAGAGGTTGACTGTTAGTCGGAGAAGATAGAAGTTTTATTAACATTAGAGGTAACATATTGATTGATCGGGGATTCGACTAAGTAGTTTACCTCAAGGCGTAATTAATCATTTGTATACTGAACTAAATAGATTAGCGCCTAAATAGCATTGAGGTAATTTTATTAACAGGTAGTATCCATAAAACAGTCGGTAATCGTGCCGACGGTCGAGCGCGAATTGCCCCCAATCGCTTCTGGTCCACCACAATCACTGGCGAGAGGTTTTCCAGCTGGCTTACGGCTGGCCATAGTGGGGTAAGCGGTTACGGATAAAGGTGGTAAATGTTTCTGGTCAAGTCATTCAGGGTGGACATTTCTTTCCGGAAGAATCTCCTCGTAAAACAACTGATGTGTTCAGCCAGTTTTTTGGGCAGGTGGGCTGACTGATAGCTTGTGTTTCAGATTCAATAAACCGGGTGAAAGCGGTTTGGCATGGTGGGTACCAACATCAATGATCAACTAAAAAACGAGTTTGTATTCAAATGAACCTGGTGCTGAATAAAGTACAATGTCGGGCACAATCGCACTACTCGCATTAATCGATAATCATAAACTTAATAACCACATGAATCAGCGGTTTAGTGTCATAACGATAGGTACTGACGACTTAGCGGCCATGAAGCGGTTTTACTCCGAAAAACTAGGCTGGCAATCGGTAGCAGAAAATAAAGACATTGTCTTTTACAAGATGAACGGATTTCTGTTTAGTCTTTTCGATCGGACGAGTTTGGCTAGCGGTGCCGGTATATCGGCTGATGGAGCGGGGTTCCGATCATTCACTTTTTCCTATAATGTCAGGTCGATACAAGACGTTGATGCGTTATTTGACGAGCTTATGGAAAGGGGCGTTAACACCTTAGGTAAACCTCAAAACACGCCGTTTGGAGGTTATTTCTTTTGTTTTACTGACGTAGAAGATAATGTGCTGGAAGTGGCCTATAATCCCTACATTCCCCTGGACGAAAGCGGTAATACAATCACCCACAACAACATAGATAATCTGTAAGCGTGGCCGAAACGCGCTCACCCGGATTCAGTAGCCAACTTTATTACGGTATTCGTTGGTTCTGTTGTCTTTGGCAAAGCAAGCTTATTTCCTTATGATTAATCGCCGAAATACTCAGTAATAGTACCGATCCACGTTTCAATGGCTGGCATTTGTGAGCCCCTGTGGAAAGCCGGTTATCTGGTGGCCGCTGGAATTCGAAAGGTGTTGGAGTGTTGTATGCCACCTCAACGCCCGTATTGGGCCTGGTCGAAACCTTAGCCTACGCTCCCGCAGCTCGGCATGAGGACTTACCCACTTATTGGGTGTTTTCTTTAAAAGTGCCCGATAACATCCGCTGTGATAAACAGGATGGATTACCCGATTACTGGCAAGACAAAACCTACGAGCGAACCCAAACCTGGTTGAACGACTGGTTAGCCGCCCTAACCAATTTGGAATTGCGGTACCGAACGTATTAGTGCCTCTCTATTATAATGTGCTGTTGCATCCCGCCCATCGTTTACTCGATACGATTCAGGTTGTCAGTCAGGAAATTCAGCCGCTTGACCAACGGCTTTGGCATTTACCCACTTAGGATTGCCGTTTCGTTATCTTCCCTCCTACCCAATCACCATTCAGAAATACGTCCGATTCGGCCTGAATTTGCTTCGTCAGCTTTTTAATTTGTGTCAAACGCAATTCGTAGGATACGCAATAACCTGGACTACCTCGTTTTACCTTGCCTGATTTGGTTTAACAGTATCGTTAACTCCTTTACCTTCTCTGGATTTTTCTGGTATTGATTGGTTGTTTCGAGCTGATCTGTCGCCAGATTATACAATTGTCCGACGGGTTCGCCTGGCTTTGGTTTAACATCTCGTGGCTCCGTAAAACCACCCGAGCCCAGGCCTTCAATAAGCTTCCAATCGCCTTTACGGATGGCAAAATAACCAATGGATGAACTATGTACGACGGCCGGTTGATCGGGAACCTGTTTGGCTCTACCCAACAGTACGGGCAGAATACTGTAGCTATCTTCGGGGTTTGGCGTTTTGTTGCCAAGAATTTCTTTACACGTAGCCGTCAGGTTAGCTAAGGTAGTGGTCGCGTTACTCACCGATCCAGCTTTTACCTTACCTGGCCAGCGAACGATAAACGGTATTCGATGGCCACCTTCAAAGGCATCGCCTTTCATACCCCGAAACTCTCCGGCGGCTTTATGATTGAATTGGCTGACAAAATTTTCGCGCCAATAAGGACCATTATCACTTGCAAACAGGACAATGGTATTGTCGGCCAACCCCGATTGCTCCAGGGTTCGAAGTACTTCACCAACAGCCGCATCTACCTGTTGTACAAAATCGCCATACTCACCCGCTTTCGATTTACCCTTATAATTTGGGGATGGTACCCAGGGCGTATGCGGGGCCGATAAAGGCAGATAAAGAAAGAAGGGCTTCTTATTGCTTTGCTTTTTCAGGAAATTAGTGGCCTTGGTAATAAAGGTTGGCAGGACGCCGTAAAAGTCAAAGGATGGCGCCATTTTTCCGGCACGCCAGAAAGGGCCTGTATACCCCGTTTGTAACTTATTTCCGTCGGTATAAGACGTGGGTAATTCTGTTAGTGTCTGGTTCTCAAGGTAGCAGTAAGGCGGCATATCCAGCGAAGCCGGCAAAATGTAGGAATAGTCAAATCCAACGGTATTCGGTCCCTGCGTGGGTTTTCGCGTAAAGTCAATCAGCGCTGTATCCATCTCGGTTTTAATCCCGTAATCCGTTGTTGCCAGTAGTGCTTCATTTCCCTTTTGCATCTCCCAGTCTAACCCCAAATGCCACTTACCAACGACACCAGTCTGGTAGCCACTGCTTTTTAAGAACGAAGCAACAGTCGTTCGATCGGCTTCAATGAGGGTTCGGCTATAGCCACGCAATACCCCTACCGGTAAACGGCTACGCCAGGGGTAACGGCCTGTCAGGAGCGAGTATCGGGTGGGTGTACAAACCGACGACGGTGAGTGGGCATCCGTAAAACGCATACCCTGCGCGGCAAGTTTGTCAATATTGGGCGTCGAAATCTGGCCTGTAGGATTATAGACCGATACATCGCCATAGCCTAAATCATCGGCCAGGATATAGACAATGTTAGGTGCATTCTGCTTTTGAGCGGCCATACTAAAGCAAAGAATTCCACAAGCGACCACAAATGTGACGGCAACTAATTTGATATGGTTGATCATTTTTAGAAAGGGTTACTAAGTTCTGCGGCATTGGCCAATAATTCTTCCCGTGAGGCTAGTTGGAAGCTACGTTAACCATCTGTTTCCCTCACTTCATCAATAAGACTGTCGAAATAGGTGGCGCTAATTCCAAATTGAACGGCGCGGGTATATATTGTTCAGCTTCTATTATGTCCTAGTTTTATGGGTGTTTTGCGTTTTCACTTTAGTACTACAGTATGTTTTCCTGAACGTATATTCCGTATAAGCAGAAAGCCAAGCTTGGACTCATTCCTAATGGGTGTTCCATCTACCGATAAACTGGTTTTTCCCAATGGGTTGGGCATGTAAAGAGTAGCCGTGGTGCCGCCGGGAATCACAACGTCCAGTGTGGAAATGCCTTCGTTTATTGAATACGTTACTGCTATCTCACCTTTTACTGTCGGGGTTTTTAAACTCGCAAACGTCAGCTTTCCCAGTTGTGGCTTGATCCGGATTTGCTCAAACCCAGGGCTAAGCGGTTCAACACCCATCAACTTCCTGACGATGATATTGCCGGGGGCTGCACCCCAGGCGTGGTTCAGATCGAGATTTGGTTTATACACTTTGTCCCATGCTTCCAGCGTAATGGTCGATCCCGTCCGAATCATATTATACCAGCTTCGTTGGGTAGTAGCCGTCATTAGTTCCAGTGCGTAATCGCCCATGCCCGAATCATAGAGCGCATCGAGCAAAAACTGGGAGCCGTATACGCTGCATGCCATCCCACGACTTTTGATAAACTGTTTCACGACGTTTAGATCCTCAGCGGGAACAAGCCCAAATGCCAGCGCAAACATGTTAGCGTGGAGCGACGTATGGCTCGTACTGTCGCCGTCGTGTATCAGGCCGGTTTTAAGGTCGCGAAATGCTGTTCTAAATGAGTCGTAAACTCGCCTGGCATTTCGTTCATAAAAGGCCGCATCGACCGTTTTATGTAAGGTCAGCGCAATCTGATGCATCAACACCATATTGCGGTAATAATAGGCGTTGACCACGGCGTTGTAAGGTCGATAGACGAAGCCATCAGTTTCACCGCCGTACTCTTTTTCGGAACCAACATAGTTGCCGGTCTGCGGCCAGTCGACGTTATCGTGTAGACCGCGACGCCCATCAAACGGTTTGGTAATGTGGATCGACGTTAAAAAAGCATCGGTCTGTTTGTTAGTTTGGGTGCTGATTAGGCCATTGTTGCCCGCTAATGGCATGAGTATTTTCTTCTGCAATTCGGAATAATAAGTCATGAGCAACCGGTCATCACCAGTGTATAGGTAATCATTCCAGGCAATCAGTACATTTTGCAAACTCCATTCAGTTGGCCAGGTTGGATGATAGAGTAAATACGTCATTGTGCGACGGGCCATGCTGTATTCGGCATCTACGGCATAATGCGACAACTGATTGATAAGAGCATCAGCCTCATACGGAATACGCTCACGGTCGCCATCCACATAATAACCCGTGAAACTGGTTGCCTTGATCGAATACTTACACAAATCCCAGACTTGATTTAGAATGGTGTCGCTCGAAGTAAAGCTTGATGCCTGCTCATCAAATGGGTAATACACCATTCGTCGCTGTATGGATTTAGGGTCTAGTTCCCCCTTGACGTTTGAAATGGACATATAGCGAAATGGATAGACTTCACCGATATAATCAGGCATCAAAATCGGGTTACGGCTATTCCGTTTGGCATCGGCGGGCCACTGAATTGAGTAATCGTGAGTGCCTTTTTCAACAAAGAGCGATAGTTTCCGGTAGCGAATATTTCGACCAGGATTGGTATGAATCGTATAGGGTTTCTCAATAGCCTCACCCACCTCAATCCAAATAGAGTCGCTGACTTCGCTGGTCAAATGAAGTTGCGGCTGGGCGAGCGCATCCTTTCCGAAATCCAGAAAGTACGTATCTGTTCCGGTCTTTTTAACCACAATGGGCAGCTGAAGTTCAGTAGTAAGCGGATAGTGGGCAAAAAACTCCGCTGGATTCTGTTCACCGTAATAAAAAGAGGCAGCTTGAGAAAAGGGTGTCATTGCGCCTTTCTCATTCCATACCGCAACTTTCCAGTAATAGATTTTACCGGTTTCTAATGGCTTACCTGTGTAGATGGCCCTGCTCTGCGTTGATTTTACTTTGCCGGAATTCCAATAATCGGCTATCTGGTTCTCCAGCAATTGAGACGATGAGGCCACTAAAATGCGGTAAGCAGAAATCACCTTTATGGTTGTATCAACCTCCCAGCTAAACGTCGGTTGTTTGCTGGTAATCGCAGCAAACTGATATTTTTTTGATTGGTTACGGATTGATTCGAGGCTCTTGTCTATGGCTGTCCCATTCGCATACATAGTATTAGTATGTAGCAATAAATCGCACCGCAGGTTCTGGGGAGCAGTTACCTGTTGACTTTGTGCCAAATGAGCCATACTTATAACTAGTACGATAAGATAGCTTTTGAACATGATTTCGAAGAGAATTACTGATTGAAATAGCGTGATCACCAGGACATGCTTTATGAAGGATTTAAAGCATGTCTTATTGTTTAGGGATGATTTCCAGTAATGGCGTTGCCCTGTCCCACGAAGCAGGTATTTCGTAAACAACTTTAATGACGTTGGAGCAGGAGTCCGAAACGGCCCAGTCTTTCTCAAAAAGTGCCGAATCGACCTTCTCAGTATATGGACGTTTCAATGTAGTGATGACGTTCATTGTCATGGATGGCAACGTCCAAACCTTGTCTGCAAATGAGTCGATTACGGCATTTTGGGCGCATACAAACAGTTCAATAGTCGTCGCTTTGGCGTCTGCCAAATAAAGGTTCATAGCCGTTTTGCCGACTTTGATATTTGTTTTTCCATTACCGGGTACCAGCAGCCATGATACGTGACCATCGGCTGTTTTCCAGTGAATAGTGCCCGTTTTGATTTGATTCCACACTCGTCGATTCCCCCACAGGCCGCCCATCATCCAGTCTTTATAAATCGTGGCCGTGACCTGCTTGAGGCTGTCACCTACGTACGTGTTAGGAACCGTTCGACTGATAAATTGCGGGATAGCGAACCCTTTAAGTTTCGCCAGATCAGTTTTCGGAATGGCCAGACCAAGATTGAAAATTGGAGCAAGATTGCTCATTTCGCCATATTTCGGCCAATTTGTTGTCGCTGGCATTGGTGCTTGCCTTGCATTATCAACGGCAATGGCAATCCAGATACCCATGATCGAAAAGTACTTCTGCATGTCCATGCCGTAGCCCCGAAAATAAGGACCGGGCATGTTTTTAAGATTGGGGTTATAGAAGGTCGCAGCTTCATGCCAAAACTCCTGTTCAAGTGTCTGCCCCATTTGCTTTATTTCGGGCGAAAATGCCAGTTCCCGCCAGAACGCAATGGCAATCAGCGTGACGCCGTAATAGGTTGGGGAGTTGTATTCACTAAACGTTTTGTGTAATTGGTAGAGCTTAAAAATGGTACTGGCTTTTTGTAATCCTGCCGCTTTTAGCTCTTCTATCTTAAACGCTGTACCCACGTAATGCATCAGGAATGAGCTCATAATGGAGATGTTGGTGTAATCGGGAGCGACATTCCGTTTCAGGGCACCACGGGCGGCATGAATCAGCCCCATTTCAATTTCTTTCAAAATAGCGGCTGGTAAAAGCGAGCGGTATTTTTGATGAATGATGATTAGGTCGCAGCCGATGAATTCCCGCCAGTTCTGGTCAAACTTGTTGTCCTCGATAGTCGTTTTCCAGATTCCATAGATTTTCGTCTTCTCGTCGCGATACTGATTTTTCAGAACCCAGGTCAGAATCTCGGCTGCATTCTCCTTATCGCCCGGTTTGTTGCGAAATAAAAGAGCCTCTGCCAGGCGCGTTTTGTTCCTCAGACTGGTGTGGTTGGTTAAGACATCAGTAACTTTTTTGCCTATTGGGATTTCATCCGTCAGAAAGTCTTCGAACAACTGTTTCTGATACGATGACAACGTTTCGTAGGTGTATTTTCTGACAAAAATAGCATCACTAGTCGTGTTCGATTGCCCACATACGAAATCAACATGGAGAAAATAAATGGCAATGAGGATGAGTACGTTTTTCATGGCCTTGACACTTAACCTTTTGATATTACTTACTTGAAACCAGCTTCAACATGACCACACCATGATGTCGAATGTCGATTTGATACGATTTGGTAAAAGTGCCCAGATCTTTCTGCCGCCATACGTCACGCAGCCTGTAATTACCTTTCAGGCCAACTTTAGCGAAATCAAACGTGAATGATTTCGCTGTTTCGTTGCCCCAATGGAAGTACGATTGGGGTGTTTTGCCAAAGTCTGCTGTGTTAAACACGCCGACGGCATACGAGCTATCTTTTAACGGTTTAATCCAAATTTGGACGCCATTTTCATCCTTGACTAGCCTTGCGGCTTTACCCATTGGGTCTTGATTGATCTCAATGACTTCATCGTTTGCCAACAAATTCAGGGTAAAGGCGTCCAATTGCTCAATGGGGCAACCGATCAGCAGCGGAGCCGCCAACAAGCTGAACAAACTGACATGGCTGTACTGTTCGTCGGGAGTTAGGCGGGTATCGTGCAGGACAGGCCCGATAGACACCTTGCCTACAATCATCATATCAGGGTCGGCCCAATGACCAGGGCCTGAAAACTCGCTCCATCTGTCAAGTGAAAATGACGTCAGAAAAAGGCTTGTCCAGCTATCTTTTATATCGGGGCCAGTACGATACATAGTTGATAGATGGGCCCAATCCGTTACTTTTTCAAATGGGGCATTATTGGATATACTAAACACGATATCCCGTCCTGATTGCTTCAGGGCAGTAGACATTCGCTCGGTCGAATTGACGTCAATGCGCCAGTCATATTTCAGGAAATCAATCCCCCATTCAGCCATTTGCCGGGCGTCGTTGGCTTCAAAACGGTACTTGGGTATATGATTGAATGCCCGTCGGTTGGCGATAATTGACTCATGTGTTTCACCGCCGGTTTCAAAGTCAGATCCGGCGCCGACGTACCCCGCATAACTTGAAATATAGGGCGTAGAATAAAGTCCCGATTTCAATCCAAGCGAGTGGATGTAATCCACCATCTCCTTTAACTTTGGAAACTTTTCATTCGGTTGAAGAGCAGTTAGCGGCCCTGTTCTCACGCCTTGCCAGGCATCATCGATGTTAATATAGGTCCAGCCGTGGTCACGTAAACCAGTTTTTACCATCGCGTCGGCGGAGGCAATGACCTTTTCTCGGTCGATCTGAGTTTCCCAGGCATTCCAGCCATTCCAGCCAATTGGGGGGGTGAGGGCAATGGTATCGCCAATCTTGATGGTTAATTGTTTGGTGGCTTTGCCCAAAGCATTTCTTGCGTTGAGCGTCGCTACATACGTACCTCGCTGCGCTACTTTTCCCGTAATAATTCCTGTTTTTTCATCCAACGAAAGCCCTTTAGGAAGCCCGCTGGCCGAAAATTGCATGGGTCGGTCGCCCGTTGCAGCAATGGTATATAGGAAAGGGTTACCGGAGGTTGCACCAAACAGATTCGCCGAGTTGATTCTTGGTTTTTGAGATGATGGAGGTGTTAACAGATATTGTTTGTCCGATCTTTTTACATGCTCGGGCAATGCATTTCCTATCATTTCCACTTGTGCATTCACCCAATTACAGTACGTTTTTTTGTTTGCAATGCCGCCTATCTTATCGGTTACCAAAAGCCCTAATTGCTTTATCCCTGTCAGATCAACTTCCACCGGAATGGGCTCATCACCAATGTTCATCGCTTTGCTTTCAAACAGCACTATTCCATCACCCAGTACATAGAAAGTAAGCGGAATATCTTTATTGCCTAAATCATCCGCAGCAATCAACGCCGAAAACCGTTTAGCCTGTTTATCAAGGGCAAATGCCAGTACACAAGGAGACTGGGCACCCAGTCCTCTTGAATACTTCACGCCATTTATACCTAGCGTATCATGGCTATAATTGCTCTTTGCCTGTACCGGTCGAATGCCTTCCGAGTAAGTTTGGATAGGCAGGTCGTCCAGCCAGACAATGGTTGTCTTTTGGGCATAGACGCCAATTGAGATAAACAGACCAAGAATAGTAAAGAATTTGGGCATCTTGGGTTAGTCAGTTTTTACTGCCTGTCGTGTACTGCTCTTAAAAAGGTTGCAATTTTATTGTGGTTATCACTTTTCAATAGAAGAACTCCGGCTAACCACCTGACTCTCAGATCGATAGCATGATTTATTATTTCTCAAAATCACTTTCAAGCAATTGTTTTTCGGTGAAAATGCCGCTTCCTGAAGGTTTCTTATCTCTCATTTTTTTGACATCATCAGCAGAAATGCCTTTGCCTGCTTTCGCAAATGCGTTTTGAGTAAATCGAATTATGTCGGCAATATCCTGATCACTAATTTCCTTGTTATTGATCAGCGCTGGCATTTCGTTGTTTAATTGGTACAACTTGCCATTTACGTGAATAGGACCACTTACTCCATGTAAAATGATGGAAGCCAGTCGTTTCATCGAACCATCAATGTATTCGGAGCCTTTGAGTGGCGGTGCCAAATCCTGAATACCTTTACCATCGGCACCGTGGCAAGTGGCACAAATACTTCTGAACAGTTTTAAGCCTTTCGTTCGATTATCGACACTATTTTTTTCTAGTACGAAAATGGGGTTTAACTCTTTTTTCTGCCGGTTCGTTATCGCTGTTGTTAAATCCTTTTTCAGCAGATCGGTTGGATTCATCGACGTTAGATACACCTCTTCTTTACCACCAAGCCCGCTCGTTATCGCTTCCTGAAAAATGCCCTGACTTGCGTGTTTTTTTTCTATTTCTGAGAGGACTGGCAAAAAAGTAGCTTCCGATAAGTTGAGCCAGGGACTCAGCGACATAGACAGATAAAGATCTATTGTTTCATTATTTTGAGCTAGTAACTGCGTGCTTATTGCTTTCATTTTAGCAACGTGTTGCCTAGCGGAAAATCGCTCTAAAAGACCTACAGCATGGGCAATCGTTTCGGGATTTTTTGATTGGTTGACAAGAGCACTCAGACTTTCAAACGAAAGGGCGTTTAGGCCATCTAACACATAAAGTGCATGAATAGCCGTTGAAAATGAATTCGTTAGGCTGGTCAATTTGATTAATTGATGGATAACCGAACGGTCTTTTTTCTGGATTAACAGTTGCTGGGCACGGTCTCTCAACCAGCCATTTGAATGGCTAAGCAAGGCCACCAATTGGCTGCTGGAAGCCTTCGACAAGTCTGGTATTGGATTGGGCTTTATTGTTTTGCTGGTTACTTTTAAAATGCGTCCTGCATTTTGTAATGTATCCAGTTTTTTACCCGCTAGTTGTTCGGTGAGGTATTGGGAAATATAAGCCTTGTGCTGGATAATGCCCCTGTGCATATCGACCACATACATGGCGCCATCGGGACCATTAAACAAATTTACCGGACGGAAACCTTCGTCTGTTGAGGCTATAAATTCTTTCCCCTCGATTGCCTGGCTAGCAGTTATTTGAAGGCCCTTGTAATGTAGAACATTTCGCTTGATCAGATTGGCTTCGGGAACACAGACAAACGCATTTTGATTGTAGGATTCCGGAAAAATACCACCTCTATACACTAATGGCCCACAGGCGGCAGTGACGTCTTTTAGAAAACCTTTTTCATCTAGAACGCCAGACTGATAGCCCCGATTTACGGATGTTTGATGAATCGGATAGACCCTATTGGCACCTAATCGTTTATTTTCAGCGATTGACGGTTTAAAATATTTGTTCCTGATTATTTTGTTGGGCAGCACATAATCCCCTTGTAAATTGGTGGAGTTATTATTGTAATAAAGCCTCCCGAAATTGTCTTTTGTAATTCCCCATTGGCCACGTGCTGAGGTAGGTTCTTTCAGCCATTTGCCATTTTTCAACTGGTACCTGAAATTATAATTGGCGTTATAAATCCAATTGTCAATGTTCATCATCAACCCGTTGGACGAATGCTCTACATTTCCACCTTCGGCATAAACCGGGTCAACCAACGTTTTTTTACCGGGCCTGTCGTTTTTTATTTCGACAAACCAGAGTTTGGGGCCATCTATATACAATAGTCCACCATATACATGTGCCACCCCCCTTGGCAGAACGAGCTTATCTAAAAATACCTTGGCATGGTCAGCCACGCCATCTTTATCAGCATCTTCTAAAATAGAAATCTTGCCGGTCGGTTCTTCCTCACCGATCCCTTCGAGGTTGGGCATATAACCAATCATTTCGACCACCCACATTCGACCTTTATCATCAAAATCCATACTGACGGGAGCTTTCAGGAGCGATTCGGAAGCAATCACACGCAACTGAAAACCGTCTTCTATTGTATAGTTTCCCAGTGAAATTCTGGGTTCGTCAAACGGGATGAGCCTGAAACCTACCATAAAAATCGAAAGCACGACTAATAAGGCAAATGCTTGTTTAAGTGGTCTTTTCCTCGTCATTTTTCTAACTGATTTAAGGTTGTTTTTCCGGAAACATCCGCAGTAGTACAACGCCGTGATGCCGTATATCCGTTTTAAATGAGTCTGTAAAGGGGCCAAGGTCTTTTTGTCGCCACACGTCGCGAAGCCTGTATTTACCTTTCAGACCTACTTTGGCAAAGTCAACTATGAATGATTTTGTTTTTTCATCGCCCCACCTGAAATACGATTCCGGCGTTTTACCGAAATCCCCGACGTTGAACAGGCCAGCGGCATACGAGCCGTCTTCCAGCGGCTTGAGCCAAATCTGCAGGCCATTTTCATTAATCACCAACCTGGCCGATTTACCCAGCGGGTCCTGATCAATGGCAATGACTTCGTCGTTGGTAAGCAGATTCAGGGTAAAGGCGTCGAGTTGTTCGATGGGGCAGCCGATCAGTAATGGGGCTGCTAACAGGCTGAATAGGCTGACGTGGCTATATTGTTCATCGGGCGTTAGTCGGCTGGGGTGGAGCTGTGTACCAGTAGTGACGTTGCCGACAATCATCATATCGGGGTCGTTCCAATGACCTGGGCCACCATAAGGTGCCCATTTATCGAGTGTAAAGGCCGACACGAACAGGCTGTTCCAACTGTCGCGAATATCAGGGCCAGTGCGGTAGGAATTGGTCAAACGAGCCCAGTCGTTCACATTGGCAAAAGGGGCTGAATTAGAAATGCTGTATAAAATATCGCGGCCCGATTTCTTTAAGGCCACCGACATGCGCTCAGCTGACGGAACTTCGATACGCCAATCGTATTTGAGGTAGTCGATGCCCCAATCGGCCATTTGCTGGGCGTCATTGGCGTCAAACTGGTACTTTCCTACGTAGCGAAAGGCGCGTTTATTAGCAACAATTGAATCCGTTACCTGACCCGTTTCAACATCAGAAGACCCACCGATGTAGCCCGCGTAACTAGTGATCATCGGGGTGGAGTATACCCCCACTTTCAGACCCAAACTGTGAACATACTCTACCATTTCCCTGAACCTGGGGAATTTTTCATTTGGGAGAATCGCTCCGAATTTCCCTCCCCGCTTTCCCTGCCAGGCATCATCGATGTTGATATAGGTCCAGCCGTGGTCACGTAATCCCATTTTCACCATCGCGTCGGCCGAGGCAATTACCTTCTCCCGGTCGATAGTTCTGGCCCAGGAGTTCCAGCCATTCCAGCCAATTGGGGGCGTGAGTGCGATGGTATCGCCAATCTTTATAGTCAACTTTTGGGTGGCTTCACCGAGTGCATTTTTTGCTATCACGGTCGCTTTGTACCTGCCTCGCTCTGCTACCTTGCCTGTGATGATTCCCGTGTTTTCGTCTATAGAAAGGCCTTTGGGAAGGTCTCTGGCCGAAAATTGCATGGGCCGATCGCCAGTTACGGCTATGGTGTACAGAAACGGATTGGCAGGCGTAGCGCCGAAAACGGTGGCCGAATTAATTCTTGGTGTTTTAGGAGAAGCCGGTGTCAGAATGTATTTTTCATCTGAATTGGGTATGTTTTCAGGAAGATGATTGCCCAGCATGACCAGCTGTGCATTGGCCCAGTTGGAATACACTTTGGTACGACCATCATCATCGACTTTCACTAATAATCCCAGCCGCTTAACTCCGGTTAGTTTCACGTTTACAGGTTTAGGTGCGTCACCCAGACGCATTTCTCCACTGTCGAACAAAATTTTACGGTCGGCAACGACGTAAAACGTATGAGGCAAATCCCTGTTGCCTTTGTCGTCTACACCCGCCAGCGCCGAAAATTCGGTGGCTTTCCCATCCAGATAAAACGCAAGTATACTTGTCGCATTCACGCCAACACCGTGGTTGAAATACCGGCGATTAATGCGCATCGAATCGCCAGCCGCATTTGTTTTTGGCAGCACGGCGGGTATACCTTCCGAGAACGATTTAATGGATAGACCGTCCAGCCAGATGGTGGTGGTTTTCTGAGCATAAGCAACCGTCGTGCCTATGAATGCAAGCAATAGTAAATGAAGTTTTGCCATCTAGCTAGAATTACGAAAATAAGGATTTCTTATTTAGTAGCGCTACTTTCGGCTGGTGCGCCAGCCCGGCCGCGCTACAAATGCTACTTCGACGACATGGATTCGGGGGCATCTTTCGCCTGGCTTCCCCAGGATTTATTTGGTTCCGCTCCCATTTGCAGGGTTAGAGTTCCACCATTTACGACGGTTTCATGTGTCATCCACGGTTGGTTAAGGGTCTTGCCGTTCAATTGGGCAGATTGAATGTAGAGGTTCTGGGTCGAGTTGTTTTTGGCATCGATCACAAACTGCTTCCCTTTGTAATAGGCTGGGTTGAGATGAATGGTGATTTTGTTGAAAATTGGACTGCTGATTTCATAAAAGGGCTTCGCTGATGTGCCGCCATTTGTTGAGAAGATTCCTGTTTTCATCAGGACAGATAAGCTACCCATCAACCCCTGATCTTCATCTCCACTATAGCCGTATTTGGGCGATATACCGCTGTACACTTTCTCAACCACTTGCCGCGACCAGTATTGGGTGAGCCAGGGCGCACCCGAATAGTTGAACAAAAAGGCTGTTTGAATACTCGGCTGATTGCCGTAATTGAGGAACACCCGTCGTAATTCCTCCAGTGTTTCTTTATCGTGCGATTTCCCCGAAACGAAATCATGTTTTTTTGCTGTCTCAAACGAACTGTTTAGCTTATTCGTAAAAGCTTCCCGACCGCCCATCAACTTGATTAAACCCTGCACATCATGCGGCACAAACCATGTAAACTGGGCTGCGTTTCCTTCTTCCCAGCCATTATCGTACCGTAAAATATCGACGGGTTCGGCCCATTTCCCGTCCAGCGTTCGGTTCCACATCCAGCCTATTTCGGGATTCCAGATCTTTTTATAGTTTTCTGCCCGTTTCATAAACAGGGCATAGTCATCATTCTTTCCTAATTTTTTAGCCATCTGTGCCAGCGTATAATCCTGATAGGCATACTCCAGCGTTTGGGTGGAGCCGTCCTGATGGAATCCATAGCGGGTTTTACTCAACGGGTGCGGCACGTAACCTCGCTCTATATAATATTCGATGCCACCACCCTTGAACGTGTTGTGTTCATACCCCGCTTTGCTCATCATGCCACCGGGAAAATGATTTTTGCGCAGACCTTCATAGGCTTTGGCAATGTCGAACCCTTTAATCCCCTTTAGATAGGCACTGACTATGAAAGGGGTTGTAGCGGCCCCGGTCATCACATAGGTATAGTTGCCACCCGCAGGGCCCCGTGGAATAAGCCCGCCATCCTGATACATCATCACTATCGAATTGACAAAGGATTCAGTTACTTCGGGGTATACCAGATGCCAAAGGGTATTGATCGTCCACTGCGCACCCCAGAAAGAATCCGAATTATGGTGCGTGTATTTAGGCTTGCCCTGTGCATCTAGCGGTATCTGGCCAATGCGTTGTTGCGGGCCTGTCATATCGGAATACTTCCCGTTAACGTCCGACACTATACGTCGACCCTGCAAAGCGTGCCATAAGTCGGTGTAGAAGCGACTGCATTCGGTTTCAGTGCCCCCTTCTATTTCGATTCGGCTCAGCCAGTTGTTCCAATCCGTTCTGCTTTCCTGGACCGTGTGGTCAAAATCCCAGTGCGGCAATTCGGTATTGAGATTGAGCCTTGCCTGTTCTGTACTCACGTACGAAATGGCGACTTTCATTTTTCGGACTTCGCCCGCCTGAGTTTTAAAGCTAACGTATACACCCGTCCGTTCGCCATCAATCTCATTGCTTATCTCTTCCAGTTTCCCGTTACGCCAACCTCTGAATGACTCGAACGGTTTATCGAATGTAGCAGCGAAGAAAACCGTCAGTGTTTTGGGTCGACGAACCGTTGGAGCCATAATGGCGTACCCTTCAAGTTCCTGGTCACTTACCTTTTTTACGTGACCTTTCTGCGTATCCGAAGGTCCCAAAAAGGTCGAAAAATCGAAAAGGATATGACTCAGGTCTGACTTGGGGAAGGTGTATTTGTGAAAGCCAACGCGTGTGGTTGAGGTCAGTTCGGCCGTAATGCCGTATGCATCTAAAACAACTTTATGGTATCCGGCTCTTATAACTTCCATAGCATGCGAATAGCGGGAACCGTATTGATTTGATCCTAAATGGCCCTTAAACTCACCGGTTGTGGGCAGTACCGGAATACCTGATAACTGCCAGCAGTGAATATGACTAAAGCATTTAATGCTGTCTTTTTCATACCGATAGCCCGCATTCCAGTCTGCATCAATGGCATTATCAGGACTTAAGTTGACCATACCGAATGGCCGGGTGGCTGAATTAAAAAAGAACCAGCGCGAATTGGCGGCATCAACCAGCGGGTTCACCCAATCTACGGGTTGCCTGGTGTTTTTTTGAGCCAATAAATGGCTGTTTCTACCGCCAATACTAGCCAATAAGAAGAGGAAAAACGTTGAAAATTTATGCATGTTGAGTTTACTATCACGAAAGGGAAAATGTATGGTGAAACGGCGTAAACCCAGTTAGATAAACGGTTGGCGTATCCATAGCCGGAAGGGCTCCCCGTAGCTGCACGCCTTTGTGTTCGACTGTCCCCGGTCCGAATTTGATACTATCAGGACCAACCGTATACGAGCCCGATTGGCCCGATAAGAGATAGGCATTGTCTTTCTTTGCGTGTTTTGTTACGCCAGCCAGCGTACCGCCCGCCCTAAAAATGAGTTCAAGTGCTACCGGAACCCCTTCTGTACCCACTATATCGATAGCAATTTGCAATCCATTCGCTGTTTCCTTTATTTTCACCGTCGTGTCAAGCTTTTGGACTTCGCTCTGCCTGCGATTGGCCTTTGGCATTTTGTCCCACTCACCGTTCGGGTCAATCTTGTCGCTG
This sequence comes from Spirosoma endbachense, assembly GCF_010233585.1. Classification (NCBI taxonomy): domain Bacteria; kingdom Pseudomonadati; phylum Bacteroidota; class Cytophagia; order Cytophagales; family Cytophagaceae; genus Spirosoma; species Spirosoma endbachense. The sequence goes on from NZ_CP045997.1 coordinate 5,915,141, forward strand.
GAAAACGGCTGATAATAAGGGCCATCGAGTGATTTCTGCATAACCCAGGTATCGCCCTGCTGTGCTATCTTGGCTGAATCAAACTGCCCTTTTCCGAAGAATGAAGCCGCCACCCGCATACCCTGCAAAACGGCATTCCCCTTATGAAAGGTGAGCCAACTGGCATTGTTCGACAATAGGGTGCTATCCCAATTTTCGCGCCGAATACGAACTACACCTGAATAGGGAAAGGCTTTGGCGTAGTTGGTCGGTAAGGGTTTGCTGGCGGGGAGTTCGTTCCAGAGCGTTGGGTCTTCCAGAAAGTAATTGAGGTAGCCCGCCAGTTGCTCTTTAGCACAAGTCTTCTCGATTAACCGACACATAGCACCCATTTCGCCGTTTTTGTCGAGCAGGGCCATAAAACGATAGCAGTAATAATAGTTGGCCATGTTGCCTATGGTACCCTTGTCCTGCCGGTTCGATGCCTCCGTCACAACCTCGCCATTCGGGTGAACGTAGTAAAGCGTCATCATCAAGTTTTTGCGAACCGGCTCAAACAGTTCTGGCTTTTTCAGGCCTCGGGCCATGATGATCAACGACCGATCGACGATGGGCGAATACGTGTTAGTACTCTTTTCATTGAATTGCCCGTCGGGGTCCAGGTCAATATGCTCGGCGAGCCATTGATCGATGCGTTTGGTATACCGGGGATCGGGAAATACCTCGTTTAATTTGGTTAAAGCAGCCGATACGACCCAGCGGTGGTTTGGCGTATGAATTCCACCTACGCTCAAAGCGTCGCCCGCCTTCTTCAAAAACGCCTTTAGTAAATCGAGGATTGTTTCCGAACCGTTGATAGTAGCCTGCTTCAGGAACTTATAGGCCGGAACAATATTTTCTAACAGGAAAGCCGTGTCGGGCGTTGAATGGAAATTGGTGTCCAATAAATCAATCGTGCCATCTTCGTGCTGCATCTTAAGCAAAGCCCGAGCCGCAGCCTCCACTTCTTTCAGTAACTCTTTCGATTGGTAGTGAGTGGATTCCGGGCAGGCAACTAGCGTGCTGGCCCGCATAATAAACCCGCTCGTCGAATGTGGATTCGGCATATCCATATCGTTCATGTAGCCACCCACAAACTTATTAGCCGGGTCCGTTACCTTGATGGGTTTATAATTGGCCAGTTGCTGGTCGTTGATTTTTATCCACTCAAGCAGCCACTCGGGTTTGGCGGGAACCCGGTTGGCAAACCTCTTAAATCCCAGTGCCGGAAGCAAGCAAAGAGACGTTGCGCTGAGTGTTACAAAATTCCGTCTATTCATTATTGAAAAGCGTTGATTGAGAGCAGTTTCTGCCCATTCCGATGAAAGGAGGAATGCGCTTCGGCGGCCTGGTTAAGCTCGACTATTCTGTAAGTTGAGATTCCTCCTTTCGTCGGAATGACAAAGGCAAAAAAACAGACTCAATACCTCACTAAAACTCTCGAATCTTTATACTCCTGAAATGTACTTCATCGCCATGATCCTGGAACAGGATATGTCCGGATGTTGCCTGGGCAAAATTGGGATACGTTTTATATTTGCTTTTGGCTACCAGATTACGGAATATCTGAGAATATCGGTCGTATTCTACCGCTTTGAGGTTGTTAAGCCAATGTTCAACATGACCACCACTGACTTTAATTCGTAGTTTGTTCCATTTTCCCGGCGGGTTCATTCGTCTTGCTGTCGTGCCTTCCGAGAGGTTTTCAGCGGTAATGAGGTCATAGAGCGAGCCGGTTGTACGGTTGCCGTTTACACCTTCTTTGGCATCGGGGTGCTCTTTATCATCCAGAATCTGGAATTCAGGGCCTAAGCCGGTGCCCGGCTTTTTGGTCCGGTCTTCAACCACGAAATATTTTACGCCACTATTACCCTTTGTTGATACCTTAAAATCGAGTTCTAATTCAAAGTTTACAAATGCCTGATCGGAGATAAGATCTCCACCCTTACGTAGACTATCTTTTTTAGACCCCAGGACGATCAATTCGCCATCCCGAATAGACCAACCTTCTTTAGGAAATGCATCGCCGTTGGCTACTCGCCAGCCTGCGGATGTTTTGCCATCCCAAAGCAAACGCCAGCCTTTTCGCTTCTCGTTGTCTGACAGTTGATTGGGCAGGTAGTTTACTTCGTCAATGGCATCGCCACCTTGCCAAACGGCATCCTTCAGGTTTTCGGTTGCAATTCGGATATTTCGCCACTGAACGGTAAGTCCTTTTTGTTCTTCTTTTTTGATTTGATGAACCTGTAGGGCAATTATTCCACGGGCTGTTTGTGAGTCAAGCAGATTCGCGCAGGGGATTCCGTTGATCCAGGTTCTTAGTCGGGGACCAATGGCTTCTATATGGTACTTGTTCCATTGCCCAACCTGGAACGCTTTTTGCCCCTGAGGGTTGATCGACAACGGATAGAGCCAGCCCGTCCGGGATTCGTCGAAAATGCCGCCACTCCAGGCCCGGTCGCCCGGATCGATTTCAACCTGATAACCGTGTACACGCCCATTCATAATTGAAGGGTCACTCAGGCTTCTGATTTGAATGCCAGAATTTAAACCCGGATCCACTTTAACATCCAACTCCAGTACGAAATCGCCGTAGGTTGCCTCTGTACACAGGAATGTATTGGGCGTGTTCATCTGCGAAACGCCGACAATCGCTTTATTAACAATCTTGTAGTCAGCATTGCCATTGCGCTTTACCCAGCCTTTTAGATCGGTTCCATTAAAGAGGTCTATCCATTTTGCCTGGGCAAAGGAATTGATTGCAAGAAGTGAAAATAAGGCTAGTGAGAGAGTAAATTTCATTCTATATATGGGGTTGTGTCTGCGATAGCACGAACGAGCCGGGCCGCCGAGCGGACGTTCGCGCTATCGATTGTCTCTTAGCTAATCTTAATAACCGGGATTCTGCGGCATGGCAGGATACGACAAGTCGATCTCACCTTGTGGAATTGGCCGCAGATTGTGTTTATCTGCTATCGAGGCACTTTTAGCAGCCCAAGGGTTATATTTTTTTACCCGTTCAACCAGTTTGCCGGTCCGTTTCAAGTCGAACCATCTTGAATACTCACCCATCAATTCGCGGGCCCGTTCGTCTAGAATCAGGTCTATCGTTATATTCGCTGATGTGGCACGATACGACACCGCTTCCAGTGATTTAACATTCTCCGGACTCTTCGCGCATTGCGGATCAATTCCTTTTTTGACCAATGCCCGGTCCAGCACTTTGTTATAATAGACCTCTGCACCGCCTAGCTTACCACCTTTCGCTCCTTTTACAATGGCTTCAGCAGCCATTAAATACGCTTCTGCCGACCGGAAAATGGCTTCGTTGAAGGTGCCAAATGCATCGCCGTAGGCTATGCCCGGCTGCCAGAATTTCCACATCAAAGGCTGGTCGCCTGGAAACCCACTCACGTTTACGGCACTTCCGTTCACGAATCCGTACCCACCGCTGTATTCATCGACATTCACAACTGAATAATTCTTTTTACCACCCAGATCAACTCCCCGATCGGCTAATGAAACGGCAGGTTTATTCCAGGGTCGGAAATACACAACGGTGTCGCCTGCTTTTATGTCAATTTTAAGGTTAGGATTAACGACAGGCAGCGGTTTAAACCCGGCGACAGGTAATAAGGCATAACCCACTTCCACAAAATTAAGATCGTAGCGGGAGTCATTCTCCGGGTCAAAGAGTCGATACATTGCCGGATTGGTCACATGATAGGGTTGATACCGGTTGTAATCCGTTGTTCTGCCTTTTGTACCCGGATAGCTATCACCACTACCTCCAAAAACAGAATGTAAATTGTTGCCACCAGCAACATCCTGCGTAAAAGCCGGGTCAGTTTTATTGGTCAACACATCGGGGTTATACTGTACGGCAAAAACGATTTCAGGGTTTTTATCATTTTGAGCACCCGTGTATTGTTTCAGCGGATTTTCTGAACGCGTCGGAAACAATGAGCTGTAGGTGGTTGCCAACGGATAAGCATCGATGATTTTATCGGCATATTGGAGAGCCAGATCAAAATCGGCAGCCGAACCACCCAGCGAATTGTTGAAGTTCCAGCCTCGCGTTAGATAGACGCGGGAAAGTAAAAACTGAGCAGCCCCCTTTGTGACCCGACCGTAATTACCGGCCGTAACCGGGAGTTTCGTTTCTGCGTCAACTAAGTCAGTAAGGATTTGTTTGTATACATCTGCTGAAGCTACCCGCTTTGCGTCTTTACTCGGGCTGAGTGTTTCGGTAAGTGGCATGGGCACATCACCCCATTGTTGAACCAGATAGAAATAAGATAACGCTCGTAAAAACTTAGCTTCCGAAACCCGCACGGCTTTGGCATCAGCCGTCATGGTTGAAATACCATCAGCGCGACTAACGACGGTATTGGTGCGGGCGATTTCGGCATAAAGTAACGTCCAGAGGGTTTGCAAATCGGTTAATGTAGCATTCAGTCGAACATCGTAGTGTTCCAGAGCACTAGTCGTTAGAGTTGCAAACTTTGGATCGCTAAAACCAGTCTGTGAAAAAATATCCGTACCATTTAAAACAAGGGTGCGAGCCTGGTGAATATTTCGCAACAACGGATAGCACGATCTGACTAAATCTTCGAAGCCAGCTTCTGTTGAATAATAAACGTCGGTTGTGAGGGTAGTCACTGGTTTTTCAACCAAAAAGTCCTCTTTACAACCAGTTACAACCATACACATCAGTGTGATGGTGAACATGTTGAACCGTATATATCGTATTGATTTCATTGTGGTTCTGTTAGTGGGTTCGAGGTTAGAAGCTGACATTTACGCCCAACGAGTAGACGGCAGATGGGACATCATCCTGATAGATTGCTGAATTAAATTCAGGGTCAAATCCAGTGAACTTGGTGAACACAAATGGATTCAGGATCTGCGTATAAAAACGAGCATTTGAAATTTTCAGGCCATCGAGTGCTTTTCTGGGTAAGGTGTAGCCCAGCGTAATGTCAGAAATTCGTAGAAAGCTGGCATCCTGATAATTGATGGCGCTCCGGTAAGGATTGGCCGCTACGACGCCAAAATAGGTATTGGATGGATTATCACTCCGCCAGTAATCCAGCGACGCCAGTTTGTTATACCGCGTGCTGTTCATTTCACCAAAAGTTCCCGACAGGGTGCTGTTGTTGTATTGAACGCCATTTCGATAATACGTAAAGAAAGAGAAATCCAGGTTTTTGTATTTGAAGCGGTTGGTAACTCCCAAAATCCAGTTGGGCAGTTGCGTACCAAGTACTACCCGGTCGTCGATGGCATCGGTCGACGAAATCTGGCCATCGTTGTTCTGATCGGTTACCCGCACTGAACCTGGCTCCTGTTTGTATTTAGCGGCTAAATCTTTGTCGGCAGTTTGCCAGATACCGGCAAACTGATAATCAAAGTTTGATCGGATAGGGGAGCCAACAAAGAGTTTGTTTCCTTTATCAACGGTTTGACCATCGCCATACAACGACAGGAGTTTGTTCCTGTTTAGCGTGAAAGCAAACGTAGTGTTCCAGCTAAAATCATCTTTAGCAATGTTGACTGTATTGAGGGTAAGCTCAATACCTTTATTCTCTATAGTGCCCACATTGGCTACCACCTGACTAAACCCGGTTACAGTTGGAATTTTCTGGTTGAGAATCAAGTCAACCGTTTTCCGATTGTATAATTCGAGCGAAGCTGCAATCCGGTTTTTAAAGAAGCCAAAGTCGATACCCAGGTTAAATTCCTTACTTCGTTCCCAGCGCAGATCTTTGTTTGCCAACGTAGCAGGCGCAAATCCATACGCAGCGGTGCCATCAAAATCATAGCCTGTGTTGAGTAATGTCGCTTGTGTGCTGTATGGGTTGACGGTTGAATTACCCACCTGGCCATAGCTGAGTCGCATTTTGAGGTTGGAGAACACATTCAGCTTACTGATAAATGGCTCATCGCCCATTCGCCAGGCTAGGGCTACCGACGGGAAAAATGCCCATTTATTACCTTCTGCCAGTTGCGAGGCCGCATCTGAACGTCCCGTTACGGTCAATAAATATTTGTCATTATATGCATAATTAACCCGCCCCATAAAGGAAAGAAGCGAACGTTCGGTAAGGGTACTGCCATACGAAGTAATTGTTCCTGTCGACAGCGCATACCAATCTGACCCATAAGGCAGGTCTTTAGCCGCTATCGTATAGGTTTCGTTGCGTTGATAAAAGGCACTTTGTAAGCCCGTAACTAAGATTTTATGCTTCCCTAAATCGAGATTATAGTTCAGTATATTATCAATCGTATAATTGCCCATTGTTTTATTATCATATTGGGCTCTTGGCTTGGCTCCAATCTGCGATTTTGTCCATTGGCCTCTGAAATCACCTATTTTTGTCGCACTATAGGACGCTGATAATGATGTGCGAAAGGTTAAGCCTTTGAGTAGTGAAACTTCGGCATAGGCATTGCCCAGAGCGGTCATCACAGTCGTTTGAAGCTTGGAGTTGTTTGGATCAACATCGGCTAATGGATTTGGTACCTGTTTATCGTTTATCCCCATCCAAAAGGCAAGACCATCAACGTTGATATCTCCGTTTTCAGATGGATTGGCGATGTCATTATAATAGGCTACGCCCGTTGGCCGAGCCCGGTAAGCGCCCCGTAACGATTCCTGAGAGCCCACATCCTGGTTGCTGTACGTCAAATAGGAGGTGAAACCTACCTTGAACCGATTTCCTAGCTTACTATCTAAACCTGCATTTAAGTTGTAGCGCTTAAACCCTGTAGAGAGCACGTTACCATTTTCGTTTAAATACCCACCCGAGAAACGGTAGGTCGTTTTATCGCTGCCTCCCGATACACTTAAATTATGACTCATTTGAAGTGCCTGGTGGGTAATCAAACCTACCCAATCGGTTGATTTTCCGTTTTTTATATTATCTAATTCGGCAACTGTAAACGTAGCTCCTGTAGCACCCTCCAGAACGCGGTCAGTATACGTTGCCTTATAGAACTCCTGAGCGTTCATTAATCGGGGGATATGTGCTGGTGTTTTCAGACCAACGTAGCTATCATAGCTCACTCTGGGCTTGCCCGAAAGTCCTTTTTTCGTTGTGACAATGACTACGCCATTGGCGCCCCGTGCCCCGTAAATGGCAGTTGAGGAGGCATCTTTCAATACGTCCATCGATTGAATATCATTCGGGTTCAGGTTGTTCAGGTCTCCACCAATCAAGCCATCAATGACGATTAATGGCTCAGTTGAGTTATTGATCGTGTTTTCACCACGAATCGTAATACTATAGCCAGCACCGGGTTTATTACTCGATTTGGTTACAGTGGCCCCCGCTACTTGCCCCTGAATAGCCCTAGCTGCAACAACTGGATTGGCTCGGGTAATATCTTTTGATTGAATCGACGCAACAGCCCCCGTTAAATCTGTTTTTTTTATCTCGCCATAGCCTACTACGACAATTTCGTCTAATTGCTTTAAGTCTGTTTTTAAAACAACATCAAAAGTTGTCCTATTCCTAACCGAAATACTCTGCGATTCATATCCAATAAAACTAAAAATCAGCTCAGCATTTTGGTTCGGGACAGAAAGTAAAAATTTCCCGTCAACATCAGTAGTCGTACCTTTGTTCAAGCCTTTAATAATGATACTGGCCCCAATGATCGGTTCGCCTTTTTCATCTTTCACAGTGCCTTTAATGGGCATATCGACCGGATTTTCTATTACCAAACTTGGGCCTGCATTCTGAATAGAGCTTGTTTTTAATTCAGCGCGATTTAACACGATCTGTCTGCCTAATACTTTATACTCTAATTGTAGTGGTTTAAGGATGTTTTCGAGAACTTCACCTAATGTTGAATTATCGAGTGTAAGCGTTATTTTTCGTTCTGATCGAATAAGGCTTGAACTGTAGATAAATCGAATCTCGGCTGATTTCTCAATCTCATTTAAAACCTGTTTGATGGATCGATTTTCGACCTTCAGGCTAATTCGCTTATTGAGTAATTCCTGAGCATATCCACCATTAGCGCTGGATATGCCCCAAAAAACTACCGATAGAACAAGCTGCAAGAATACTATTTGCAGGAATTTACTTTCTGCCCTAAAAATTCGTAGCAGGTTTTTCATGGATTTATTTAGTTTTCGATTAGAGAGTAGGAATAAATTAAGTCGGTCAAAAAAAAGTAGGAGCTTAAGAAAATAGAACAACTAACGCGGTATTCGATTGCTCACTTGCAACCATTCGATTTTAAGATTATTTGATTGTCAATTTCCTGATAACTTGCTTCCAAAGCGGTACAGATTAATTCTAGCTTCTGTGAAAGTGGCTCATCTGACAGGTGCGCTGTTAGCTTACAATGAGCAAGTTTTTCTTTATTATAAACAATGTTGATGCTATATGCTTCCTCTAATTTTTTAAGTACATCAATAGCCGGGGTATCATCAAAGTTAAATGTAAATCGTTGAATAGGAAGATCTAGCAGCTTTTGGTCGACAATAACGGGGTTATCGATTTTATATTTATTTCGATTTATTTTTACTTTTTCATTTGGGTTCAAGACGAACCCATTCAAGGTATTACTTTCTAATTTTTGATTTTTATCTTGATCATATTGCAAGAAGACAGCAACTTTCCCGGTCTTGACAATGACTTCTATTTCAGAAGTTTTGGGCTGAGTTTTAACTGAAAAACTAGTACCTAATACCTTAGTTATTAACTCATTAGCATATACAAAGAATGGTCTTTTAGAATTTTTCTGGACTTCAAAAAAAGCCTCCCCCGATAAGATAACTTCTCGTTTTGTTTTATTGTATTGCCTGGGAGAAAAACAGATTTTACTTCTGGGCTGTAAAATTACAGAACTTTTATCCGGCAGATTTATTAGTATAGGCTTAGAAGTAAAATTTTCTTTTTCATAAATTTCACCTGTTTGTGCTTTGGTATTTTTTACAAGTTGGCCATATGAAACAAAAGATGGTCTGCTTAACCGTAACCATCCTAACCAAACGAAGGTTAGAACAATAGATGCAACTGCCACCCATTGAAAATAAGAGTAGAAACTAATATTTTTTCCTGATGATTCAAGCTCTTCGATTTCGTTTACTGGATTGGCTATATTCTGGTATACTTTTTTCAATCCACTGTCGAGGTTAAAAATGTACTGAGGGTGGCCATGTTCCCACTCATCTAAATATTGAAAAAATAATTCTTTATTCTCCGAATCCCTAAGCCATTCTTCAATAAATTTTCGTTGTATTGATGTCGTTTTCCCGTCAAAATAATCGAATATTATTTTTTTTGTTAAGATTGGTTTCATGACAAGTGTATTTTTAAATTCAGGTTGATGCACTAATAAAAAATGCAAAACAAATATATAGTTAATATATACTGAGAATTTAATTCCTCCCTTATTTTCGCTAATGCTCTACTTATAAGTCGCTCAACGGCACTCACCGTCAATTGCATTTCAGAAGCAACTTCACTATATTTTTTTCCCTCCAGCCTGTTTAATTGAAAGGCACGTCTCGCTTGCTGGGGAAGATGCTGGATAGCTATGTCTAACTTTTGGCTTAGTTCGTGAAAATGGGTAATTTCATCCGGTTGCAATACAGGGACTGTATTATTAGTTTGACTATCGATAGTGCAATTGTCAAAGTTTGTATTACGATTTAATTCAAGCTTTATATAATTATTAGCTCTGTTTTTTACCGAAATGTATAAATATGCTCTAAAGGAAGACTCAATATTTTCATGTATTTTGTTATTCCAGAAATTTGTAAACACTTCTGCAACAATATCTTCTGCAATTTCTTTCGAATAAACATAGCGAATTGCATGGTTGCATAGGTTTGTATAGTATTTTCGAAATAGTAACTCAAATCCCTCTTTTGGCGAGTTAACAAAACAGGTTTTAATGAAATATTCATCAGAAAAAACCCTGGTTTCTGGCAGATTCTTTGAGTTACGAATTGATTCTCTTTCAAAAGAAAACTCTTCTCTTTCTTCCTCTTCATGTACCATTGTTACGGATGCTAAAGCTTTTATATCTAAAAGCAAATCAAAATAACGTGATCGTCTTTGATCCTGAGCGAACTCAGTAATGAAGCAGTGCCAGAACTGCTTCATTCATAAAGGTCTTATTTATATCACTTACCAACGATTGCGTCATCCGCTCAAGCGTTAATTAATAGGTAGTCCTGCCCGGAGTTGGCTGGAATTGTCCTATTGGAAAGTCAGCTCAAGAGCCATTTGGTCGTTAGGTGAATAAGCTATAGTTTAAAATGTTCTAATTCTAAGACAAAGTTTTTTTAATTTACCCCACATATAATATAATAATATTTTTTCAAAGCAGATTTATATTCACTAAGTGATCGAGCAGCATTAACCTGAATCCTATTTTTGGTCTGTATTTCAGTGAAATCGTTCTGATATTCTTACCGAAGGCTTGATAATGGCAAAAAAGGCCTTTTTAAATGGCTCCAGGATAAGTAATGTACTTTTTGCCGCCAGCGATATTTGATGAATCGAACGCACGGGTAGCTCAATCGGGATCAGATGGTGTGCTTTAAGCAGGTGGGAGGACTACTTCTCATTTGGCTTGCCGATCCTTGATAGCCTGGCATCGACGAATAGTTCGCGGTGGCGCACCACCCATTGTCAAGGTCATAACAACCGATTTGGCGTGGGCTTGATTCAAAAAATGAGTGAGCGAGGCAACTACACAGGAGCCCGATAAGTGTTTTTCGCCGAAACATACAGATGATTATCTATCTAACCGCAGCCTTCCCCAGCAGATTAAATCGTTTAGTTGTTGTGAGAGCAACCAGCGGAATTGTGATTTCACTTACTTGAGCTTACTAAAATTTTATTTGCTGTATACCTGAAGGTATTCATTCGTACTCAGGTTTATGGAATAATATTCAGGTTGTCGTCTGTATTTTACAGATTGTGTTGGGCAGATATTAAACTATTCTAGTCATTAACCTCTTACTCCCTCCCCTACTTTCGTCCAGTTAAATGACCGTATCATAGGAACAAATTTTAACCGCCTTCAACTGGCATCCGTTTCCCATGCATTACAAGAATAATTCCTGAATGGGGAAAGCAACGAACCTACTCACTGGTGTGTCTTTAATGAACAAGCACATAATAGGCTTTCAGTAAATACTGAACCTATTTCCTGGAAGGACTTTACAGACTTTAGATTCATCCAGGATGAAGAAAACATGACAGTCTTGATGAACAGGCACGATTGACTTATTGAGTAAGTTTTGTTTTGGGCTTATCTAAAATTGGATCATTTACCACAGACCATGAACCGACGCTCGTTTCTTCAAGTCTCCCTTAAGGCGGGAGGAGTGCTTGTACTTGACTTTCGTATTCAGGCTGATCACCCCAACCCGACAAAGAATGAAGCGATTGAACTCCATGGCTTTATTAAAATTAGCCCAGATAACCAGGTGACAATAATGGCGACCCGACCCGAAATTGGGCAGGGTATCAAAACGTCATTACCCATGCTGATGGCCGAAGAATTAAACATCGAATGGGATAGGGTACGCATTCAACAGTCCCCTGTAGCCAGGCAGTATGGCGATCAGTTTACCGGCGGTAGTGATGCCATCCGCTCCTGTTACCTGGAGTTTAGACTAGTAGGAGCCACCGTACGGGATATGCTCGTTATAGCCGCTGCCGGGCAATGGCATGTGGACAAAAAAGATTGTTTTGCCGACAGGGGCAAGGTGCATCATCGGCCCAGTGGTCGACAGATTAGTTATGGCCAGCTGGCGGCTGCCGCAGCACAATTACCTATTCCACAGAACCCAGTCCTTAAACCATCCGAGGAATTTACCCTGATCGGTACTTCCGTTCGGGAAACGGACACGACTTCTATTGTACGAGGCAAACCTCTATTCGGCCTGGATGTACGGATACCCGGCATGCTCTTTGCCTGCTTGCTCAAACCACCTCATTGGGGGGCTCAATTGCTTTCCGTTGATGATCGTCGGGCTAAAGCAATCTCTGGCGTAAAACACGTTGTTCAATTACCCTCACAAGCTGACTCGGGAATGGGCGTGGGGGGCGTGGCCGTCGTGGCCAACTCGACATGGGCAGCTATGAAAGGGTGTAAGGCGCTGGAGGTGATCTGGAAGGAGGGAGACAATAAATTGATTAGTACGGTCAACCTTAGGCAACAGTTTCAGACCCTGTTAGACCGCTCTGATCTACCCGTTATTCGACAGGATGGCGATGCAGAGGCAGCTTTTCAGGCAGCGACTTATCAGGTAGAAGCCGACTATGAGTTGCCCTTACTGGCCCATGTAACCATGGAACCCCAGAATTATACAGCTCATGTCCAGCCCGACCGTTGCGACCTCTGGGGCTCTACTCAGGTGCCTACGGATGCCCAGAACCTTGCCGCCCGGCTGACAGGTTTACCCATGAGTGCTATCAACGTTCATCTAAGCCGGTCTGGCGGGGGATTTGGTCGCCGGTTAAATGCGGATTATGTCGTCGACGCAGTGCTTCTGTCAAAACAGGTTGGTGCCCCGGTGCAGGTGGTTTGGACCCGTGAAGATGATCTGCGTTATGATTTTTATCGTCCAGCGGGTATGTTTCGTGTCAAAGCGGGCCTTGATGCAGGAGGCAATTTAACGGCCTGGCATATGAAAGCGTCGACCACCTCCCGGTATGCGTTTCGAAAGTCAACCCGTCCCTCCCATATAACAGAGGTTTTTGCGGATGAATTACCGGCCGGTTTTACGCCCCATTTTCGGCTGGAGTATCAAAATCCAGTGTCACCCATACCAGTAGGTGCGTGGCGGGCACCGGGCCATAACGCTACGGCTTTCGTCATTGAATCGATGCTGGATGAACTGGCCTTCACTGCTGGCAAAGACCCGCTCAGGTTCCGATTAGATCTAATCGGTCAGCATGCGATTATGAAGTACCGCGATCATGGGGGTGATTACGATGCGCAGCAGTTGAAAGCCGTCCTACAACTGGCCACCGAAAAAGCCAATTGGGGAAAGTCACTGGCAGGGGGGCATTTTCAGGGGCTGGCGGCTCATGTTACCTTCGGTGTACCCGTAGCGGAGGTAGCCGAAGTATCCGTAAATGCTTCAGGTCAGGTAGTGGTGCATAAAATCACAGCCGCAGTTGATTGTGGTCAGCTTATCAATCTGAATGGAGCGAATCAACAGGTAACAGGGGCCATACTGGATGGGCTAAGCACAGCACTATTCGGTCAGATAACGTTGACGAACGGGGTTGTCGATCAGACGAATTTTCATCAGTATCGATTGTTACGCATCAACGAAGCACCACTGGTCGAGGTGCATTTCATCGAAAGTCATCGAGCGCCTAAAGGATTAGGGGAGATGGGTTTACCACCGGTTGCAGCAGCTGTGTGTAATGCCCTTTTTGCCGCCACCGGCAAACGCATCCGGCGTCTGCCGATTCACTTAGCGTCCCCATTCAACTAAGAAGGATTAAAAACTACAAAAAGGCCTTAGTCAAAAAAAGTATATCCTTCCCTGAGTTTGCCAGACATTAAAACGGATTTTACTTATTTACACTCTTCTCCTACCTTGCCACCGGTCAGAAAAACGTCCGATTCGAATTAAAGTGGCGTTGACAATTCTTTTATATCTGTCAACGCTAATCCGTAACATATGCTTTAATGCGGTGAAACGGACGTAGTCGCTTTGCCGTGCAGATGACATACAGCCCCACCCCTATTCAAAAAACCGTTCAATTAACCTTCCTATGATTTGAGTAGGTAATGGAAATTATCGCACCGTGCGGAACTCGTTTTTACTTAGGCGAACCCGATAGTACTGATTGGCCTGGTAATAAGTCGTTAATCGCTTCCGCTACGTCAATGGGCCGGTCAGACTCCAGAATACTGGCTCCGTCTTTTATGATGGCCCGATACGCGGCAGCTCGTTCTTCTGGACTCGACAATTTATCGTATGATGATGCGGCTGAAATCATGCACATGATGCCTTTTGCATTGAGCAATCGATACAGTTCCTGGTTTTCCGGTTTAACCGTTGGACCGATGTAAGCAATCATGTTGGCAGCCGGAATACCCGCTTTTTCGTAAGCGTCCAGTTCCTGCTTGTTTTTTATAAACACGGAAAACATCCGGTTTTTGTTGTCATCGTAATAATACCGGGCTTGTTCGGGGGTATGAACAGTGAGCATCATAAACGCATCGGCTTTGTGTTTTCGGAGAATTGCTGTCGTCATGGCAAACGGTACATCTTTTCGGTCCAGATTCAAAACGGTTTTCCCGCGGGCCCAGTCAATAGCTTCTGCCAGGGTAGGAATCCGGTGTTCCGTAACGTTTCCGTCTGCATCTTTTAGACGAAGCTTTTTTATTTCTTCCCAAGTATAATCCGACAGTTTGCCCCTACCCGTTGTCGTCCGGTCCAATGTAGCATCATGCAGGAGTACAATGACACTGTCTTTGGTCAGGCGCGGGTCAATTTCAAAAAAAGCGGGTGTGTGTTTGAGCGTATTCTCGAACGTAGCGATGGAGTTTTCAGGAAACCCCTTGACCATTCCGCCCCGGTGCCCACTGATGATAGGCGCTTTTTTTCCCGTCCAGCTGAAAAAGGCGTGAAGATCCTGAACCGTCTTGATCGGCAGTCGATTCATCGATTGCGCCTTTACCATACCAGCCTGGCTGAATACCAGTAGCATAAGCAATGCATTGAAAATTCGATTTGATTTCATGATTACAGCTGTGTACGTTTTAGGAATATGGACTCATTCGGGGCAATCTCAACGACTGTTCAGTTTTAGCAGGCTAAACTCGCCCATCTCATCTAGGCTGAACAGCGTAATGGATGAATTTTCCTGAACTAGTTTCCGGTAATTTTTTAGCGGCATTCCCAGCTTCCAGGCCATATAAAACCGGTTGACGGCATTGTGCGCGAAGACCAGAATCGTTCCGGATGGATGCTTTTTGGCAATCTCCTGAAAGAAATCGTCCACCCGATCCACAACCTCCATAGCTGTTTCGCCGTTTCCTCCCGCTCGTGTGTGGTCTGGAGCCAGGCACCATGCCTCCCAAAGTCCTGCATTTTCAGCAATAAACTCTTCCTTAGTTTTTCCCTCCCAGTCACCAAAATTGGCTTCGATCAGCCGATGGTCTTTAATGACCTCTTCATTCAACTTACCCGATGCAATCTGAGCTGTGCGGGTAGCTCGCTGCAACGGGGACGAATAAACAGCATCGAATGAAATGAATTTCAATACGTTAGCTGCCTGATGAGCCTGCTGAACTCCTTTGTCGGTTAAGCCAATATCGGTAGCGCCACAGTAGCGATTTCCGTCTGCATTCCAGCGGGTTTCTCCATGCCGGAGTAAATACACAGTTAGCATCGTTCTGTTCTTAGGTCAAAAATCCTTTTTCCTGAAGTGTCTGGATAAAACGTTCGTAGTTTCGGTCATAGGCCAGCATGAGCTCTTCGGACGGCTTTACCTCTTTTTCAATCTTCGTGAGCGTTTGAGCGGCCTGGGTGAGCGAGCGAAAATGCGTTTGCGAAGCAGCCAGAATAGCCGCGCCAACAGAACCCGTAACCTGAGTACATTTATAAACGGGACGCTTCAGGACATTACTACGTATGGTAAGCCAGGTATCGCTGTTACTGGCTCCTCCGGCTGTATAAATAGCGTTCACCCGTTCGCCTGAGAGGCTTTCGATCAGTTCATAGGCATAGCGTTCGACGTAGGCGACACCTTCCATATTCGCCGTAAATAATTCAGCATCCGAAAGGCCATCCGGCGCGAAACCACGTGCAGTTGCCGAAATAAACGGAAACCGTTCGCTTTGTTGTCGCAATGGGTAAGCGATAAAGGCAGTCGGAATGAGGTTCGCAGCCGCCTGATTAAGTTCGGCAAGATGCTCTTTAAAATTGGTCGTTATCCAGTCCGCACCGATATTGCTGGCTCCCCCTGGCATCCAGTATCCTTCTGGATGCCGGTGACTATACAGTCGACCTTCCGGGTCGTTCAGTTCCTGCGTCGTAACCCCTTTGACCACCAATGTAGTGCCGATGGTCGTGTTCCAGTCACCCGGCCGAACGGCGCCCGACGCGATCTGTGAGGCACATCCATCGGTCATGCCAGCCACGACCATCAGTTCGGGTATGCCTAATTCATTCGCTAATTTATGGCGTAAGGTTCCAATAGGCTTTCCCGAAGGAACAACGGTTTGCATCCACTCCCGTTTTAGCGGGAGCTGTTCAAACAGGTAATCGGGCCACTCAGCTTGGTGAACATCATAACCCGATTTCAACGCATTTGTATAATCCGTTACCCGGAAATTACCGCAGAGCATCCCGCTGATATAATCGGCCGCGTGAACCCAGGTACGTATCTGGCTGGTCTTCTGGGGGAAATGCCTGACAAACCAAACCATTTTGGATAAGCCACTGGACGCATTGAAGCCAGTATACCCTCCTGCATGATACTGTTCAGCTACCGCCTTACAGTGCTTGCCTTCGGGTGCTGGACGTAGATCGCTGTACATCAGGGCGTCATGAAGCGGCTCATTCCGTTCATCCAGCGGAATCACAGTTCCCGAAGTCGAGGTTACGGCTGCGGCTTTGACTTTCTGCAAATCAATAGTTCCCCTAAGTGGATACAGCATCATCCGCAGGCAACGCAGGCAAGCGGACCACCAATGCTGGGGTGATTGTTCTTCACGGGAGCGGTCGGTTAGCGGAAAGACCTCTTCCTGGCTTCCCCGAACCGTGCCGTTCTCATCTATCAGCACAACCCGTACCCCTTGCGTTCCTACATCTATGCCTATAAAGTATGCTGCTGGCATCAGTTCAGGAATTTGAAGGCGAGTCGTGCGCTTTTCCATTCATCATACCGAGCCTTCATGCTTTCTTCCGATTGTGGGATGACCTCTTCGAGAATCGTCTGCTCAACACCGGGTAAACCCAGCGCGTCGTTGCACACATATACGCCCCCTACCACGGAAGCCTGCCGGTATGTATCCCGAACGATAATTGTCTTCTGGGTCAGGTTGGCGATAAACTGACGTAGTGTCCGGCTTTCGACGCCCCCTCCGCAGGCCCAGATATAATCGGGCTGGTGGGGTGAAACGGCACACAGACTTTTGTAATTCTCAACGATGCTGCAGGCAATATCCCAGAGGGTTGCCAGCACAAAACTGCTCCGGTTGAGCTGGTGCGAAACAGGCGTATTGAAAATAAACCCACCCCGAATAAGGGGCGCTTTTTCATCGGCAATCAACGACCCCAGTGCCGCTACGCAGGGCGATTGTATTTCTTCGGCTAATTCCTGCTCAATGACTTCATACGGTTCATTCGGGTAAAAAATTTCCTTTAGCCGTTGGTAATTTAAGCCCGTAACGCCCGCATTGGCTTCGAGAACGAAGCTCGTTTCGTCAACGTGTCTACTGGTCCAGGTACGTTGTTGTTCGTCCGTAATATACCGGTCAACAAGCTTGATGATCGGCGTTGTCGTGCCCGAGACGATCACCAGATCGTCGATTGAGGGTTGCATACTTTTGATGGCGAGTTGGGTATCCGAGCCGCCCACAATGACAATGGCTTCTGGTGAAATAGCCAACTCGGTAGCTAGCGTTGGCAGGACCGCTCCCAGGATTGTTCCTGCCAATGCTAGTGGAGGCAGTATGGAGCTCTCTATATCAAAATAAGCACACAGCTCCGCTGACCATTGGCCGGCCGCTACGTCATAAAGCAGCGTTTCCGATGCCTGCGAATGTTCGTAGCGGGTCACGCCACTCAGTTGATACTGCACCCAGTCGCTAATACTCAGGAACGTAGCAAATTCCTCCCAGAGATTCGCCCGGCGGTGGCGCAGGCCAACCAGTTTCAAGGCTGAGAACAACGAGGTTGGGTACCGCCCGGTTAGCTCATAAACCCGGCTTTTATCGGAAATCATGTTTTCCCATTCGCGTCCCCGATGATCGATATTGGGCATGCCAATCAGGGATTCCCCAGCTTTGCCCAGTGCTACGATCCCTTCCCGTTGACTGGTAGCAGTAATGGCCTGGATTACTACGTTGGCGCTGTTAGCCAGCGCTGTTTTGGCCAGTCGCAAAATTTGCTGCCAGAGCTGGTTAGGCTCAAAATAAATTGATTCCGGGTACTGTTCATCGCGCTTATACTGCACATTTTCGCGCTCTACACTCAGAATAGCTCCGTCTGGTTGCGCGACAGCCACCCGGACATTTCCCGTACCGACGTCGATAATCAGATAGGCATCTTTGTTGATCATGTCCGACTGAAATTAGGCTTCACTGGTTACTAAAACCGACGGATTTACGAATTGCCGGATGTCTTTTTTATCCTCGACAAAATAGCTCCGCAATGCTTTATTTAGAATGTCGGCATGGTGATCTTCCACCTCAAACGTTGCCCCGGCAATGTGCGGAGTGGCCAGTACGTCGTCACGGTGAATGAGTTTATAGTCCAGGGCATCAGGTGGTTCATGGTCAAATACGTCCAGAATGGCGCCCCGAATCTGATTTCGTTCCAGCACATTCAGCAGGGCCTCCCGGTTGACGACAACAGCCCGCGCAGTGTTGACAAAAATGGCGTTGGGTTTCATCAACGACAACAGGCGGCCGTCGATAAGTCCTTTCGTTTGCTCGTTGACCGGCAGATGAATCGATACGACGTCACTAGTTTTGAAGACCTCATCGAGTTCTACTTTTTTATAGTACGGATCGTCTGACGTATAAAATGGGTCGTAGTATTGAATCTGCGCCGGAAAGTGCCGCACCAGTCCGGCAATGGTTTGCCCGACGGCACCGAATCCCACCATACCGATGATTTTCCCCGCAATTTCATTCCCTTTGAACTGAAGATACGACGTGTGAGCGCCAGCTTCCCAGTTTTCACCTTCCAGCCAGCGTATTCCCGCGAGCGTGTTGCGCATCAGTGTAACCAGATTGGCAATGAACAGTTCGGCTACGGCCTGGGCGTTCCGGGCCGGGGTATTGAAAACCGGAATACCTTTTTCGGTCGCTACGTTTACCGCTACATTGGACGGTGTTCCGCGACAGACGCCGATAAAGCGGAGTTTTGGATAAGCGTTGATAACCCCCGCCGTTACCTCATCATGTTCGATAATCAGCGCATCGGCCTGGTTATCAGCCAGTAAACGGATAAGTTCCGGTTCTGTATAGGCTCTTTCCTGTAATTTCCAGGGTCGGTACACAACCTGGCCGAATAGGTCCGTTAATTCATCCTGTGCCTTTTGGTGATAAGGCGCTGTGATTAGTATCTTCATATTGCTTGTTAGTCAGGTAATGACAATCGGTACGTAGTGATAAAGGCTCAGAGCGATCGGGCGGTAAGAGATGCAGCTCTAACTGGCATTGACTCTTTGGGCAACGTAATGAAGCGAGTCAGTACGGCGCTAATAAAATATAAACCAGCCAGCACCCAAACTACGCCTTCGCTGCCAATGGTACCGATAAAAAGCCCAACAAGAGCCGGGCCAACAAAGACAGGTAAACCGGCACCCAGGTTTAAAATAGCCATGGCAGCTCCTTTGTCTTCCTTCACCAGCGATGGAACCAGCGCCGTGAGCGGTACGTAACCCGCCAGCAAAGCCCCCCAGAGTACTCCACACAGTAACACCATCCCATAACTACCCGCAAACAAGACCGGCGAATAATAAAAAAGTAACGTCGTAATGCCACACCCTACGCCCCCAAACCACAGGATGGTATTACGCCAGCCTAACCGGTCACCCACAAAGCCGAAGATCAGGTTGAAGATAATATTGCTGGTAAAAATGGTTCCCCAAATCTGTAACCACTGAACGGTGCTGAATCCATGCGTTGCCATGTAGATGGGCAGGAAGACCGGAAAGGCAAACTGAGCAGTGGTGTTAATAATCCGTACAATGCCACCGATCAGCACTTTGGGTTCCTTCCTGATAATCGTAAGGCCGCTCAGCAGTTCCTTCGTTTTCGCTTCGGTAGTAACCGCCGATGGCTGAAAATGATCGCGGTTCAGGATCAGAGCGAAGAAAGCACCTACGGCTACCCAGAAAATGGACGTCCAGAGTGTGTTTTGGTATCCTAACCACTCGATGGCCCAACTAGAATACCAAGCGCCAAATACGTTCAGGCCGCCGGTAAACACAAACCAGAACCAGCCCACCGCCCGGCCCAGTTGATCGTGTGGAGTGCGATACGTAATCCAAACCAAAAAGGAGTAGGCAAATAACGGATAACCGAATCCACGGATAGCGTACGTAAACAGCATAACCGGAAAACTAAGCCTGGCCATGCCATAACCTACAAAACCAATCGTACCGATGATGTACAGGCTCAATCCGACCAGCATAGCCTTACGCGGACCATACCCTTCGGCGAGTACTCCCGACAACCACGATGAGATAGCAATCGTGACGCCATACACCGTAAACATAAGAGCAGACTGTTGAATACTCATACCATGTTCGATCAGGTACGGACTTAGCCAGCCCTGCTCAACACCATCGCCCATCATAAAGATCAGGATGCCGATGTAGCCCCAGGCTAATGGCTTTGGCAGGCCAACTTTTTCAAATACGGATGATGAATTCATGTTATAGTAAGTAAGATCAAGAAGGTTGTTATTATGTTACTTCCTGACGGAGTTGTAGGGTCGGCTTAAAATGAGCAACAAACGTCCAACTGAATCCGATAGAGGGTACCGTCGATGAGGTAGGCTGAACTATCCCGTTCGAAATACCCTACACCTTCGATGTCAATTCAGAGGGAGCCATTTATTTGTATTTTAACAATATTAACTATCCACAAACAAACAAATTTGATATCTTTGAAACAAATAAAAACTTAATTAAATTTTTTGAAAGCAATAAAATAAAGATTTAATAACTGTTATTAAAGTACTTATTGGTCATGAACCGACCGTTTATAGAGTAGTAACGTGTTAGTGCCCTGTATCAAAGCAATATCCTGGCGATTCGAAACTCCTGAGCCGATTTCGAGATCGGCTTGTTGATGAGAAAGCGTATTTAACGTAATTTCAACCATCGCTAGTGTTTAACACAACATAAATCTGCACTTACTGAAAGGCGTAACTTTATGGTAATAAGAAGTATGGCTGAACGACATCAGCTGATTCTGCAACAATTAAAGGAGTATGGACGGGTAACTATTCAGGAATTGAGCGACTTGATGGACGTGTCTGGTGTTACGATTCGAAAGGATTTGAAAGTTCTGGAAGACAAAAGTCTTATCTTCCGAACGCGGGGTGGCGGCTCCCTTGCCAATCCGTATGCCTACGAAAAGCCCGTTGATGAGAAAGCCTTGATTAAAGCGGAGGAAAAGCAAAAGATCGCCAAAGCGGCTCTTACGCTTATTAATCCGCATGATTCAATCATTATTGGGTCGGGTACAACCGTTTTTGAATTGGCTCGATGCTTATACCCCAGCAAGCCACTAACAGTTATCACGCCAGCGGTAAAAGTAGCCCAGGAGCTTAGCAACCGGGCTCATGTAGAAGTCTTACAGTTGGGTGGACTTATTCGACCCAACTCGTACTCTGTGGTTGGCTCACAGGCAGAAAGGATGCTGGAAAATTTATCCTGTGGCCTGTTATTCATCGGGGTTGATGGGATTGATTTCGACTTCGGTCTATCAATCAGTAACCTGATTGAAACGAGTTTAAATCAAAAAATGATTGAAACCGCTCAGCATGTAGCGGTCATGGCCGATTGGTCGAAAATCGGTAAGCGGGGTATCGGTAAAATTGGTGACCTGGACCAGGTACACTATTTTGTTACTGACTCGGGTATTTCTTCCGAAGCAGTCCAGCTTTTAGAAGATCGGGGGATCAAGGTCCTGATTGGTTAGTACTATGACGCGACCTTTTGAGGTAATTATTAATTCGCTTTTTATTTAATATACTTCATTCCAGAATGGCTAGGGCTTAAGAGTAAAGGATTAAAACTGCTCCTCCCTACGATACCCATCACCTGGCCGTCTTACAATACTATAGCTTTAAAAGTTGATTAGTGAGTTGCTAATGCCATGAGTTGTTCTTCAGTTGCTTTGTCTCCGCTTACCTCACCAGTCAATTGCCCTTCACGCATCACCAGAATGCGGTCAGATAAGGCCATGAGTTCGGGAAGCTCGCTCGAAATCAATAAGATAGCTTTCCCTTCGGCAGCTAACTGACGCAGCATCGCATATACTTCAGCTTTAGCGCCCACGTCCATGCCGTGAGTCGGCTCATCAACCAGCAATACGTCGGGATTAGTCAAAAGCCAACGTGCCAGCATTACTTTCTGTTGATTACCTCCGCTCAGCTTTCCAACATATTCTCGTACCGATGGCGTACGAATAGACAGTTTTTTCTGATACGTTTCGGTTAATTCCTGACTGGCGGATGCGTCGAACAGGCCAGCCTTTGTTCTGGGCGAACAAATGGTAATGATATTCTGTATAATGGTCTGCTCAACAAACAAGCCCAGCGACTTCCGTTCTTCGGGCAAATAACCGATGCCCAACTCCACCGCATCGGCCGGATGGGCGGGACGGATAGTCTTTCCACGAAGCAGAATAGTTCCTGAACTCGTTTGGGAAGCTCCGAAAATAGCGCGTGCAACCTCGGTTCGGCCAGCGCCAATCAGTCCGGCCAATCCCAGAATTTCGCCCCTGTTCAGCCGGAAACTTACGTTGCTAAAACCCGGCCCAGATACGTTCTCCAGAACAAGCACCGCGTTGTTGGTAGCGGTCGATGGCTGACGCGAAACCACTACATCGCGGCCAACCATGCGTCGGATCAGTTCAGTAGGGTTAGTCTCACTTATCGTTAGTGTCCCCTGATAGCGGCCGTCTTTCAGGATAGATACCCGGTCGGCCAGGGCGAAAATTTCATTCAGCCGGTGCGAAATGTAAACAATCGCCTTGCCTGATTCCCGAAGTTGCGTAATCAGTCGAAACAGCGTCTGGGTTTCTCGCTCGGTGAGCGAAGCTGTCGGCTCGTCGAGCAGCAGCAAATCCGGCGACTGCGATAAGGCCTTCGCAATTTCGACCATCTGCTTTTGCCCGGTCGATAAATTACCGACCAGCATCTGCGGCCTTAAATCCGGTAGTTTCAGGCGATCCAACAGCGAGGTCGTTGCGGCATACAACTCCTTATATCGAATTAGCCCCCACTGATTGCGGGGCTGTCGGTTTGCAAATATGTTTTCGGCTACCGACAGGCTATCGACCAAGCTAAGCTGCTGATACACAATCGCAATCCCTTGCCGGGATGCTTCAGTGGGGCCGCTCAGCTGAACCGGCTGATTACGTAGCACTAATTCTCCCGAATCAGGCGACAGATTGCCCGTCAGGATATTCATGAGCGTACTTTTGCCCGCGCCATTTTCGCCACAAAGAGCGTGAATTTCACCCGAATGCACAGCAAACGATACGTCATCCAGTGCTTTTACGCCCGGAAATTGTTTGCTGATAGCCGTAAGTTGAAGAAATGGCGTCATAGATAAACCGTTTCGTTACGTTGCGCTGAATCATAAGCGGCATAGACCAGTCGGATGGTTTCGAAGTTATTGGCTCCGGTGGTTTCAGCTCCCCCTTTCCCTTCTAAATCAGCCAGTATATTCTGGTTGCAGGCAACAATCGAGGCATGGACAATCGAATAATCCGGGTCGGCCCAGGAATAATAAGGTGGCGTAGCATCGACCTCATGCGTTCCGGCTTTCCTGGTGATCCGTAGTTTAAAATCATGCGTAAGTACCACGGAACCCGTACTGCCTTCTACCCGCACCAGTGTCTGCGGAAAGGATTCTTTTTCGAGCAGTGAGGCATACGACATTTCGGCAAAGCAGCTCAGGCCGCTTCGCATTTTCATCAGCACATTCGCTACATCTTCTCCCCGGATAATTGGATTAACGCGTATAGTCTGACACGATAGCCACTCCACTTCGCCAAATAAAAACCGGCATACATCAAGAATGTGCGAGCCAATATCGGTTAGGATAAACTGGTCTAGTTCGGCCAGAAACGGCTGATTATCAAACACTGGAAATGCCGAACAAAAGCTTACCCGCGCCTTAAATGGCTGACCGATTTCTCCCGAATCGAGTATGGCTTTTAAGCGACGTAGTGGAGTTTGCCAGCGAAAATTTTCATGGATATACAAGCGAACACCCGCCTGCTGGCACGTTTCGACCATTTGCCGTGCCGCTTCCAGACTTGGCCCCATCGGTTTCTGGCATATGATGTCAATGCTCCGTTCGGCCGCTTTGGCCGTGAAAACAGGGTGCGTATCTACGTCGGTAATAATGTCCACAAAATCCAGCTCATGAGCATGATTATCAAAGAGTTGATCTACATTATCATATACGTTTGGAACCCTGAATCGTTGGGCAATCTCATTCGCTCTGGCAAATGTTCGATTATAAACAGCAATTAATTCAACACCGGGCAGCTCCTGCCAGGCCGGAATCTGATAATTAGCCCAGAAGCCCGTACCAATAACAGCAAACTTTAGCATGGTTTCAGAAAGAACCGGGACATTGGACCGGAGAGTATGAGTGGATACAGAAACAAGTATCGGACTTCAACGAAAGCGAACGGTTTTTCTGTCCTCGCAAAAATAGTCAATAGCATAAAGCGTTCAGGTTGGTTTTGAAAGCCGCACATAGCAAAACAGTTGGTCCATTTCATGGTTTTGGGTATGGGTATTTTTGAGCGGTATCGTCGATAACCAACACCCAATCGGTAGCCGTGCCTGATGCATTACGCTGGACTGGCGGTGTGAATGTAATCGCTCCTTTGAGACGGCCTTCCCGGTCCTTAAAAACCTTGCCGGTTCGAGGGTCAAACCACCACGCTCTCTTTTCGTTACCCGACAAATTCGTTACGTCTATTGTTACGGGTTTGCTCTCCGGCAGATACACCATGACGTATGAACCTGCCGAATCGCGCGAGGCCATAACCAGATCCTGATAGTCTGTCCCCCTGGCAGATTGAATCAGCCTCTGATCGACCATTCTGGTAAAATAAGGTCGCGAAAGCATCAATTGTTTCAGATACTGAATTTGTCCGGCGGCTTCGGCGTGGAGAGCGCGTTTCCAGCCAATAAGGGTATCGCCAACACTCAGCGGCTGATAGCGTGTTGTATCCAGAAACTGCCAGACCTGATGATGACCATAGGTGAAGCCGCACATGCCGGCAAAAACGCTGCGGTATAGTCGAGAACGAATATCATACGCATTGAAATACCCTCGTTTGCGTG
Source organism: Spirosoma endbachense (assembly GCF_010233585.1). Lineage (NCBI taxonomy): Bacteria > Pseudomonadati > Bacteroidota > Cytophagia > Cytophagales > Cytophagaceae > Spirosoma > Spirosoma endbachense. Next base: position 5,940,444 of record NZ_CP045997.1, read on the forward strand.
TCCACTTTCCGTCCCAGGGATTAATGGGATGATCTTCATAACACGGTTCCATGTCGAGGGTTGGTTTAGGTGGAATCAGAGCTAAATCCCGCGCAACCCAGTTCCATGTATCTACATCGCGTGAGCCATGACTGGATTGAAACGAGTTAAAATCCAGCCAGTTTTCACGATGAAAGTATTCCGAAGAAGACTTCCCTCCTTTCGGGTGATACGTCATCAGATGCCATTTTGTCCCCTCCCCTTCTTTAATACCAGCCGCCATGGCTCGCCATACAGGTCGATCATCGTAGTGATGCTGGTCTTTTTCATAAACTGGTGGGCAATCACCCCCCAAAATCCAGATGATATTCCACTGACTGGCGTACCGATTTCCCAGAAATTTACCATACGAGCGGGCTTTCTGCTCATTAAAAATAACGCCTTTCGAACTCCAGTGACGCGATACGTGATCACCCCATACCGGATTCAACGCTACGTACAAACCCATCCGGGCCGCCGACTGAACCACAAAATCGACGTGATCCCAATAATCATATTGTGCTGTATCATCCGGATTATTTCCCGGTGTAATGGCTAATTGATCAGAATTATTATCGACAAATGGAAAATCCCCGTAGCGATTCGGCTTGTGATTATCTGATTCATTGGCAAATGCCAGTGCCACCACCTGAATCACATTGAAGCCCTGTTGACGTCGCGTGTCCAGATAGGTTTCTGTATCCCGGCGGTCAAGCCGATGAAACAACTCCCAGGCCGTATCACCCAGCCAGAAAAAAGGCTTTCCATCCTTATTCTGAAGCGTGTGATGATTCGGATGAACCCGAATTTGCGCAAGGGCATTTAACCATCCTGAGCAGATGAGTAAAATAAACAATTGTCTCATAGCTTACTATTATCGGACTTCCCTACCTGATGAAGTCCCTTTTGCTTATAAGGTGACTTGGGAAAGAGCAGTACTGGCGCAACTATTTTTAAATTTTAAGGGATTTTGTTTGACTATTTCAAAAAGGCAGTACATTTGTAACAACTGTACTGTACTCTACTGTACCATCGTTTCCTGTAGCAAATGTAATTTCTTTTAACTAATCTGCAAGATTTTACAAGAAATGTCATAGAAATCAACAGCAACGGCCATGATAGTTACCTCTTCATTAAAAATCAATTTTTCCGTATTGCTGTCTCTATGTAGCCACTGAATTTACTGTCAATCGAATTAACTAGACCCCATGTATTCATGAAACAACTGTTACTTAAAGGACTTGGTATTTTTCTAAATCGCTCACAAACGCGCTGGCTATCAGTGTTTGTTTTCCTGATTTCTATACTTTTCCCGGCGACAGTTTACGCGTAGAGCAACATTCGAAGCATGGGTAAACTTACGGCGAGCGTGACCAGCGAAGCACTTCCGGGCGTCAATAACGCATAAAGCATATTCGGCTCGTGGCCAGAATATTAAACTAACGCACGTACTGCGTCCAATTCCGCAGACGCAAATCGACCGTCTGACTGTTCCATTTGCCCAAAACCCTGGTTATTAATTTCGTTCCTGTGAAATCAAGCAAATTTATAGTCAATGCATTGATAGGTTGGTTACTGGTGACCCCGGTGCTAAGCCAGTCGATTCCACCTCGATTGGTTATAGCACCGGGAGCTCATTCGCTTGCGCAGGAAAACAACGGAAAAGCGTCAGTTTCTCCTTTTTTCTGGCTGGGCGATACGGCCTGGGAATTGTTCGAAGGTTTAGATCGACCAGAAGCTATCCGCTATCTCGATGATCGGGCGCGTAAGAAATTCACTATTGTGCAAGCCCACCTGCTTCCGTGGGAAATGAGCGATCAGAATGCAGTTGGAGAAAAGGCCTTTCTGAATTCCGACTTCGATCAACCAAACGAGCGGTACTGGCAGCATGTTGATTTCATCCTGGAAGAAGGTGCAAAACGAGGGCTTTATTTTGCCCTGTTGCCCGTCTGGTGCTGTACCTACATCGAGCCAGCCGTTGCCCCGCTGCACACGGATTCGCTAAAGGCTTATCGATATGCGCGCTTTGTGGGGCAACGGTACCATCGATTCACAAACCTGATCTGGGTGCTGGGTGGCGATCAGGTACCAAAGCAAATACCTGTTTATAGACATCTCGCCAAAGGATTAACGGAAACGTATGCCGATGGAAAACCTGAAGGTATTTTGATGACCTACCATCCGCCAGGTGGCACCTGGCGGCCACCTGCTACGTCGTCAGGCGAGTTTTTCCACAACGAGAACTGGCTCGATTTCAACATGATTCAGTCGGGTCATGCGGTTGATAATGCGAGCTATCAACGTATCAACGAGGATTATGCCCGGAAGCCGACCAAACCGACGTTGGATGCAGAACCTTGCTACGAACAGCATCCAATCAAACACAACTATGAAAACGGAGCATTCAATGCCTGGCATGTTCGCCGACGTGGTTATTGGTCGCTGCTGGCTGGTGCCTGCGGATTTACGTATGGGGGCAATGGTGTCTGGCAGATGGAAAAGCCTAATCGTACCAATCTGAAAACGCATTTTAAAGAGTATTGGAACGATGCGCTCAACTATGAAGGGGCAGGCCAGATGCAGCATCTCCGGAAACTGGCCGAAACGTATCGCTGGTTCACCTGGCAACCTGACACTACGCTGATCAACGGTTCAATCGGACGAATCGACGACCGGATTCAGAGTGTTCGTACTGCCGACAGCAAATGCATTATTCATTACGTTACGGATGGGCATCCTGTAGCAATCAAGCCATTGCCAACCGGCCAATGGGCGTATTGCTGGTTCGACCCGCGCACGGGACGTAGTAGTTCGCCAGAGAAAGTAAAGGAATTAACGTTTTCGCCCCCCACTCATGGTGAAAACGCCGATTGGGTATTAGTATTGACACAGTGAAGCCGTAAAATTTCATTGAAAACATCGTTTAACCATTACGTTGCCATTAGCTATGCGTCGATTGCTACTTATCATTTTTTCGGTCGTTGTCGGGTTGTCGAATGCGTGCTCGGGTCAGCCAATACCTGTTCCGCATAAACCGATGGCTGTGATTCTGGATACCGACATGGATTCAGACATAGATGATGTCGGCGCGCTGGCGATGTTACATTGCTACGAAAAGGCGGGTAAAGTTCGGATTCTCGGCGTTATCGTGACCAGCGATGAACAGCATAGTGCCATCTGCACCGATGCCATCAATACGTATTTCGGGCGGGGCGACTTACCGATTGGAGTCAGCCAGAGGGATTCTCTGAAAGCTTTTTCAAAATACACCCAGGCGGTTTCACAGGAATTTCCGCACAAACTTTTATCCAGCAAAGACGCCGAAAATAGCACCTCGCTGTATCGGCGTCTGCTGGCAGGGGAGCCAGATGGAAGCGTAGTAATTATAACGATAGGCCACCTGACCAGCCTCAGTAAGTTACTGAACTCACAACCCGATGCCATCAGTACATTAAGTGGACAGGCTTTGGTCGCTAAAAAAGTAAAACGCTGGTCATGCATGGGCGGCCAGTTTCCGAGTGGTAAGGAAGCCAATTTTTATCGGCCGGACCCAGCATCAACGGTCAATTGCCTGGCGAAATGGACGTTGCCGGTTACGTTCGCCGGTTGGGAAGTAGGTAATCAGCTCGTGACGGGCGGTGTCGATTTCAAGGAACGTTGCCAACCCAATAGCCCTATTTACCGGGGTTATGAACTATACAATAACTTCAAAGGCAGAGCCAGTTGGGATCAGGTGGCCATTCTGGAAGCTGTTGAAGGCGTATCATCTTATTTCTCCCTCATAAAAGACGGCCATTGTGTGGTTAGCGCCGATGGAAGTAACGAGTGGAAATCTCCCATCAATTCGATGCATGGGTATCTGGCGATAAAATCAACTCCTAATGCGATCCGTAAGCGGATTGAAATGTTGATGCTTGGTAATTTTTAAACAAATGAAGACATATGTTTTGAGCCAAAAAACGCCATAGAATGTCTCTTTTAAAAGATTTAATTTAATTATTCTAAAAAGAATGTACATTTGAACAATCTCTACTGTACTCTACTGCCTAAGCATCTCCTGTTGACTACGACGACTCAAAGCCAATGCAGAACAACCTAATCGATCAATCAGCCGACCAGCCTAAGTATCAACAGCTAATTGAAACGGTCTTGTTGAACATTGAACAGGGTACGCTGGAGTTAGGCCAGCAACTGCCATCCATTAGTGAATGGGCCAGTATGCAGGGTGTAGCGAAAGTAACCGTTGCAAAAGCGTATGAAGATCTTCGGCAACGGGGTGTAGTTCGTTCGCAGCACGGAAAAGGTTTTTATGTAGCCAGCACCAGCGTACGCACATCGCTGAACATACTGGTGATTTTCGATACGCTAAATGCCTATAAGGAAACCCTTTATGATGCACTAAAAGCAGCCCTGCCAGACGATGCTACGTTAAGCGTGTTCTTTCATCACTATAATCCAGCGGTATTTGAAACGCTGATCCGGAATAACCTGGGCCGCTTTAGTGCATACGTACTAATGCCCCATTTCGATACTGACGTATCGGATATTGTTGCGCTCATTCCACCCGAAAAATTACTGCTTCTCGATCAGAATTTACCAAACCTATCGGGCGACTTCTCGGCTGTTTATCAGGATTTCGAGCAGGACATTTACAGCTCGCTTTCATCGGCATTCGAACGGCTGAAACACTATCAACGCATCACGCTGGTCCTGTCGAAAGATCGATTTCAGTATGTGCCAGCCAGTTTGCTGGCTGGGTTTGAACGATTCGGCGAGGAATTCAATTTTCCGACGCGTATAGTCAATACCTATTCTGGTAAATTAATTGAGCCTGGGGAAGCATTTCTACTCTTTGCGGATCGCGATCTGGTCGATTTTCTGAAAGAAATCGCTCGCCTTGATTTACCACTCGGTCAGCAGGTAGGTCTACTTTCTTACGATGATACGCCCATGAAGGAAATTCTGGCGGGTGGCATTAGTGTCATTTCTACCGACTTCGCGCTGATGGGTCAAACAGCGGGGCAGCTGCTGGCTACGCGTCGGCGTGAAAAAATTGCAAATCAGGGCGGGCTAACATTGAGGAATTCACTGTAAACTATGCAGTTAGGGATTAGTACATATACCTACGGTTGGGCAATTGGGTCATCAGATAATAGACCTCCACATCCACTCGACGAAATCGAGTTGCTGAATCGAACTACCCAATTCGGCTTAAATCTGGTACAATTTGGCGATAACTGGGCATTGCACGAATTGCCGGCTGACCGACTGGAAGCTCTCCGTCAACAGGCTGTCCAACAGGAGATTCAACTGGAGATTGGCGCTCGTGGACTCACCGAACAGCACCTCGACCACTACATTCACCTTTCCAGCCAACTCAATAGTCGGCTGTTACGCTTCGTCATCGATACGTCGGTTTATAAACCAGCCATCGAAGCAGTCGTAAGCCTGTTGAAAAACGCATTACCCGACCTGATCAAAACTGGTATTACGTTGGGACTCGAAAATCACGACCGGTTGCTGGTCAGCGAATTTGCGACGATCATGGAGCAGGTTGACCATCCGCAGGTAGGGATTTGTCTTGACTCAGTCAATTCGATGGGTGCGGGCGAAGGACTTGCCGAAGTTGTTCGTACGCTGGCACCTTATACAGTAAATCTTCATCTGAAAGATTTTGGTATTCAACGGCTTCCGCATCTAATGGGCTTTCAGATAGACGGTCGGATTGCTGGTCAGGGTATGCTGAACATTCCCTGGCTGGTTGAGCAAGTGGTTCCTTACAAGCGCTGTCAGACTGCCATTCTGGAACAATGGGTTGTACCTGAATCAACGCTGGACAAGAGCATCTGTAAAGAAGAAAACTGGGCATTAGAAAGCATCAACTATTTAAAAAGCACACACTTATTCAAGCCAATCAACGAGGTTATTAACTCCAATTTTTATGACTAAAATTGCTTTAGTAGGCGCCGGTGGTAAAATGGGGTGCCGCCTGACCGACAACTTCCTAAAACTACCTGATTACGAGGTTTCTTACCTGGAAATAGCGCCACAAGGCATCGAAAATCTGCGGCAGCGGGGCGTGTCGATCAGTGAAGAAGCGGTCGCCGTTTCTGACGCCGACGTTGTGATTCTGGCCCTGCCCGATGTTGCGATTGGCAAACTCTCTGATCAGATCATTCCGCAGATGAAATCAGGAGCACTGGTGCTCACACTCGATCCGGCGGCTCCATTAGACGGCGTTATCGCCCACCGCGACGATCTTGGCTACGTCATTGCGCACCCTTGCCATCCGTCTGTCTTCAACTGGGAACCAACCGAAGCGGCTTTTCGGGATTTTTACGGCGGCATTTCGGCCAAGCAATCCATTGTAGTAGCCCTGATGTCAGGTACCGAAGGTCATTATCAGTTGGGCGCCAAAGTGGCGCAGGATATGTATCAACCCATCGCTAAAACGCACCGTATTACCTTGGAGCAAATGGCCATTCTGGAACCGGCCATGGTCGAAACGCTGGCTCAGACCTGCATGGAAGTGGTGAAAGAAGGTTTCGACCGAATTGTAACCTTGGGAGTACCCGAAGCAGCAGCCCGCGATTTTGTGCTGGGTCATCTTCGTATTCAGATAGCAGTTCTGTTTAAGGAAGTCAACGGTACGTTCTCCGATGCCGCTTACAAGATCTCAAAACGGGCTAAACCCATTCTCTTTCAGGAAGGATGGCAACGTATTTTTGAGATGGATGACATCCGGGAACAGGTGAAAGATATTACAGCAAGATAGAACACTGCCTTTCCTGAACCTTTATGAAAAAAAATCAAATTCTTGGGTTGTTCCTTCTCTGGCAGAGCTTAGCGATGGCTCAACAACCGTTTACGCATGGTCGTCTGAAAGTATCTGAAAATAAACGGTATCTGGTTCACCAGAACGGAACTCCGTTCTTTTGGCTGGGTGATACAGCCTGGGAATTATTTCATCGACTGAATCGTGAAGAGGCTGATCAGTACCTCAAAAAACGGGCAGAGCAGGGCTTTACGGTTGTTCAGGCGGTGGCACTGGCGGAGTTCGATGGATTAAAAGAGCCTAATTCTTACGGTGAAACGCCATTAGTAGGCAACGACCCGACCAAACCCAATGAAGCCTATTTTAAACACGTCGATTACATTGTCGACAAGGCGGCTCAATACGGTATTGTAATAGCGTTTCTACCCACCTGGGGTGATAAGCTTTTTAAAAGTACCTGGGGTCAGGGTCCTGAAATATTCAATCCGACGAATGCCCGCGTTTATGGCCGCTACGTCGGCGACCGCTACAAAAACCGCGAGAACATTGTCTGGGTGCTGGGTGGCGACCGAAATCCTCGCGAAGGTTCACAGGACGTAGCCGTCTGGCGGGCGATGGCCGAAGGGATTCAGGAAGCTGTTGGCGGGGCCGATAAAGCCTTGATTTCGTACCATCCGCAACCGAATGGCATGGATGGTGGTTCGTCAAAGTGGTTTAACAACGAACCCTGGTTCGACTTTACTATGCACCAGAATGGGCATTGCCGCTTTACACCTGCCTATGACCACATTACGGTATCCTACAATACCACGCCGATCAGGCCGACCATGGATGCAGAGCCGATTTATGAAGACCATCCGGTCTGTTTCAACGTCAAAGATTTAGGCACTTCGAATGCATATGACGTGCGAGTATTTGCTTATCTGGATTTGTTTGCCGGAGCTCACGGACACACCTATGGTTGTCACGACATCTGGCAAATGTATAGCTCAAAACGGCCTGCCGTAAATGGTCCTCATATCTACTGGTCCGAAGCTCTTGACTTGCCTGGAGCCAATCAGATGCGCCACGTTCGGAAATTGCTAACTGCCCGTCCCCTGCTCGACCGCGTTCCCGACCAATCGCTGGTTGTTGAAACCAATCTGGCGGCTGCCGAACGAGTACAGGCTACACGAGGGAACGATTTCGCCTTTATTTACTCGGCTACAGGAAAACCGTTTACGGTCAATCCGGGTAAGATCACGGGAAAAACGGTCACGGCTACCTGGTTCGACCCGCGTACGGGCAAAACACAATCGGCGGGTACTTATGCTAACCAGCAACCGCAACAATTTACGCCCCCCTCGAAAGGGTACGGCCACGACTGGGTACTGGTACTGGATGATGCCTCAAAAAATTACGCTGCCCTGTAGTTATGCGATTACTCTTGCAGGAACGAACGTATTCTCTGACACTGACCATTTTACTGGTTGGTATTGGGGCTACTATTACGTTTCCCCAAACCTTTCCCACCTTTGGTAACTGGAGCCAACTACTCCTGAACCTAAGTATCGACACAATTGTGGCGGTTGGCATGATGCTGTTGTTGGTTTCAGGCGTATTTGACTTATCCGTTGGCTCGGTGGTCGCATTTTCGGGTGGGGTGGCTGCTTATACCATGATTACGCTCGGAATGCCCATGCCACTGGCCATAATTGCAGCACTTGCATCCGCTTGTTTAGTTGGCCTGGCAAATGGCTATCTAATTGCTTATCAAGGCATTAATCCGATGATTCAGACATTAGCTACCATGGGCATTGTGCGCGGAGTAGCCTTGCTGGTTAGTGGGGCAGGAATTCAGAATTTACCTTACTGGTTTAATGCCATCAGTCAGTCGCGGTTACTGGGGATTCAGATGCCGGTTTGGTACATGCTGTTGATTGTAGCTACGTTCGCTTTTCTGATGAATCGAACCATTTTTTTTCGACGGTATTATTACATTGGCGGCAACGAACGGGCCGCCGATTTATCAGGTATTCGCGTTCGGAACATGAAATTGTGGGGTTATGTACTAACCGCGTTACTAGCTGGTGTTGCGGGTATTTTACTTGCCTCCCGACTAGGAACGGCATTACCTACTGCAGGTCGGGGACTAGAGTTACGGGTTATCACGGCCGTAATCCTGGGCGGAGCAAGTTTGTCAGGAGGGCATGGTAAAATTATCGGTGCCCTACTTGGAACTGTATTTATGGGCTTGATCAGTAACGTAATGGTGTTGGCGCGCGTATCGGGTTACTGGCAGGAAATTATTTTGGGGCTTATCCTGATTGCAGCCGTCTGGTCCGACAAAGCTCTTCAAAAACGGAGCTCCTTCGCATGAAAAAACTACTGATCCTTAGCCTGCTAGCCCTTTCATCCTGCGAGCTTCCCCCTCGTCAAAGCACAACTAGTACAACGCTTAATTCGATTACAGATTCGGCTACATCTGAAACTGAAGAAGAATATGTGATGGTGACCACTGCCGTATCCATGCCCATGTACGTGCATCACGATCAGGCAGCTTTTTTACGTTGGGGGCGCGAAAAAGGTGTTAAAACATCCATACTCGGCCCTGCCGAATGGGACGTTCCATCGCAGATTAATATCATCGAAGAAGTTATCGGAACGCGCCCAACCGGATTACTTATCAACGGTACTGATCCCGCCATCGGACCAGTAATTAATAAAGCCGTAGCGGCTGGTATTCCGACAGTTGTCTACGATTCCGACATACCCAGCTCAAAACGACACGCATTTCTGGGCACCGATTGGTATGAAATTGGCCAGATGCAGGGGAAAGAAATGGTCCGTCTATTAGGTGGTAAAGGTAAAATTGCCTACATGGGCATTTTAGGTTTAACCAATATGGAAGCTGGTTTTCGAGGGCTTCTTGACGTATTTAAGGCGTATCCAGGCATCGAAGTCGTTGGCAAATTCGACGACAAAGCGAACGTAGAGGAAGCAGCCCGGATTACGTCTGACCTACTATCAGCCCACCCCGACCTAGCAGGTTTGTGCGGTTTCGATTCCAATTCTGGCCCTGGAATCGGGCTGGCCGTGAAAGAATCGGGCAGGGCAGGCAAAGTAAAAATCACGACGGTCGATTGGGAGCCTGAACATCTGCAACTTGTTCGCGAAGGCGTCATTCACATGCTGGCGGGTCAGAAGCGCGAACTCTTTACATGGTATGGCGCACAGTTTCTGTACGACATGGTTCATCAGACAAACAAACTTTCAGGCAACGATAGGCGGGCGGGTATCATTAATGTGCCTAATTCGATCAATACAGGGTTATTACGAATCACGAAAGAAAATGTAAATGAGTTCATTACAAAATAACAACGAGTTCAGGCTACTATGAACGATACGGATATAGCTACCGAACCGGAACTTTTAGTAAGATGACTTACCCTTGGCACTCAATGGTGACCGTACAATCGGGTGATTTCATAACGGGTCAATCTTGATTCAGCGTCAAACTCAATCCGTAGCACACGGCTACCTAAGCCAACTGCCTATGAGTCTACTAGCTATTCAGATTATAAGCGAGAAAATTACTGGCGCTACAATTAGCCACGGATACGAGGTTATTTATTTATAGCTAAGCACAATGGCATGCTTCCCGCCGGGGATGTTCTTCACCACAACGTATTGATTATTTCGTACGGTTTCCTGCGTCAAAGGACTCGTTTTACCATCAATCGTTAGGCGATTTAAGCGTTTACCTACTGGTAGAAGTTGGCGAAGCGTGTATTGTTTTGACACGCCATCGATAAGTAGCGTAATCGTTTTTCGTTGCGGATTGTGTTGATAGTCATAGTGTACATATTTCCCTGATGGACTGTAAGCAATCGTTATATCGGCTTCATTTTTATCGGCAGCCAACCAGCGAGGGGTTAGTCGCTTACTTACGGACGTTAGCTGAGAAGGAGAAAAATCCACTTCTGAAACGGCACTTCGAATCAGTTATAGTGATGAGCCTGGATTCGACGCATGGCCTACGTCCTGACGACAACCAGGTTAAGGCAGCCGTGGGTACTATGGCCTTTTTTCAGGGTGAAGGGGCCAGGTGGGAAACTTATCTTCGGGGAACTCGTCCTCTGATTATGGCTTTCAAATCCAGGGCTGACGCAAAAAGCAGTTTTTACTGGTTATTTCTGCCAGAAGGCTTCACTTCGGATAAATCGACCTTTCCTTTTTATGTAGAGTTGCATGGTAGGAAGGTCGTACGAACGTTTGCTTGGATGAATCGCTTCGGCGCTCCGATGGTCGCGACGACTGAGCAAGGACTATGAATGTGGGGTCAACTCCCACGAATCGTTTGTGTATTTGTCAAATATTAACCGCATGCTCAAGCACTTTTATACAGGCTCTAAGTGAGGAAGCTCAAAAGTCAGCACGAGTGGTAGAAACGCTGCATAACGAAGGATATAGAGTAAAAGTAATCGCTGGTTAAATAAATCAAGAACAACTGTTTATAAATATCTTACCTCCAGAGGCATCACCATCTAGCATAATTATCGGTTTAGTTCTTATCATGAACAGTAAATAGTAAAACCCTATTTTCGCTAATCCTTAGAACATGTTGGGGAATTAGGTTTGGTTGGCTAGTTCGATTCGCTGTAGCATGACCTGAATATTGGCTAATTAAAGCCAGCTTACCGAAGAAGATACCGCAACGGCGGACCGTGGTATATTCGTAATCTTTGACGATTCGACGGAAAAAATTCGTCCACGCAATGCTTCGTTCAACGACCCAACGCTTTGCAATCGGCACAAAACCTCGGCCTGACTCAGGCCGGGAAACCTTCTCAAAAACGATACTCCAATTGGCCAGTGATCGGGCAAAATTACCGTTGTAATCGGACCGGCGAGCGGCCTGATCGCCAAATACTTTTTCCAAACGCTCACCGGCCCGCCACTGCAAGCCTCCAATCAGATTGATAGCCGCTGCACCATCAGCTTGATTGGCAGCATGAACACAGGCTACCCACAACCGGCCCTGGGTATCGACAATGAGTTGGCGTTTGCGGCTGTTTACGCATTTCTATTGACTGAATCCATTGCTAAAAGTACCGAGTCGTCGAAAACTGATCTTTGCAAAAATTCCGATTTGCAAGCGATCTGTCACTTTAACGAAGGGCGGGGCTTCCTTTTGTGGCGTTGTACGCTCTGCGATTGACAGAGCCCGACTATATTTATTGTTATTCACATCCTGCAGCTCAGTATAAAATCCACCGACAAATATGCCTTTACTCTTAAAAACGTATAAGCTAACCCCTATGTTTGTTGTGGAGACAGTAGTCTCCGCCAGTGGATAAACACGGGTACCATAAGGCTCTTTGTAGCGCACATACGGATTCAGGAAAAAAATCAGTGAATCATTCTTGACTGTGCCATTCAAACGCCATAACAAATCCCCGTTAATAATTCTAGAGAAATTTTCCCGGTAGTCTCCCACGTAGGCTTTTTTCGTATCGGAATAAGCAATCTGGCCACCAGGAATTGTAGTCGTGTTCGTCTGTTTAAATTCTTTTTCACTCAGATCGTCTATATTGTCGGATCTTGAGTAGCCTAAGGATAGTCCGGCCAGCATTGATTTGCCAATGGTGGTTTGGGCACCAATCGTTCCAATAAATGAAATCGGAATGGTCTTTTTTAGCTCTGATACCTTTTTAACCGAATCGACCGAAGGGGTAGTCAATACACTGGATACACTCGATTCAAAATTCAGATAAGGTGTTACCTGAAAAGCCGTTTTATTTAACCTGGATACCTTGTAGCGGTTTATATAAATCTCCCGTTTGATCTGAGACTCCTCCAGATTAAGCCGATCCAATTTTTCAAAATAGTCGGGATCCCTTGTTCCCCTGGATTCAAGATCTTTTTGACTCGCATCAACAGTTAATAGCTGTTCGCCTAGCTTTTTAAGACGCTTCCTGTAGACTTTCCCACGGCCAAACTCTACGCTGTAAAATCTTCCTATCGTAAAGTCAAGGCCACTTTTGGGAACCACTTGCCCGGAGCTGAATAGGGTTGTAATTCCCGTACCATTCTCCGCAAAGATTCTGAATCCAATCAAGTTACCTCTAATGGATTTGCTACTCTTTTTATCTGCTCTGCTTTGTAACGCATCGACCTCTTCCTGTAGTAAAATAATAGCGCCCTGTTGTGGCATCGTAGGATGAGGGAACTTCTGCAAGCTATCCAGCTCATTCTGAGCCAGTTGCCTTTTATTTGCAATTCGGCCCTGATCAGAGCTCGTTTGCTGATACCAGTAATTCAGCCGGGTATCCGTCACATCAACATTTAATACACTACCGTTTAGTTTTATTGTACTCGTTCCTTTGGCATCCTGAACAAATTGACCAAATACACTCGGCGATAATAAGACTAACAACAAGAAAAGGTTACGCATAATTTTAAAAGGCGATAGGGATATCTACATTATTCATGTCTGTACCTAAGATACATACTGTTGCGGCACATCCATTTATACTTTTAAGCAGTTCGAATTTATTGGAAGCATTTGGCATAAATACCATCAGGTCAGCACCACATTTTAAAGTAGGGCTACCGGCTGCATTACACTTCATACTAATTGAAAAATCGAGCGTGTCATCATCATTAATGGATACTTCGATTGGCTGACTGTTGCTATAGACAAATCCGTCCGGTTCCTGAGCAATTAAATGATTAGCCGTATCAATAAATTGAAACCCTAATCCTAAATCAGGAAAATCGAAGATGGATAATGGCGTGGAGAGTACGTAAAAGAGTACATTTTTTTTATTGCTACTCGGTTTGTTTCGTATGGTTGCCGATAGCTTTTTCACCGTTTCATTTACTGAAGCCATATAATGATTTTTGATAAAAGTTAAGTCTGGCGCTATCAATATAGCTACAGCACCACTACTTAGTACGTGGCTTTATTAAAAGGTATTATTTCAGTCATACGTAAGCGCCCACCTATCCCCCTATAGTCAATTCGTTATTGACAGTCATCTCCATTAAAGAGCATTTCCTGCAACTCAGAGCGATGAAAACCAATGAGTTTTATCATCATCGGCTTGCCAAATTATTGAGGTAAAGTATAGTACTTGGTAATGCTGAAGCTAATCGAGACGCCTGATCATTGCTTTACAATCCGCGTGGTTACCTGTTGACCATTTATATGCGCTTCCAGCAGGTACACCCCAGCGGGTAATGGGCCCAGGTCCACCTCCAGACGTTGAGTAGCTTCGGCTGCTGGCAAAGACCAGTTTCGGAGTCTACTGCCACTTGCATCGATCAAGACCAGCCTGACCGCCCCTGACGGGTTGCCCGAAAGGTGCACGGTTACTTTATCCAGCGCCGGATTGGGATACACCGTAACCGCCAGGGCAGCTGTTGATTCACCCAACTCTTTTGCGCTATTGCTTTGCCGAGCCTTTAGCCTTCCCATCAATTCGGCGCTTTGGGCATTGGCAGCCAGACGGGACTGACCGGCATCGGAAATATCGACCAGATAATCTTCGGTTTCACCATTGAGCTCCTCACAAGCCGTCTCCTGATCACCACTGTAAACCGGAGTACCGAACCGGATCCGCAGCCGGGTCTGACCCGTTTTTGCCGTGGCCGGAATGCTGAACTGACTCTCAAAGTACGGATCGGGGTACTCGCCTACCAGGTCTTCAAACGTGGCGTTCCATTTTAGATTCGAGATATATAGCCGCTCAGCGTTTGTAAATTCACCATCCTGGTTGAGATCGACCCAGATATTGATGCGGCTCTTGTAATAGTAGTCCTTATAGTCGCCTATCCGAATCAGCATGGCTTCCACCTGGAAGGGAAAGCTCTTGCCCCGGGTAAGCTTGATGGCCGCCTGACTGCTCAGATCAGAATAGCTCCGGCTGGTCTGACCGCAGACCCCTTTCGAGTCGAGCAGCACGCTGGCTTTGCCGGCCGACCAGATTTTAAAGGAGGCCAGCCCCATGGTTTCCTCATCCGAGGAACAGTTGTAGAGCTCACTCTGGGCTGGTGTGCAATACGACAGCTTGGTCGTAGCCGCGGACTGAGTGACTGTAAATGTTTTAATTAGTCCCCCGGCATTAACGCTCAGCACACCTGTCCGGCTGGTGGATGCCGTATTGGCATCGATGGTGAAAGTGATGGCGAGATTCGAGCCGGCACTACCCGATGAGGGGGAAACCCGCAGCCAGCTCGCGCTGGAGGCAATAGACCAGCTGGTGGTGGAGGTCAAACTAAAGCTACCCGTCGTAGATGGAGCCGATACAGCCCGGGAATCGGCTGACAGAACAAGCGTAGCGGTCGATCCATCATCGACCAAGTCGACCAGATAATCTTCGGTTTCGCCATTGAGTTCCTCACAAGCCGTCTCCTGATCACCACTGTAAACCGGAGTACCGAACCGGATCCGCAGCCGGGTCTGACCCGTTTTTGCCGTGGCCGGAATGCTGAACTGACTCTCAAAGTACGGATCGGGGTACTCGCCTACCAGGTCTTCAAACGTGGCGTTCCATTTTAGATTCGAGATATATAGCCGCTCAGCGTTTGTAAATTCACCATCCTGGTTGAGATCGACCCAGATATTGATGCGGCTCTTGTAATAGTAGTCCTTATAGTCGCCTATCCGAATCAGCATAGCTTCCACCTGGAAGGGAAAGCTCTTGCCCCGGGTAAGCTTGATGGCCGCCTGACTGCTCAGATCAGAATAGCTCCGGCTGGTCTGACCGCAGACCCCTTTCGAGTCGAGCAGCACGCTGGCTTTGCCGGTCGACCAGATTTTAAAGGAGGCTAGCCCCATGGTTTCCTCATCCGAGGAACAGTTGTAGAGCTCACTCTGATCTGGCGTGCAATAGGAAAGTTTAGTCGTACCAGCAGCGCCCTGAGTGACTGTAAATGTTTTAATGAGCCCTCCGGCATTGACGCTGAGCACACCCGTTCGGCTGGTGGATGCCGTATTGGCATCGACACTGAAACTGATGGGTATATCTGAGCCGGCGCTACCCGATGCGGGCGAGGCCCGCAGCCAGCTGGCGTTGGAGGTAATCACCCAGTTACTGGTTGTAGTTAAATTAAAACTACCCGTCGTGCCCACGGCAGCCACTGTTCGGCTATCAGCGGACAAAGAAAGGGTGAGCTGTAATTTTTTTTCCTGAGTGACTAAGACCGTTTTAACGAGCCCCCCAGCGCTGAAAGTTATCGTACCGATCCGTTGAATACCAAACGTGTTGGCATCAATGGTATAACTGACTGGCTGGTTAGCTGCAGCGCTTCCTTTAAGGGGCGCCAGTATAATCCAGTTCGAGCTGCTGGTCGCTGTCCAGTCATTATTCGCCGTCAGGCTGATCACGCCGGTCTCGCCCTCCCCTTTCACGCTTTTTGTTTCCGGCGACACCAGCAGAGTGGCTGATTCGGGTGTATCCGAGTCGGCGATATTCACCAGATAATCCTCGGTTTCCCCCCCGTAATCGATACAGGGATCCTGACCGTTAGTCCCTGAATTTAAGCGAATACGCATTCGGGTCAGGCCTTTGGTAGCCCCTACGGGAATTTTCAGTTGGCTGCTTAGACTGGCCCCTGATGTGCTGGCTGAACTAACGACCAGTTCATCACTGGTAAATAGTCGATCCTGGTTGAAATCGATCCAGATCAGTAGCTTATAGGTAAGGATTGTTCCTTTATTCGATCCGCTCCCCACACTCATGGCTTCGGTGAGGATCGTGTGCGTTTTACCACGGACGAGCCGGTTTCCCAGGGCATATGTATTTTCAATAAAAGCCATGTCCGAATAATTCGTATTCGTCCCGGCCGTACTGCAAACGTTCTGGGATTCAAGGATCGTTTTTTTATTATCCGACGACCATACTTTGATGCTTTTGATGCCTCGGGTATTGGTGGAACTGCCGCAACCGAAGTAAGAGACTGTATTATGATAGGGAAAGCATACTCCTTTTTCAACGGTTATTGAGCCGCCTACGCGGGTGGTTGTCTCAGAAAAGTTATACGTAAACTGGCCGTTTTGTTGCGTATATTTCAGACTAGAGGTATTCTCTCTAGGCACATCATTCCAGATGGTTTTTGTCGTTGATGAATTGTACTCACCCGCCAAGTTAAACGTGTTATCAGTCGTAAAAATCCGATTGGTATAGACTGGCTTCACCTGTACCTGGTTGGGGTTTTCAATCGAAAGCGATACCCCAACCGGAAAATTAACGTTACTGGTTATGCCTCCCTCCCGGACCTTAATCAGCAAAGGACTGGGGGTGGCCACCACATTGCTGTATTTGGTGGAGTTGGCAGCCCTGATTCGATAATAATATTTTTTGCCGGAATTACGGCTATCAGCGGTGACATCGTACCATGTATTCACCCCTGTATTCAGCCCCGGCTTATAGCTGTAAAAATCGCCCGTACTGCCAACGGGTAAAAAGCCACTGTCGGGCTGCTCGGAGCGTTCAAAAATATAGCCGTTCTGTTTGGCTGATCCATTGGTCCAGACCAGTTTGGCGGAACCGGGCATTCCCCCCTGAAACGTGGGATCCTCAAAAGCGACCGATGACAATAGTACAGGGGTGTCATCCACGGGCAAATGCGTATAAATCCCTGTCATTAAGCGGGCGGGCAAGCCGTTTTCTTTCATTCGGCTATTTTGACCAGGGGTAAAGCGGTAACTGGAACAGCTCAAAAAGTATGACATCAGGTTATCGGTCATTGGCTTATAGGCATCACCATTGGCATCCCTGATTGTCCCGTAATATTTACAGCTCTTGGTATACTCCAGGTTTTTATCGTCGAGCCGGTCGTAGGGATCCGCCGGCGTGTCGCAGACCTGATCACCCGTTGTCAAACAATTGGCGCCGTTGACTAATTCGTGTTTTTTGCTGTCTGAGTCGTCACTATCCTGGAACGTATGGTAGAGGCCGAAGTAATGACCCATTTCGTGAGAGACCAAATCCTTTCGAACCAAATCTCCATTGCTATCTAACCTTAGATTATCACTGCCCAGCACGATTGCATTGAGATTAGCTTTCGAACCAGGCACAGGCAAATAAGCAAAGCCGCCCATATGCTTCCCTTTTGAATCATAGACTTCATTAGCCACATAAATATTAATCGCATCCTGAGGTACCTTATCGAGAATGGCCGCCATATTATCCGGCGTATCTTTAAACGTGACCAGGGTGGGATTGATAATCTGGGAAACACTGGCATCAGAGGTCAGGTAAAATTGAATACCCAGTGGCATAAAGTCGCGATTGAGCATCTCAAGACTTTGGTGGGGAACGCGCAGTAAATTATCATTTTTGTCCAGCGCACTTTTGACAATAAAGGTAAAACGGACGGGGAAATAGGTCAGTCCTGCCGTTACGCGCGCAGCGCGCAATTGGTTAGCTAAAGCCTTATACTGTTTTTCGATCCGCTCCACTTCCTGACTGGAAATAGAGGTGCCACAGGGTTGGGGCAGGCGAGTTTGCTGAGAAAATGCGGAGAAGGAACAACACGCAAATAGGGCCAGAAAAAGTGTTTTCATGGGTGAATAAATTATGGGTGTGGACAGTAAAATGCACTCGATTTTGCGTGGTATTAACCGAACTTTCGACGACCAAAAGTCGTCTCTGTCAGTCTTTCGAACAAGCGAATCGAACTGACATCCTCGTTTCCTTGAAAGCGCGACTAATCACTGAAAATCAGTACATTTACATCCAGCAAACTTACTCCCATGGTAAGCCGAAAACAATACCTAGATAGGGGTATTTTATGTCGGGCGCTTTAGCTGTAAAGCAAATGTAGATATCGACGGCATGGTGAATGGGCAGACTCGGCGAGATAACAGGCTCGTCATCAACCTTGAGTTTAGCGATCACATGGGGCTTGAAAGGGTTTCCTGCCGACAAAGTGTTTACCGTCGAGCAGGGGCTTAAGCTCCTGTATCACGGCATGGGCATCCGATAAGCGAGCTAATCGGGATGCGGCTTTTTCTTTCGCTTTTTTCAAACAAGTTACTGCCACCAAATTGACCCAAAACTGCCACTGCCATTATCAAAAAAAGCAACAAAAAAAAGTCCCGATAGCGTTGGCTATCAGGACTTTAATTGTATAGAGACGGAGAGATTCGAACTGGCTTACGCTATTCAGAAAAAGCCTGTTTCTGATGAATAGGAGCCATTTTGTACGCTAAAACCTCACATTGAATGCGTATCTAGTTTGCCATTTTTCTGCCATTTTTTGACAATTGGTTAATAATCCGTTTGATTGTTATCTTTCTGTCTCGAACTCATTTAAAAAGCGATGAATTAAACCACTCGGTTAGTGCTTCATCTTTCAATAAAAAATTGGCGCTATCTACTAATATTACTTTAAGTAAAACAATACGAACTAATTCATCTAACTCTTTAGATATCTCAGATAAAATTGCATTTTCGCTAAGCTTTTTATCCATCATTTGACCATGGACGTATTTAGATCGTATGCCATATACCTTTTTAACAAATTTGAATAGTTTATATTTTTCCTCGCCGTTAACGCCTACATAAATAGCAACGCGCTCGCTTATTTTATGATTAATTTCGGTTGCATCATTCGCAGAAAAGAGGCATTCCAATACTAGGACATAAAATGAAATTTTTACTAATAACTGAGGGCTACTTCGAGCTTGATTTAAAAACTGTAGAGCTCGTCTTATCCTACTTAGTTGATTATAATTAATGTAGTGTGCTTTGCTAAAAGAAATTTCATTTAAATCAAGTTCTAGCTTATAATTTTCAGTAACAGGCTCAGGCGATAAAGCCTTGATTTTCTGTCCTAATTGCATTGCATAATTTATATCATTAAGCGTATAACTTGTATCTTCAAAGCGGCCTAATGCATTGCTATATGAATGAAAGAAATTTTGAATAGTAGCACGGCGTAGAGAAAAACTGTATATCCCACCATACATAATATTAGAGCTATTATCCTTTATTAACCAAAGGCAAAAAAAACAGATAGTCAATGAAAGAAAGATATTTATTTGTTTTTTCTACTAAATCTTCTATATCTGTAAAACTTTCATTCCTAACAAAATATGGTCTATCAATCAGTCCTGTTTTGAAAACATAGCCCAAGGCAGACCAGATTTCCTTATTTTTTGTGATTTTGTCTATTTGCTCTTCTGTATTATTCTGCCTAAACTGAAGCTCATCTATTGAAAATGGTGCCTCACAATCAACCGTAAAATTTCTTAATATTATAAACACCCAATCATTCATAATCAGATTATTCTAGGTTCGGAGGTTTTTTTACGAGAATGAACTCCTCTTTTGCGTCTTTTATAAATTCAGTCCTTTCCTTGCCCCAAACCAGCTCCCAAGCCATGTTGCCTAGTTCTTCCCAGAGCATTTCCTGTTCGGCAAAATCAATGGCAACCACTATCCGAATTTCTTCTTCTGACATAGCTATTAGATTTTAGACATTTGATCTATAAAGCTAGACATTTGTCTGATTTCTACATAAACTACTGAACTGGCTCCCAAACCTTAGCGACTACCTTCCACATGCACTGAATCTCATCAGCCTTGACAACAATCTCACCAAATCGCTCATTATCCGAGTGCAGGGTCAGAATATCTGAGGTAGTCAGGGTATTAGTTTTGATTCGCTTGACTACAAAGCGATTCGCATAGAGTACAGCATATACAGCCCCGCTTTCATATTTAATGTCATTAGAGGGCACATGGACAGCAATCACTTTGGCCCCATTTTTAATTTCTGGCTCCATGCTATCGCCCATCACATCAATGACAAGTGATTGCTTTTTCTTGAGATTTTCAGGCAGTATGACTGCATATTCTTCCTCGATCCAGTTTAGCCGGCAATCCTCATAAACAATGTTTGGTATACCCGCTTGCGCTTTGGCCGTCAGGTAAGGGACATACGTATAGATCTCATCCTCCTTTGACTTTACCGATTTTACATTCTCACTCTGGTATAAGGGTTCTGTCGATTTAGTCGTCCCTGAAAGCTGGCCTTTCATAAGCTCCCCTATTGGTACGCCGAATATTTCTGATAGTCGATGTAAGTTTTTCTTACCTGGCTCTGTTTTTCCGCTCAACCATTGATATATAGCTTGTGGCTTTATACCCATTTCTGCAGCTAAGTCAGTAGGATTTAGGCCCTTACGGTCAATCAATGCTTGAATCATAGACGACAATTCTGACACGGTAGAATATTTTTTGAAAGTATTACTTGTTTTATTTGAAAGTATCACTTTACTTCGTACCACATAAGAAAGAAATTCTTACATAAGTACCACTTACAATACTCGAAAGTATGCCTTATCGAGATTGTTTACAAGTCCACTTACTCAAGAATTAACAAATCGGTGACAGATGGAAAGAAAACGTAGACAGGCGGTCTCTGCTTCCCAGAGCTGGAAAGAGCGGATGCAGAAGGCCAAAGACGATCGGCCGGCGGGCATTGGTCAGCAGGCCATTATCGTCAAAGTAGTTGAAATCAATCCCAGCCTCGACCGGCTGACACTGGCCAATCGCTGGCGAAATGCCTGGCTGGTCAAATCGGCTGATCCCGAAATTACCGAAGCCGTGGAGGCTGCTGTGCTGCACTTCAAGAGTAAGGCGCAGACGATCCGTCAACGGCTGGCCCGGCAAAAACTCGTGAGTTGACTACCGATAACTATCGGTGTAATACTATAACTATCGTTATCTTTTATGAAGGCTTTACCCCTATTCGCTCTGCTGGCCACGCTCGCCAGCTGCCAAACGTTTACACAGTCCCGTTCAGTAAAGCCAGACAGCGTGCTGGTTCGGGCCCGCCACGCCGACAGTCCCGCTGAGCTGGCGGCTTTTCTGAAACTACCGGCCGATAAGCTGGATGATTACTACATCAACCAACGGCTAACGGCCAGCCCCCTGGACTCCAGTCCAGATCAGCTGGGCAATATTCAATTTGCGCCCGA
This sequence comes from Spirosoma endbachense, assembly GCF_010233585.1. Lineage (NCBI taxonomy): Bacteria > Pseudomonadati > Bacteroidota > Cytophagia > Cytophagales > Cytophagaceae > Spirosoma > Spirosoma endbachense. The sequence continues at coordinate 5,962,214 of NZ_CP045997.1, forward strand.
TGCGAACGGTACGTACCCATTAATCATTCAATCGCTTACGCCCAGCCATGACGACAACAATCACCACTGAGCAAATCTGGCTCGATCAGATCTGTGCGAGCCAGCTTGTCGGCATCTGCCTGCTCGATCAGCAGGGCCATCTGGTGCAACGACTCGATGACGATGAGCTGCTTCGGGCGATCGTCATCGAATACCAGGAGCAGCGGGTTCGTGAGCTGGTGCTGGCCGAACGTACCCTCGATAACAGCTCGGCGCCCACCCCGTCTTAATTTTTCTATAGCCTATAAAACGCCAATTCCATGAATCTCATCCAGTTAATTCCCGGCCCCATGCGGGCGGTGGTCTGCCTGCCTCCGCGCAAAAACAGCTTTCAGCAGGTCAGCATTGCCTTCGAGGGCGTCATGTTCCACCACGTTACGCTGCTACTGCGCCTGCTCGATCATAGCTTCATTAAGCTCTTGATGGGGCCTGACTCGGCCAGCCATCCCGGACCCGAAGGGTTTACCAAACTTGACATTGTGACCCTGAGCCACCTGCTGCCCAGCGAACCCACTAATGTAGTCATGAGCCGGCTCGAGCACGCCCTGCTGCTGGAGTATCTACTGGCCCAGATCACCTGGATGGGCGAGCATGAGCAGTCCATTCTGGCTGACATACCGCTTTCTCAGATCACCGGCAAGCTCCGGGCCATCCGCCACGTACTGAGCAGCAACACCACCGATATCCGCTTTCACCTATGGAAACGCTACTGACTTTTCTTAGACTCCATGCTTACCTGGTCTACGGGCCACTGGCCAGCCTGCTCTGCTTTACCGCCATTCACCTGGTCCGGATGGCTTTTCGCAAACCCAGTCAACCTCCCTTCAAACGCAACCGGTTATGATCCTCCTCGACGATATCATTGCTCGCTACCAAGCTGGTACACTCGCCGGGCTGCCCAGAAAGGAGCTCCTCGAAGCCCAGCGCAAGGTGACTACGTATCTGGGCTGGCACCAGCAGAATCCCGACTTCTCGCATCCGGTCGTGCCGACGGCAGACGATTTACAGCCCATTCACGAGTTACTGGAAACCACGCTAAACACCCGTTTTGGGCTGGATGGCATGACCCCCACTGAGCCATGAAAACCTGCACGAGCATTGCTCACCCACTGCTGCGGCCAACGCCCAGCATTGCCTCGCCCCTGGAATGCCGCTGGGTGCAGCTAACCTTCTGCGAGATTGAATTTATCATCGGTTTGCTCTCGGTCTCGCTGCAGGATCTGATCAGCGGGAAGCTCAAGCCCCAGAACCAGTTTCCGCTCACCAGTCTGGAGTGTCTGGCCCTGATTGAGACGCTAAGCGGGCAGCTCCCGGCGCTGGAGCCCAAACCCTGCTGCACAGACCTACTGGTACGCCTGCCCGAGCTTCAGCTCTACCAGTTCAACCAGTACCGGTTCTGGGTGGAAAACGACTATGCCGAAACCCTAGAGCGGCTGGACAAACAACCCGAGCACTGGGTTGGCCAGCAGGTAACGGCGCAGACCACCCGCAACTATACCCTGCTGACCCGCATCAAAAAGAAGCTGTCCTCGCCCATCGTGCCATGGACACCGCCCTAAACACAAAACTGCCTGGTATCGAGCGACGCCAGGCAGTCATTAAAATTTCCTATAGCGGTTCAGACGCCAATCCGAACACACCTGCAAGCTACAAAAAACCCCTAAGCAACCCCATGATCGATTCGTATTTTCTGGACAAACTCCGCGCCCAGGCTGATATCGTCTTCATTATTGGGGAGCTCTGGGAGATCAAAAAAGCGGGAAGCAATTACAAGGGGTGCTGTCCCTTTCATACCGAGAAATCGCCCTCCTTTTCCGTCAGCCCCAGCAAGCAGATCTTCAAGTGCTACGGCTGCGGAAAGGGAGGGGATCTCTTCCGATTCGTGCAGGATTTCAAGCGTCTTACCTTTTCGGAAGCCGTCCACTACGTCGCCGACCGATACAACGAAACCGTCATTTATGAACGACCCATCAACCGAACCCGTTCCCGCTTCCATGACCTCGATCTCTGATCCGAGCCAGCGGCCCCCTGGTGGCGAAGAGGAGCTGCTGGAGCTCTATGATATCAACAAGGCCGTGGGCCGAAAGTATCATGAGCATTTGCTATCCGTCCTGGCCCAGGCCGACCATCCCGTCAGTTTGTATTTGCATGCCCGTGAGCTCACCACGGAGATCATCCAGCAGTGGCAGTTGGGCTATGCGCCCGACAACTGGCGTTTTCTGACCAGCCCCCTGATTGATAAAGCAGCCTTTGTGCCAGCTGTTGCCGCCGGCGTCTGCGTCGAGGATGGCGCCAAGAAACGGGACTTTTTTCACCAGCGGCTCATGATTCCCCTGGTTGATCAGTACCGCCGGGTAACGGGCTTTACCGGCCGAAGCCTCGACGGCCGCGATCCCAAATACCTCAATACCCGCGAGACGCCCATTTTCAAGAAATCCGAGCAGCTCTTCGGGCTCGATCACGCCCTGCGGGCCATTGTTCGCAGCAAATCGATCGTGTTGACCGAAGGTAATTTCGACGTGATCAGCCTGCACCGGTTTGGTGTCGACAATGCCCTGGGCAAAGGGGGTACGGCCCTTTCGGACGCCCAGATCGTGCTGCTCAAACGGCTCGGGGACGTAGTGACCCTGATTTATGATGTCGACGAGAACGGGGCTGGTCAGCAGGCGCTGCTGCGCGACTGCGAGGCCCTGTTAAAAGCGGGTCTTCGGGTTCAGGTATTTTTGCTGCCCGATACGATTGAGTCTGAGGGCAAAACCAGCAAGTCCGATGCCGACAACTGGTCGCGCTGGCTGATGAGCCAGGCCGATCTGCCGCCCAAATTTAACCTGACCAAACACATCGCCAAAGAAGCACAGGAAGGCCTCTTGTGGCTGGCTACGCAGTGGACTCAGCACGACGATCTGTCGGCTCAGGTCGAAGGCGAAACCAAAAGCGTGGGGCTACTGGCCTGCGTTTCCGACGAGGTCTGGCGCAAAAAGTACGCTAAAAAGCTGGCCACGGTCTTTGACTGTGAAGCGAAAGGACTCCTTCAGCAGGCTGAACGGATCCGCAAACAAACCACGGCCGCAGCGCCCGCTGAGAGTGAAGATGACGATGAGTTTGTTGCGGGAGCCGTCTGGTATAAAAAAAGGGACCAGTCGATGCTGGTACGATCGGGTAAAGGAGGCATGGCCACCGTTGCTGATAATTTTCACCTCTTCATTAAGTACGTCACCGAAGACGAGGACGAGAATTTAACCTGGATCCTGGAGATCCGGCCGCGCGAGGGTGATCCGATTTACATCGAAGTGCCCCACGAGGATTTCTGCTCGGCCTCCCGGCTCAAAAAGATCATCACCGGTAAGCAGTATTCGCTTAAAATCAGCGATGGTGAGCTCTCCGAGCTGCAAAGCTTTCTCTTCAGCCAGACCCGGTTTGCCCGGGCCATCAAGATCATCCGGTACGGCTATCACGTGCCCAGTGGCGTGTTTTTCTTTGCCAACCAGGCCGTGAACGGCAAAATGCTCACTCCAGATGAATTCGGCATGGTTGAGACGGTCAAGGACGACAAGCCCATGGTGCTCTCGATGCCGGTCCAGAAAAAGCACAAGGCGCACCGGTTTACCCTGACCGATACGACCATCAGTGTCAATGCGTTTTTTGATCTGTATGCCCAGGCCCATGGCTACGAAAACGCGCTGATTCCGTTTTGCTGGAATTTGATGGCCCTGTTTCGCGATGTAGCGCTGCACCACAAAAACTTCTCGCCGATTCTGTTTCTCAAAGGCGGTGCCGGCACCGGTAAGTCGAGCATGATCCGCGTACTGACATCGGCTTACGGTAAAAAGCAGGAAGGGGTTAACCTCAAATCCAAAAATACGGAAGCCGCCCTGGTCAAGCTCATGTCGCAGGGTTCGAACGTACCGATCTGGTTTGATGAGTTCCACAACGATCTGACCTGTGAGGGGTTGTTTCAGGCCGCCTATGACAACGATGGCTATCACCGCTCCAGGGACAATACCAGCTCGGAGACCGATGCCATCGAGATTCATTCGGCGCTGGCCCTAACGAGTAATTACTTGCCGGAAAACCCCATCTTTTTCTCGCGCTGCGTGTTTGTGCCCATCACCAGCCAGGACAAGACCGATGCGCAGCGGCAGGCCTTTTACCGACTCGAGGAATTGCAGGAAGCCGGGCTGGGCTGCCTGACGGTCGAACTTCTGCAATACCGGCAGCTCATCGAAAGTCAGTACGCAGCTTCGTATGATCTGCTTCACAAGCATTTGCAGGCAGAGTTCAAAACCGATAAGATGCCCGAGCGTTTCTACGCCAACATGGCCCAGGTCATGGCCGTAGCCTTTACGCTGGCCAGCGCCAAAAAGATTGCCATCACCGAGTCGGAGAGTACCCTGGACATCCTGCGCGAACTGGTCAGTCTGGGCGCGACCAACATCCGCCGTCAATACCGGATCATGTCCGAAAAAACGGCTCTGTCGGAATTCTTCGAGATTGTCCAGCAGCTCTACGATCAGTACCAGATTCACGAAGAGATCCATTTTGCCTTCAAGGCAACGGGGCAGGCGATGATGATTCGGCTCTGGTTTCCCCAGCTCTATACGCTCTACGCCCAGACCTACCGGCGCATTTACCAGAAAGCCCCGGCCGATAAGGATACGCTGCAAAGTGAGATCGCGGCTTTTGAAGACATGACGGACTGGGATGCCATGAAAAAGCAGTTTCGCATGCGCAACGATGGGGAGAGCCGTTCTGATGCAGCCACACTGCCCAGGCCTGGTTGCTGCGAAATGGACTACTCAAAACTGGCTGATAAGTATGGATTGAGCCTGGAACATCGAAAAGTGAAGAATTAACCGGTTTTGACGCGAAAAACTACGCCAAACGTACTACAATACTACATCTAGGGATAAAAGACTGATAATCAATAAAGTAAATGTAGTAATGCTGTAGTAAGTGTGTAGTAATCGTGTAGTCCTGTAGTAATGTATTTGGCGCACTACACCAATACTACACCAAAATCAACATAACACACTGATAGTCAATATTTTACCAAAGTGTAGTAATGTAGTACACTACAGACCCTCATTTTCAGGATAAAAAACAGTGAAAAAACGCGAAAAATGGAAAATCAGCCCGCTGACGAGCCGCTCCTGTATCGCTGGAGCAAATGGATGGATGGGAACGGAAAGCTCTGGGTGGTCACGGCCCTGGGCGGCTATTTCAAAATGCCCAGCACCCCCAAAGCAACCGTGGTCGAGCTCTATGATGCCGATTCCGAATGCGTCCAGGATTTTCCCTATAACGAGGTGATGAGCTGGATTCGGCAAGGCACCCTCAAACGCGTTGAAGGCCCCATTTTACTCTAGCAACCAACAAATCGATTTATACCATGAACCAATCCCCTGATTTTAAAGACAAACTCGACGAGCTAACCATCGATGTCGAAAAGCTCGGTACCAGCGTTGCCTGCGTGGAAGACTCACGAGCGCGGGAAATTTCCAGTCGGCTTGCGGATCGTCTTCGCAATCGACTATCTGAGCTAAAACAACAGTACAAAGCCTGGGCCGCAGCGCCCGCAGCCACGAACAGCACTCCAGCAGAATCAGCCTGCCTGCCCAAACTGGTGCTGCATGATATGGGCGTCTGGGAGGTCCAGGAGTTGCTGTCTGGCTATCAGCTGTATGATGGCTGCGTCTACCGGGCTGGGGTTGATCTGGAGAAGGAAACCTTTCCCATCACCTTACTGGGGCTGGAGATGACGATCACCTGCCAACGGCAAACGGATAAAGTCCTCGATGCCAAAGGGCTCAATTACCCCGACATCCGCCGTCGTCTGGCTGACCACTGGGAAACGATCATGCGGTACGCCCCCGATTCGCCCGGCCAGCAAAAGGCCATCAATGGCTTTAATGAATTTCTGGGACAGGTGAAAGCCAGCATTGCCCAGCAGCATTCGATCACTGTCGATGGGGTTTCTATTTTTTCTCATAACGATTCGAATTCCGATGACAACTAAACTGCTGACCTTGCTGCACCGCTACCACGGTGATTTTCCCTCGACGCTCACCGAGCATTACCTGTATTTCCAGTCGGCTTCAGGCGAGCCCCACACGGTTACTGTGGATCAGGACTACATCATCAGTGACAGTAAACCCGGTGGTTTTCGTCAGTGCACCGAAAATTTTGACAGCTGCCTGATGGTCATCAACGCACTGGCTTTGGGTGTCGAAACGGTTAAACCGGATCAACATGGCTGAGATGCTCGACTCCGATCGCTACGATGACAGCCGCGATGCCCTGACCCAGTGCATGTACTGCGGAGACAAGGTTGCCCAGCAGCCGGGTATTAGTTCAGTCGGTAAATGTGCCCGTCATGAAGCCATCTGGCAGGAAGACATCCAAGTTGGACTGCATAAGCAGAACCGGCTTAAGGAAATCATTTTACGCTCAAAACCAACCAGTCCATGAATCCCGACGATCAAACGCTTGAGGAGCACAAACAGCAAATGCTCCAGTTTCGCCAGACGATGAAAGAGCAGCACGGTGAGGAATTCGATACCATGCTCAATTCCTACAAAGAAACCCTGCAAACCATCCTGAATCAGATGCCAGGCATGACGGCCGTGGAGCTCGCCGACCAGATGGTTGATCAGCTCGATGCCGACACGGCGCTCGACGACGATGAACGGGAACTCTGGAAAGGGCTCATTGTCATCGCAGCCCTGGAGATGGACAATCTGATCGACTAATCTTTTAACTACTTACTATATTCCCATGGCAAACCAATTAGCAATCACCGGCAAGTTTTTAGGCGCGGGTAACATCAAGCAGATCGGTCAGAATAACCGCAACGTGCGCAGCTTCTGGCTCGACATCACCGACAATCCGGCCTATCCCAATACGCCCGAATTCCAGCTCTTTGGCGACAAAGTGAACCTGGTCGATAACCTCAAAAAAGGCCAGACGATCGAGGTCAAATTCAACATCAACGGCCGCAAGTACCAGCGCAAGGATACGGGTAAAGAGGCCATCATGACCAATCTCGATGCCTGGCAGATCAACGTGCTCCAGATGCAGTCGGCCGCTTCCGTTGCTCCCCGCGCCACGGCTGCTCCAGCACCGGCTCCCATGACTGGCCCGGGTCAGTATGCTCAGACGGGCCAAGTGGCTCAGTCCGGTTTTCCGTATGCAGGCACTGAGGATGATGGTAACGATTTACCTTTCTAGTCATGGATAAGCGCCTATTGTATTCGCAACTTGAGGAGATCCACCGCTATGATTTTGAGGTGGAATCCGATGGAGTCGAACTTCGCTGGCCCACGCTGGTAAAGGGAGCCCTGCTCCAGTCGAGTTTATTTCTGGTGCTGGTTATTCTCCAGCTCACCGATCTGATCCACTGCTCCTGGTGGTGGATCACCCTACCCTACTGGCTGGTGCCGGCCGTCCTGCTGCTCACCCTGTTTTTGCTGGCACTCACCTGGCTTCTGGGCCGACTCCTCAACCAGTTCTCCGCTTAATCTCACTCTCCTCTCCACGGCTCTGCTTTTCATCAGCCCGCCTGGGTAGGGGATTCTATAGCCCAAACGCCATGAAACCCGAACATTCACTGCTCTTCCAATCCATGAACCAAAGTCTGATCGGCAACCAGCTCCCCTGGCTACTGGCCTTTCTGAGCCTGTTGATGCTCGACGATTATTTAAAAAACCGGCGCTTTAGCCGGCTCTCCCTGGCCCATTACGCCGGAGCGTTTCTACTGGTCACGCTTCGCTATCTCAAACGAAAACTCCACAAATCGTGAAATACAAAATTGACCGACAGAGTCCAACGGGCCAACAACTCTTTGCCCTCTACGACAAAATGAACGAGTGCCGTAAAGCCGCCCAGGTGATCTGCCAGGAAGTGGGCAGTACAAGCGTAGTCACCTCGGGCGAAGTGATCGCCGGTGGCATCTGGGGCTTTGAATTCCCCGACAAGCCCAATGACTACAAGCGGGTCTATTCGCACGGAGCCCGGCATTTCTTTTTTCCCAAGGCCCTCCGAAAGTTTGAGGATCTATTGAAGCGGATCCGTCGGCTGCCGGTGGTTCAGAAGACCGACATCAACCAGATCGTCGGCTTTGAACGCCAGGCCGTCGGAACAGCCTGGGTGCGCAGTGTCGGCTGCCACTGGCGTAAAGGCTACTGTCTGATTGACATCAACGAGAAATGCGTCTACACGCCCCGGCCCGACATGATCGAGATTACCACTACAGAATTTAACCGCTTAAAAGATGAAACGGATGAATAAGCCAACTCTGCCACAATTCACCCTGGAAACCGGACAACGTCCGGCCTTGAATGCGCTGGAGCAGCACCTGCTAACTGTAGCCGCCCGCTGGTGTGCAGATACCAACTCGATTGGCTCGATCGACGAGTTCAAAAAAAAGCTGGAAAGTGAAGCGGCCTGGTTCTGCCACGAGCATCGCAAAAGCGAAACCTCCATTGAGATCGGCCGTTACGACGAGACCATGCTCTACATAAAGCCGGCGGGCCGCAACATCCGGGCCACGGCGACGATCCGGCTGGCAGAAACCGAAAATGATCTGGGCTACGAGCTCCAGGCAGCGCACAGTGCTGGTTACTATACCCCCCGCTTTCTATAGTTCGCCATGCCGATGCGACGTGAAGATTACCCGCCTGACTGGGAAGCCATCAGCATCCAGATCCGGGAAGTTCGGGCAAAGGGCCGCTGCGAGCAGTGTGGCGTCAAAAACCACGCCTATGTCTACCGATTGATAAAGGACCAGTATCGCTATGCCACGGGTTGTGAGCTGCTGCAACTCACGGTCCTGACGCACATCAAATCACACGGATGGCGAATCTGGCGAGCCCTGCGCTACATGCGGCTAACGAAGATTATTCTCACAGTGGCGCATCTCGATCGGGATCCTACCAACAATTCGGATGACAATTTAAAAGCGCTCTGTCAGCGCTGCCACTTGGGTTACGATATGCCTCAGCATGTGCGCAACCGCAAATACGGACGGGATCATGATCGCCCACCTCAACTGACCCTACCTTGGTTCGATTCCGGATTACTAAACGATAAATGGCATTGAAATTTGCTTTTTTCTGCCATTAGCTAATCTGATAGAGTGAGGGCTAGCTAGCGCCCTCACTCTATCAGATTAGCTAGTATCGAGTCTTCAGACTGATACAAGAATTCTTTAACTTGCTCGATGCTAATGCTCTGATGGAATTGCTTTACTGGTTTGCCTGAATCCATAGAGCCTAGATGCCTACGTGCTTCAGCCAGGTTGTGAAATCACCAATAGTATCGTTCGCTCTTGCATATTGCCTTACATTAGTTTCCAAATGCTCAAAAGTCTCGTATTTTTTTAAAATATCTTTATAACCTTCTGCCTCTTTACCCTTTTCGTAAAAATAGAATAGCAGCCATTGGCCTGAGTATTGGATATCTATATCACCAATGTTGTCAGCCAGATATTCCACAAGAGTCCAAATCGATAGTGACTTAAGGCTTAGCCCACCTTTGGCTATTTTTTTGTCAAATCCTTCTTTACAAATCCACCGAACAGAGTTTTCCGTTTCGTAGTCTCCATAATTTCTTTGTCCTGCTTCTGTTAATATCCACTGATTCACTATATTAGTTGATTTATACCTTTCATTATAGACTTTGCTAATCCATCGTGCGGAGTTTTCAATATGGTAATCGCCAATGTTCCCTGCTTCACGTTCTAGGGCTATCCAGGCAGCATAGATTTGGTCGCTGGGAGCCTTATTAATAGCGAGTTTACAAATCCATCGGGCGGAGTTTTCAATATGGTAATCGCCAATGTTCCCTGCTCCTCGCTCCAGGGCTATCCAGGCTAGATAAATCTGTCCATCGGAAGTCTTCTCAGCAGCGAGTTTACAAATCCATCGGGCAGAGTTTTCAATATGGTAATCGCCAATGTTCCCTGCTTCACGTTCTAGGGCTATCCAGGCAGCATAGATTTGGTCGCTGAGAGCCTTATTAATAGCGAGTTTACAAATCCATCGGGCGGAGTTTTCAATATGGTAATCGCCAATGTTCCCTGCTCCTCGCTCCAGGGCTATCCAGGCAGCATAGATTTGGTCGGTGGAAGTTTTCTCAGCAGCGAGTTTACAAATCCATTTAACGGAGTTTTCGATATGGTAATCCCCAATGTTCCCTTCTCCTCGTTCTAGGGCTATCCACGTTAAATAGATGTGTTGGTCTGCCGTTTTCTGAGCAGCGACCTTACAAATCCATTTGGCAGAGTTTTCGATGTGGTAATCCCCAATATTGCCCGCTTTAATCTCTGCCTTCAGCCAATCAATGCATTTGCTGGAAATAAAATTGTTTTGAAAAGCAAATCGGTAAAGTGTTCTAGCTAATTCTGGGTTAAAAGCTACAAAGTTTTGAGGTAGGTTAATCAGCAGATATTGCCCAAATGATCTTAGCGGCCCAAAACTCGTTCCTTCCTTTAGTGCTGCATGCATGATTGACAATACGATGTCAGTCTCATCCAGCAGACTATCTTCTGCGTCGAAGAGAATTCTGTAAAAAAACTCAGATATAATTGGGTTGCGGGTTACCACTTTTAAACTGCTACTCTGGATAGGAGCCTCTTCCAAAAGATACCCTTTAATTTTTGGGTAAACTTTATCTAAATTTTCGACGGGTATTTCTTTAAGGCTTGCCTTAAGAAAAGATTCTGAACTGTATAGTATGTCACCTTTTTTGGGAGCTCGTAACTCAATCATAATGATTATTGCCAATGCTTTCAGAGCTTCAATTCCGTGATCCTTGTCCCAGCCATAAATCTTCTGCACTACATCTGTTAAGATAGCCTCTAAATTTTTACCCTTAGAAATGGTCAGCATTTTTGAGAGCAAAAACTTATTGCTCTTATCGTTCAGAAGTTGTACCAGGTCTGCTTTACTTAGGCCGAAGCCGATTTTGCTTTTAATAAGCGTGTTTGATAAGGCATTAATTTCAGTTGGTGATAGTTCTCCAAGCGTAAACTTCTGATTACCTGTATACTTGATTATATCCAGTTTATGGGGTCGGTTTTTCTCCTGATTTAAATAGTGAAACCATTCATTCTCACGGGATGCCAGAATCACTTTAAGGCGTCGGTTATAGGCAGCCTTAATAAGTAGTGCAGGCAGGTTCAGCACCTGCTCGGCGTGATCTATAATTAATACGGTGTCCTGACGACTAGCTTTCTCGGCAATTGCAGTGTCGACATCGCCGACAGGGTGGAAATTATAAAAAACCTGAACGTTTTTCTCAAAATAATAAATGCCAAGTTGATGGAGTAATGTCGATTTACCTTCACCTCCTGCACTCGTAATAATGCAGGCACTTTCACTTTCCAAATGGTCAATTATATGGTCCTGGCGATCACGTTTAAATGTAAATTTTTTTATTAGTGGCCAGACTGGATCATGACCTTCATAATATTTTTTAACATAATCGATTTCAATAGGTCGAAAATCTGCGGACGTCAGTTGTTGCCAAACCCCTTCCTGAGTACGACTAGTTAACTGCTCATTTTTCAGGGTTTTTATTTCTGTTAAGATCGTTTTCTGAAACTCTTCAAAATAGGCCGGAATTTTGCCATAGGTTTCTATAAAATCATTATTAAGATCCTGCACCAGATTGGTCAGCTGGTTAACATCCGTCTTTATATCCGCCAGCCACTCTATTTGAATGATGGTTCGCAGCCGTTCATTGGTTTTGACATATTCATGAAAATAGTCACACATTACGTCAAAAACTGTCAAATTTTTGCCATTATCTACCCATCCTTCCAGCACAGCTCGGCGAAAGTCTTTCGGGAGAACGCGCGCGTATTTTCGACTTTGCAAATGGGCCTCCAGCTCCCGTAGTAGTTCATCCAGTACGTGCTGTCGAATGGATTCAGCGGCATTTCGATGAATTTCGGTTGCTGATTGACTAAAATTTAGATGAATTACCTCGCTCACTGCGATCGAATTTGGAATGTAGCTATCGTCGTTGAAACGATACAATTCTGCATCCAGGTAATCGATAATTAGCCGATAGGCTGCATCAGCTTCCCAATAAGCTTCTTCCTGATTACCCGGTTCGAATTTCCACTGAGCTCTCCCCCACCGTGCCGCCTGCAACCCGGCTTCAAGGTGACTCTGACGTACTGCTTTTTGAATGTCATGATTGATCGGAATACTACGCTGACTCAGTACGGATTGAAGTTTATCGAGTCGTTTTTGGGCAGCGCCCTTAAGTTTATCCTGGGTAAAACCAATGATAGCATCCGCATAATAGACGCCTACAAATGCAAGGGCCGTTTCTACGATTGGCATGGTGTGAATACGTGATTAATCGTAAGATAAATAATTATACTATAGACTGGCAAAGCACGGCCACAGCAAATTGGTATATCCCAGCCAAATTACTGGCAAGGAGCTACAATACCTCGCAATAAAGTATGATGAGTTATAAACCTAACTATAGTCTTGTGCTTGCCGACACCCTTAATCTAATTTTGCGAGCAACGACTATGCAGGATCCGCTCGTCGATAAACGGGCGGATCCTGGTCTTTAAAATTATGGCGGCTAGGAATTCAAGTTGTATCCTAATTTTACAATTCGATCTTACACTTAAAAGCCCGGCCTTAGCAGATCCGGGCTTTCATTAAATCATAGCAATTCTTCTTTTTCGGATTCCTCCATAATTTCCAGAATGATTTCAGGAGTACTAAAATTTGAAAATTCCTCCAGTCTGGCCACAAAGTATTTAAATAGAAGAGCTTTTTTATTCTCATTAAGCGGATCAACAATCTCCTCCATAAAGGAAATATGAGCAACTACATAAACGGGCCACGTTTTCGGATCATCCTCATCGGGTCCGATCATTAAAGCCTTTCCATAGCTAAATTTAGGCGGTTCTTCAATCGGAATATCTTCATGAATTTGCTGGTATGTTTCCCTGCTAGGCTCATCATAGCATAGAAAACGGAGGTAGTATTGCATCAGATTTATTGTTGTTTGAAGTCTCTAAAATAAAGGTTTATATTCAATAGTTGTACGATATACAATAAAACTATATTATAGCGGTTAAATGCTTTTCCAAACCGTTATGATAGACACCCTTGATCCGATTCCGCCCGGTAATATCTGGGCCATTGACCCCAGTGAACGGGTACCGATCCCGTTTTATTTATCGACCGTACAGGCAGGCTTTCCCAATCCAGCAGAGAATTTTTTGCGCCAGCGGCTCAATTTGCAGGATCTCTGCGTGCAGCATCCCGATGCTACCTATTTTGTGGAAGCAGCCGGTGAAAGCATGATCGAGGACTACATCTATCCGGGCTCCATTCTGGTGGTGGATGCAGCCCTGCTCGTCGAATCGGGCAAGATCATTGTCTGCTGGGTCAACGGGGCCTGTACCGTCAAACGCTTTGTCCGCTACGGTAAGCTGGTGGTGCTCTTTCCCAGCAACGCCCACTACACTCCACTCTACATTCACCCTGAAACCGATCAGTTTCTGGTGCTGGGTGTAGTGGTACGCATTGTTTCCAAACCACCCCGCTGGGACAGTGATCAACTCAAAACCGCTCAGGACTATGTACGGACTCATCGACGTGAATAATATGTACGTAAGCTGTGAGCGCAGCTTCAATCCGTCCCTGAACGGAAAACCCGTCATTGCCCTGGGCAACAACGATCATTGCGTGATTGCCCGGAGCCAGGAGGCTAAGAATGTAGGAATCAAAATGGGCCAGCCCCTCTTTCAAATCCGGGAGCTCATTGAGCAGCACCAGGTGCAGATCTGCTCCTCAAATTTCGAGCTCTACGGCGATTTATCGTCGAGGTTGATGAGCCTCTTGACCAACTTTGCCGATCACGTCGAGCCCTACAGCATTGATGAGGCTTTTGTGCAGATTGATACCAGCTTCGAGGGTATTTACCCGTCTTATCAGGGGCTAGGCTCGGCTATGCGGGACACCGTCGCCCAGTGGCTACGACTGCCCATTTGCGTGGGTTTTGGCCTGACTAAAACGCTGGCCAAAGTGGCCAACAAATGTGCCAAAACCCGCCCTGAGCTGGAGGGTGTCTGCGTGATCAACTCGCTGGAGTCAGCTAATGAAGCGCTCTCGGATTTCAAAATAAAAGATCTCTGGGGCGTCGGAAGCCGCTACGCAGCCATGCTCAAAAAAAACGGCATCGAAACCGCCCTCCAGCTGCGCGACGTCGGCGATATCGACTGGGTTCGGGATCGCATGACGGTCAATGGTGTGCGGATGGTCTACGAGCTGCGGGGCTACCCCTGCCGGTTGCTGGAGATCAACGCTCCGCCCAAAAAGACGATCTGCACGGCCATGAGCTTTGGTCAGCTCATTCCGGATCTTAAGAACATCACCGATGCGCTAACCACCTACCTAGCCCGGTGCTGCGAAAAACTGCGTCGCCAGGAATCCCTGGCCCGGCACGTCACGGTATTTCTGCACACCAACCCCAACCGGAAAACGCCCGGCAACGGCCTGCCCGCCAAACAGTACTCGGCCTCCCGCTCGATCCGGCTCCCCCACCACACCAATCATTTGCCTGATTTTCTGCGCTACGCCATCCCGGTGGTGGAGAATTTGTTACAGTTGGGCTACAACTACCAGAAGGTGGGTATTATCCTTAACGACATCGTGCCCGAGAGTTTCCGCCAGCAGGGGGTGTTCTCCGATTGGCCCGACGAGAAAGCCCTGCAAATCGGCAAAACGATCGATCGGCTGAATCACCGCTACGGCCGCGATAAAGTGCGCCTGGCCTCCCAGCTCTACCAGCCCGACTGGTCGCAGGTGCAGGGCAGTCTCAGCCAGGCCTATACGACCGACTGGAAGCAGATCCTAAAAGCATCCTGACGTACCTAATTCGCTCGGAATTTAATCGCTAAGCCTTTGAGCAACGCTTTGTTTTGTCGGTTTCGACCAATAATTTGATCTAGGTTCTTAATCTGGTCATTAATACGGGCATTGGCACCTGGCGATAAAGCCCACCCTAGGGGAATGGTTCCATTCTTTCGGTCCAGCTCCAGGATGTACAGTTGAGGGTCGACTTGAACCTGGTTACTGACGGATGATTTACCCTTCAAGTACTCCCGGGTAATAAAGTATTTGGAACTTAGGTTGTTATCCCAGGAATTGAAGAACGCTTTGGCAGGAGCCGTCACCTCATAAAATCCTTTCAGGGTTTGGGGCTCGTTACGCTCGTCGCTCTGGGCCGAATTTTTAATAAAGATCACCCGGAATTTTACTTTAGACAGTAGCTTTCGATACGCGGCATCGGGTGGGGGACACGACTTATCGTCCGGGTTGCCATCATTTAGGATGCTACTCAGGACGGCCATCGTGGTTTCCAGGGCGGAATTATCGATATAGCCGCCATCGACAAAGCTCGACCAGTCCTCACTCGGATCGTTGGGCTGCCGAACGGTTGCCGGCGGCGTAACGAGGGGAAAGCGAGCACTGATGAAAGCCGCCGTGTTATAGGGAATGTGCTGGTGAATTGTATCCTGCACGTCAATAATGTTGGTAAAATAGGGATTGTTGGCAATCTGTAAGTGCGTCAGAATACCCTTTTGGCCCGTTTCTACCCGCGTTGTGTTGAGAAACAAGGCCGGCAATTCATACGTATTTTTAATCCGCCATAAGTCCGTAAAGGCGCTGTCGAGCGAGTTAAAATGAATGGGGCCATCCCCGCCTGGGTTTACATTCTGGTAGTAGGCACTACTGAACGAATCTTCCAGGTACTGCGCCCGGTCAAAACTATTGATCGATAGGGGTAAAAATTTTTGCACCAGGTCAGGCGCAAAGAAGGCGGCCACGAGTGGAGATAGAAAGTCATTCTTTAGAATGGATTGAGTTTGCGTTAGAAGCGACGAAGTTTGATGGGTCGCATAGTAGGGATCCTGGGAGAAAACTAAACTATCCCGGTAAAGAGCGGTAAACATACTGGCTCCGACACTGCCCCCAGATGCGCCACTGATGGCAAACACATGCCGAAAAAATCGGGGATCCATGGCTTGCAGTTTAGCCAGCACCGATGCGGTCCAGTGCGCAGCCCGGACCCCTCCCCCTTCCGCCGCAATCAGATAGACCGGATAAAGGGTATCTGGCCCGGCAACAGAGTCTTTAACGGTGGTGGTATCGATTCGATAGTCAAGCCAGCGTCTAAAATGCTCGGCTATTTTCAGGCTATCATAGCGATCCTTGGAGTAGTAATTCCGGTGATCCAGGGTTCGAATCTGGTGATTATTATTATGCAAAAAAGCGGCTAGAATAATAATCATGAGCGTCAGGGGCGTATTAAACAGGTAATCCAGGTAGATTAACACGCTGGCCACGAACACTTGCACCGTTAAGCCCAGAAAGACAATGGCTACAGGCCCAATGGAACGGCTGATCAGCATATTGCTTTCCCACCAGGTCGACAGAATAAACCAGGTCAGCGAGAACAGAAAGGCCACAGCGATCAGGCTCAGGTGGATGGGCAGTAGCTCGGTTAAACTATGCCCCTGAATGTCCCGATCGTCGCTTTGAACCTCCGTCTCATCCATTGGCTTGACGACCGCATTTGGGCTTTTTCTGACGTAGTGTTGACTGAAATAAGCAATGAGCACGTAGGGGAAAAATAAGGCGATCAGGATGGCGATATGTATGCCACTATTTTTTATGTCGCTTAGGGCCAGCATCAGCGTGAGCATAGGAATGGCACCCAACGCTAGGGGAGTCCAGCGCGTAAAGACTTTGAGTAAGTTATCGTCTAACTTAAAGAGTGTATCGTCGATCGCCAGGCCTTCATCACCCGTCTGCTGCGCCCGACCTCGCTCCGTGGTCGTAATGATATGGGTCTTCTGGGTCAGCGGGACTACTTCCTCGGTGGGCATGGGCTCAGCGGTAAGTTCGCCACCTCCCCGCCCATCCGGCACTTTACCTGTGCCCGCCTGCTCGCCTGCAATCCCTACCCCTGTTTGCTCAGATTGTAGGTGCTCGACGAGTTCGACTTCAACGTAACGCTGCTGGTTTTTCAGCACAAAGACGATCCGGGTAAAATACCAGGTGGACAAGCTGCATAGAAACGTCACCAGAAACGCAATGAACGTCCGCCAGGTTGAGATGGCGCTGGGCTCGACCATGGCTTCGAGCACATCCCGAGCCTGGTCCATCAGGGTCAGAAAGGCAATGCCGATAAAAAGAATGAGCACAATGAGCCAAACAGTGCGTAGAATAACAACCACGCCCCGGAAGTAATGATTGAGAAATAAAACCCGGATTATAGTCCAGACCTTACGGACGCTTAGCTGTATAAACTCAAACAGGGTATGCCAGAAGGGCTTTTGGTTCAAGTAATTGACCAGTTGTCTGCCGGCCTTATAAAGACGAATCAGAATTGGATCGGACTGGGCCATTGTTCAAGGGAGGTAGGAAGGTAAGGGATCGCCAAAGCTATTGCCATTGAGAGTAAAAAGTTCGGGGCTAAATCCGTGAATTAGTAGGGGGAAAACACCCTTTTTATAAATGAATCAGCCATCAAACGGGCACGTCTGATGGCTGACAAAATGGATTCTGATGCGATAGTTTTCCTCAACTGTGGAAACAGGCATCTCTTTCGAATGAGCTTCCCGGTTGGGACCTGGCTGGTTTAGAGCGTAAATAGCCGTTCCAGCCCCGACTCTTTTTGGTTACCGACTACAGGTTTGGGCAACCGGTATCGATTCCGTATGGCCTCAGATTTAATCAATGAAACGGATTGCTGAATCGCCGTTGGTCGATTAATCTCACTTAATACGTGTGGGTTGTAATGTAAAGTCCATTGTTATAGGAACCACAGCTCGTACTCGCATCGGCTACCAGATGGATGTAGCCGGGCGTTGAATTCCACTGAACGATAGCACTGGTGGAATATTGATTGATAAAGGTACCCGAACTTGGTCCGTACGTATAAATGTGCCAGACCGTATTCTGAATATTAGTGCCTACCAGGTTATACCCTTCCCAGGCCGTACAGTAGGGGCTTGTATTGCCAGTCATATAAAACGACGGCTGGCCCAGATAGGGAATATTGATCATCAGCAGTTTAGGCGGCGTTAACAGCGTTCCTCCGCAATTGGTCAGCGCCCGCACGTAGATGGCCGTATTACCCTGCAACTCGGCATTGCTAATGTTAAAGGTAGTTGTTCCGCTTCGGCTAACCAGTAAATTGGCAGGTATCATGTTATCGCTACTATATACCTCCCACTGGAAACCGATGGCTCCGTTCCCGTAGCCGGCAATGGTAAAGTCGAGGCCATGATATTGATCATAACAAACATCCGGCGTTGAAATGTAGGTCGAATAGGTACATGGATGCGAATCGCAGGAACAGGTAGCTATCGCCACCACTGTTCCCACAACGGCGCCAACGATACCACCGGCTCCTTCGGAGAATAAAGCCCCGATTCCCGCGAATAATTCAATAAATTCGTTGTAGCAACTAGTCTGACTTTCAGTACAGTTCGAACTAGTCCGGGCTTTCGAATCCGTTGCCACCGGCTGTAGCCGCGCTTCATAAAAGGCTTTAGCCGCATACCGCAGAACCGCCTGGTGCTTTAAGAGAAACTCCCGATCATGCGGTGTCAGGGATTGATTGGCGTAGGTCTGCGCAATTCGCTGTTGATACCAGCTATCCAGACTCGCCTGATCGGCCCCTTTAGCCATAAATTCCGCCCTGTCCTGGGAGAATTGCTTTAGGGCTCCATGCAACGAGGCCGATATACGCTTGTTAGTTAGCGCTTTATCCCAGACGGCTATCACGCTTTTTTGGGGGGCAGCTTTCATACTATCCATAAGACTTTTACAGGCTGCTCGCTGGGCTTCCGGTAAAAGCGTGTACGGATCCAAATCAGCCAGGTGAAGGCGCAACTGATTGTACAAAAACGCAGCAGGCGCCGTGTAGTTTACAGAATCAGCCCCTGGGGGCGGCAGCGAGCTGGCAGTATCCAGCTGATTGACTTTTAATTCTTCTTTACAGGAAAGTGCAGCGACCAATCCTATGCAAAGGATGAGCGCCGTGCGGATGTTTAAGTTTTTCATGTTGTTACCGATTTAACTATTTGAAGATTAAATGTTAACGATGCGATATAAATTAATTTATTTCTAATTATAACTTTCGATGATATTAAATATTAATTAAAATATTAGTGTGTATTAATGACATAATAAATATCCATTAACAATAAATCAGGATATTACTTAGTTAGTTGTACACCCCACTAATTTGTCACCATAAATTATAGACTGAGCCTTTACTACACCTTCAGTTAAACTATCTTAGCTAATGAGTAAATATCTAGTTAGGCCTAGAGATTTTTAAGCGTTTTTCATCATTTTTAAAAAGAATACCCGTATTTCTACCACTTTTCATCCGCCGATAAACCCTGCTTCAGCCTAGCTTTCTAAGCCTTAGGTGCTGCTTACCAAATACATAGCTATAAGTAGATCGCACTGTATTTACTGCAAATTTTACGTCAGTCAACGGGATATTCGCAGACGCTTCTTGTCTGCTCGCCCTATCGTAGGGGCCATTTACAACTCATCACTTATTCGGTATTTATTGCTGGTATTGCCTGTCAATCACCAGCCGGTAGCAACGGACTCACTTAGGCTAACTCAGCCTTAAAGTTGATCGTCAACGGCAATTGCACTTACAGCATGCTTGACTGTAAGGGGGATAGTTTGTCCTGGCCTACCGATTGAGTACGTTCTTCTCTCATTAACAGGAGATGATCCGCTCTCGACAAATGGGATTCAGATCGATGTCCGAAACCAAATGCAATCATATATGCATGGCCTTTTAAATCGTGCAATTGCACTATCCCGGTAGTGCGTGGCGGGGTCGGCAAACCGAGAAAAAATATTGCTTTTCAAAATTCCCGAAAATGGCCACTGATAGTCAATCAATTAGCCTGAAAAGTTTGACAAAAAGGGCAAAATTTTCGTTCCAGATTTGGAACGGCTTTGACTGCTATTCAGCTGATAATACAACGATTAGTCAATAAAAAAGCCAAAAACGCAACTGATCGCGTTTTTGGCTTTTTTATAAAATTGCACCGCTGTTTATGCCTGGTTCGTTGTCCAAACAACCCTATTTTGGAGTCGATATCCTTTTTTTACGGCCCTTCACCGAAGTGCCCGAAAGTAAGTGCAATTATCTCCTTTAGGGGTAGCGTGGAATATCCCAGCGGGTTTCGACAACCAGGGGCGTAAAGCCTAGTTGACTCAGAATTTTCTCCTGAATCCCCTTCGATAATCGGCCCTGGCGGAGCCGGTGGCGACACTGTCGCCGGTATGCTTTGCTGTAACCGGCCTTTAACCAGATCAGCAAAAAGCCTTCCTCATGGAGAATCCGGTCGATCGCTTTAGACGTGCTGAGCTTAGCCATGGCTTAGGAGATAAAAGGGGTGCGCAAAGTCTCCCATTGCCGGTTTTCTTCCTGCCGCCGGGCCTGAATTATCACATCCAGGTAGTCGACATACACCTGGGTCATTTGGTTCAGGTAGAGAAAAGCGCGCGCGTAGAGTTTGGTGGGTTCAATCAGCTGCAGATCGATGAGCCGAAGAATCAACTCAAACAGACTCGCTTCGCTAATGCTCGCCTGCAAGGCCAGATACACCAATTGACGGCCGCTATAAGTCTTATCGAAGAGCACATGCTGCTGGGTTCGATGCGGAAACTGCTCCAGGGATGGACCTGCCAGCTGGACGGCAATCAGACTACCGCCGGGCGAATCCACGCCGGGCACATCCAGCTGGTCCAGCCGATAGCGACGAGCCAGTCGGGCCAGACAGAGCTCCACCTGCTGGACCAGTGCCTGGTTGGCAGCATCCAGGTGAGCCAGGAGCCGTTGCTGGTCGGCCAGATGGGCTTCGAGTTGCTCAGCGCGCGCCGTCAGCTGGCTGATCGACTCGTCCTGATCGGTGGATTCGCCCGGCGTGGATTCGTCCAGCAATGTCAGCCGGGAAACACCCAGTGCCTGGGCAATTCGCCCCAGCATGGCCAGGGGTAACTGTTCCCCCCGGTTCTCCAGCCGGTGGTACTGCGAGCGGTCGATGCCCAGTTGCTGAGCCAGATCGGTCTGGCTGATGCCTTTTTGCTGACGAATCGATTTGATTCGCAGGGAAATGGGGTCGGTTTGGGTAGCCATGGCGGAATAAAAAGCTGATTACAAAGACAGTAGTACGTTTAATAAATTTAGATAGAGACGCTACTAGGTAGCTTACTAGTCAGAAGTAACTCGGTTTCTTGTCAAAAGTAAAGGCGCTACGATGACTGAATACGATCAATAGGAGCAGTGGTGATTTCACTACACCTGTGGCAAATTAAGCACATTTGTGTTTTATTCTGTACTTTTAGCCCCAGAATGATTCAATCGTAGTGTTCCTCAACCAACGTATTAGCCATCCTACTATGCTTAGCTCTGCTCCCGCTACTCCCTTGGAAGCCGCCCTGTCTCCTCCTTTGCAACGGCTGATCGACCGGTTTGAAACCCAGACCACCCTTTGCTTTAAACCCAGCCGACGCTTCTATCAGCGAACGGGCATCAACCGGCTTCGCTTCGCCCAGTTTTTGCGCGGTCAGAAACATCCCGATTCCCGGGAGATCAAAACCCTCATTCATTTTTTTAATCAGTTCTTCCCCGTCAAAGCCGAGGATTTATTGTAGTCATAAACCTTCTACACCGGATGCAAGCTATGGACAGACACACCCGAGCCCAGCGAAAAGAATGGCTCATCAAACAGGGCACTGGCTTTCGCCAAGTCACCTGCCACATTACCGGCTATGGCCGAAAAGGAAAGTACGGGGAAAAACAGCGGTCGGGAGACCCGGCCCGGCCCGTAACCATTTACATCCGAGTTGGCTTCAATGGCATGCGATCCGAGGCCCGCTCGACCGGTATCGTGGTGGCCAATAAAGCCGATTTCGATACTCAAAGCCTGGTCATTGCCGGGGATCCGGTGAACACCGCTCGACTGGCCGCCCTCAAAAACGAAATCGTAAAGGTGTTTAACGAGCGGTTGCTGATGGGCAAATCCCTGAATCCACGATTCATTCTGGATATTGCGCTGGGTCTGGCCACTCACCAGGACGAAGAATACTACCTCATGGGTCGAACCAGTAGCGGGCTGCCTGTTCTGAGCCTCCACAAACCCAAACCCAAAATCCCGACCATCCTGGGGGCCATTACCGACTACAACCGGATCAAAGCCAAGCTGGAAGGCAACGGGCTGGGCGTGCTAAGTCGCAAACGCTACGAGCAGTACGGCCGCATATTGACCCAATTCGTGACCGAAACCTATGGTAAGAATGCCCTACTGGAGGCGTTGACGCCAGCCGTCGAGTATGATTTGTTCGCTTACCTGAAGGGCACCAAAAAGTATGTTCACAACTACGCGGTAAAGATTATTCAGTTTTTCAAATCGATGCTGACCTATGCCCACGCCCACCGCTGGGTGGATCGCAATGTACTGGCCGCCCTTCGGCTTAGCCGCCATCATAAAGAAGTCAAAACGCTCACCATGGCCGATCTGGAAAAGCTGGCCAGTCGTGATTTTGTGGAAGTGACCTTAAACCAGGTCCGGGACGTGTTTTTGTTTTGCTGTTACACGGGCCTGGCCTATACGGATGTGGAAAGTCTGGCCGCTGAGCATATTGTTCGCATTGATGAGATTGACTGCATTTTGAAAGATCGGAATAAATCGGGGGTTCAGTCCTTTGTGCCCCTGTTTCCCGAAGCGATTGCCCTGTTAAACCGCTACAAAGACCACCGGGTTTGCCGGTTAAAAGGGGTCCTCTTACCGGTCATCTCCAACACTAAAATGAATAGTGCGCTCAAGATCATTGGTAACATCGTCGGCATCCAGGAGACGTTGCACACCCACCTGGCCCGCAAGACCTTTACCATGTTTGCCGAAGAGCGGGGCTTTGGTCTGGATCAAATGGCGACCATGCTAGGCCACACGCGAACGACCATGACCGAGCAGCACTATTACAAGCGCCGGCGGGAGCCGGTCCTGAAAGTCTTTAAGGCGATCTATCCATCCGGCGAGCTGAAGCGCCTGGCCAGCTGATCAGCCGCTGCCAGCCAAGATCCGATCCATCGCCCCAAGTCCGCTTTTGTTTTTTTTACCTACCGTAGCCCATGATCGAAAATTCTCCCTCGGCCAAAGTCCAGTTGCTGGACTTTACCGGTTACCACCGCTATCTGATGGCCGGTGCAGGTCAGCTAATCGCCAAGGACCTGCCGCTAACCGCCAATTATCAAGTCCTGCAAACGGACTGTATCCTGCTTCGTTTTTCCGGTACTCAAATGATGCCGACGATTCCTGCTGACACCATCGTTGAAGGGGAGGTGGTGAACCTCCATAGCCTGGACACCTTACCTACGGGCCTCTACGTAGCGCTGCTGGAACAAGAGGGTCATCAGCGAATCGACGGGTTTATTTACGGCCGCTTAAAGGAGAAACCGGGTCTGGACTCCCTGACGCTGTGGCCCGAGAATCCCCGGTTTGCCAAACAGCTCGTCCCCCTGCGTCATCTGGCCTTCCTCTTTAGGATTCGTGCCTACCGATTAAGTAAGACAGTCCTAAAGGCTACTTGCGAATCGTCTGCTTCCACTCTATAACGCGAAGGCTGGATTGGGCGAATTGGAACGGTTTCTATGGATTCGCTTGCAAGCCCTACCCAGCAGGGAATTAATAAGTAGCCTCGCCAACTGCTGTAAAACACAGATACACCTGGTTCTTGTATCGCTTTTGCTTAGGGCCAGCAGTGGATCTATGGCAACTATTTTTACCATTTATGTCATATTTATTTACTATACACCAACTATATAGTGATTTTATATCAAATAAATTTGGGATAAGAATTGCTTTCGCGCAGTAATTAGGACTTTAGATGGCCGATTCGGATAGCTAGGTCGAATACCGAATAGGCATGAACCAGACGTTAATCTTGTTTGGTCAGGTCTTCAAAAAAATGAATATGGTGCCCTATTAAACAGACTGGATGAATATCGTACAGGCCACACGTAAACCAAGTATGGCCTGTACGATCACAGATGTTATTCACTACCCTCCGTTAACAGGCGGCACTAGCCGGCTTTATTCCACGTAAAAAGTAAGGGTATGGAGACTACAGATTTATCCTACCCGCTCTGCAATCGATCGACAAAAAAGCCCGGACCTACTGATCCGGGCTTTCCGCTTCTATCCACACCATATAGAATATGATTCAGATAAAGAAAGTCTTTTTGAGGCTCTAATCAAAATTTGGCAGCCTGAAAAGACGCTAACTTCCACTACTTTTACTCTATGGAACTAACGCATGACCTGTTACTAAACCTGGGCTTCGTTAAATCGCCTGGAGAGAATAACCGCTATCGCTATAAAAGCGTAGTAGGCCATCTGATGGAAGAGTCTGGTCTGTTCTACTTTCGTGGCTTTGATCCCAAACGAGGTTCGTTGGCGGAGCTTTCTTATCTGCTTCGAATGGTCGACTACCGACAACAGTTCTATTTAGCGCCATTGTCGGTAGTCAGTCAAAATTAAAAAAGCCCAGACCAACTGATCCGGGCTTTTCTCTTTTATTCAAATCATTTTTGGGGTGCTTTGTCAAATAAGTAACGATCAAATGCCTTCCCGTCTGGGTAGTAGCGGACGAAAACAACATCCATTTTGACTACAGGGTTACTGCTTGACAAGCTTTAATTGAGTTAGCCCAGTTTCTGTTAGGATACTCAGCAGATACAATCCGGTAGCCTGTTGACTTAAATCAAGCGGTTCTTCTTGTAATTTATTTAGTTTAAGCTGCTTTTGGACGATCGTTCTTCCCCTCATATCACGAATCAAAACTTGAACCGGTATGGGCTGGATGCGCTGATTGGTTAATCGGATGACAAATGAGCCGGAGCTTGGATTAGGAGAAACCGTTATCGCGATATCGTTTCCAAAATCCTGCTCTTCCAGGGCAGTAATCAAATTTAATGTAAAGGGTAAGGACGTTGCCGAACAACTATCACGATTCATGGCCCGAACGGTATAACTACCGCCCTGTGAAGCTGTATAGGTTGCTTGTGTAGCACCGGCAATTGGGTTATTATTCACTAACCATTGCAGGGAAAAATCAGCGGAAACCGATGTTTGTAAGACGACAGAACTGCCCGCATTAAGGGCAGAATTACTGGCCGCAATGGTAGGCGTCGGGGGAGCATCAATTTTTGTGACAGCAATACCAGCGGAGGTAATTTTGCAGCTTTTGCTATCGGTCACCTCAACGGTGTATGTCCCTGCTGCCGTTACACTTAACGTATTGCTGGTTGTGCCAACATTTACGGAGTTTTGTTTCCATTGATAGGTATAAGGGGCTACTCCTCCCGACACACCAGCCGTTAGGGTCGTGCTGGATCCCGAACAAAACCTGGTTTTCCCGGTAACGCCGATTTGCATACAGGGTGCTAACTCTGGGGCGAGTTTAACGACCCAGCCATCGGTCCCGCCGTGCTGTCCACTCACCTCATCATCCTTCGAGGTGGTATAACCTGCTACAATAAAGCCACCGTCCGGCGCCGTTGCTACGGCTTGCCCGATATCGCTGGCCGTCCCGCCTAAACAGCGCTGCCACTGAATGGCCCCTACTGTATCGAGCTTGACAACCCATAGATCCGGTATGATAAAGCTGCCATGCCGGGTTGCTTTGACATCGCCATCGTCCGAGGCCGTAAATCCTGTAACGATATAGCCCGTCTTGGCTACCGTCTGCACGGAATACAATATTTCACGGCTGCTGCCACCGAGTGCCCGTTGCCATTTAAGATTGCCCGCTGAATCTAACTTAACGACCCAGCCGTCCTCCCCTACGCCATGCTGACCTTTGACATCCCCATCTTTTGACTCTGTATAGCCTGCCACAATAATCCCCTTGTCAGCGGTTACAGCTACCGAGTGAGCAGCGTCAATGCCGCTGCCACCGAGTGTCCGTTGCCATTTAATGGCACCTGTTTCATCCAATTTAACAACCCAGGCGTCTGACGAGCCGTGTGCACCAGTTACATTTCCATCATTGGATGAGGTAGTGCCAGCTACGATATATCCTTTATCGGGAGTTGCCTGAACTGAATAGCCGAATTCGTCATTGCTTCCTCCCAAGGCTCGTTGCCACTCCATTACCCCTTTATCATTCAGTTTGACAACCCAGATATCAAAATTAACCTGAGTGCCGTGTAAGCCACTGACGTCGCCATCGTTGTAATTCGCAGTGCCCACCAGGATGTAGCCACCACCCGGTGTAAGCGCGATTGATGTAGACGCTTCCCCACCTAAACCGCCCAAACAGCGTTGCCACTGGATCGCGCCATTTTTATCCAATTTTACGACCCAGCTGTCGGAATTACCGCCATGCAGGCCGACGACATCTCCATCATTCGATGCTGTGCTACCCAGCAGGACAAACCCTTCATCGGGTGTTGTCAGGATTGAGCCAAGCGACTCTTCCCGGCTCCCTCCCAGGCATTTCTGCCATTGGATGGCACCATTTTTATCCAGTTTAGTAATCCACAGATCGCTGCGTCCGTGAAAACCACTCACATCGCCATCATTGGAGTTGGTTTCGCTGGCCACAATAAAGCCCCCATCTGTTGTAGGCTGAATGGCTTCAGCATTATCGCTGTTACTGCCGCCCAGGCAACGCTGCCATTGAGTAAGGGGAGCCTGCGCGTGCAGGAAATAATAAGTGGAACAATAGAAAAATAGCAGGTAGAGTAACCGGCGCATAGAGAAGATAAGTTAGTGTGGAAAGTACTGATCGAACCTGATAGCCAGTTGGCAATCGCTCAAGTCCTGATGGCAGAAAGTTAGGAAAAAAAGACGAATCCTTACTACATGTATATATAATCCATGTTATGTAGGCTTTGAGTTTGCATTCCGGGTTGCGGCTGACAAGCAATGCATCACAGGGATCAGGCTTTTAGTTCGTTCGGTAGGTTGACAAGCCAACCGCCCCGACAAAAAAATTGCGGATTCTGTTACCTAGGCTGGTTCAAAATGCATAAAGGCAAAGCAACGTCTTGGTGCATCGTTAGTCTTCTATAGTTTTAAAGTACTTATTGACTGGTCGCCGAGACTAATAATTTCGAGTGAAGGCATAACAAGTTATTAGTGTGGTTTTATCCCTTAGGGAAATGTTAAAGAATTTAATTAGTCAACCTCTGCGTCCGTTGGCTGTAGAAAATCAGATTTCACAACTTTCATTATCAATAATCCATACCAAAATGAAAATACTTCTATCAATTCGTCAATATTTTTTGGCACTTAGTATTGTTGCCTTACTCATTCAATGCAAAAAAGCGGATACGGATACGCCACCCCCTAAAAGCTCTGCTAAGGTAATTTCTGGATTTACCTTTAGTAATATCACTCCAGCGGTAGCCGGTACCATTAACAGCACGTCCAGAACGATTTCGGCGACTGTTGCCAATGGCACGGACTTGACCAAATTAGTGCCCACGATAACCATATCAGCCAAAGCAACGGTTTCTCCTGCTTCAGGAGTAGCTACAAATTTCACAAATCCCGTCACTTATACAGTTACAGCCGAAGATGGAACCTCCTCTATGTATACTGTGACCGTCGAATTAGGAGCAGCTCCCAAAAGCAACATTAAAGAAATAACTAGTTTCGTCTTCAATGGATTGAATCCAGTTGTAACGGCTAAAATAGAGCCTACGTCCAGGGCAATCTCCGCTACCGTTAGTAATGGTACGGACGTAACAAAGTTAGTACCTACCATTACCCTATCTGATAAAGCAAAAATTTCCCCTGCTTCTGGGGTGGTGCAAAACTTCACCAATCCAGTAACTTATACGGTAACTGCTGAAGATAACAGTACTCAATCGTTTACAGTGAGTGTTGCGGTGATGGCTGCAGGACCTGTATCGATAGACAAACAAATCACGGGCTTTACGTTTGAATCGCTCGATCCAGTGGTGTCAGCAACGATTAACCAGGCTACCGCTATAATAGAGGCTGTTGTTCCAAGTTTTGTTTCTATAACAGCGCTTGCGCCGACTATTACCCTGTCGCCCAATGCCGTCGTCTTTCCTGCATCCAAAAGTTTTCAAAACTTCACAAATCCAGTAATTTATACTGTAACGGCTGCGAATGGTAGTACACAACGCTATGAAGTTCGAGTAACCAAAAAAGTTGCAGTAGCTTCGGTTCTTCAGGAAGCGATAGCCGGGGGGGATCGTAGCTTTTTTATAAAATCAGATAACAGCCTTTGGGTAGCAGGGTATGTAGGTGCTTCAGGTAACGAGAATCAATTGTACAATTATCGGCAGGTACCTGAACGAATAATGGACGATATCAAATCCGTCTCGTCCGGCTACAGACATACCTTTTTCATTAAAACCGATAACAGCCTGTGGGCCGTAGGCGATAATAATAAGGGACAGCTAGGTGACGGTGCGTCAAACTTGGGTACTATAAGAAGTACCATGTATAAAATAATGAATGATGTGAAAGCAGTATCGTTGGGTTGGTCTCATAGTCTAATTATCAAAATGGATAATAGTTTATGGGTAACCGGTTCCAACGATTATGGGGAATTAGGGGACGGCTCTACGTACGCTAGTCGATCTACGCCAATTAAAATTATGGACGATGTTCAGGCGGTGGCTGCTGGAACTAATTTCAGCCTTGTTCTAAAAACAGACAATACATTGTGGGCTATGGGTGATAACCGTAAACTACAGTTAGGTAGTGATAAACTACCTGCCAAAGTAACAAAACCAGTCCAGGTCGCGACGAACGTTAAAGCGATTGCCGCTGGCTTCAGCCATACCCTTGTTTTAAAAGCGGATAATACGCTTTGGGCGGCAGGCGATAATGGCTCTGGACAGTTGATTAGTGGAATTGTCAAAGATGGCCCTTTCAACCTATTTCAAGTTATGGCGGACGTTAAGGCAGTTACGGCTGGCTATTATCAGGCCATAGCTTTAAAAACTGACAATAGTCTTTGGGCAGCTGGCAGTTTAGGGAGCTATGTAAAAGAATTAAATACCACAGTAAGCGATTACATTCCTGTCAAAGTGACTACTGGCGTTAAATCCATTTCGACTGGTAGTAGTCATACACTGCTTATAAAAACAGACAACAGCGTCTGGGGCATAGGTAGTGATGAATTTGGTCAGTTAGGTAATAATCATGTAGGGGGATATTATCAAACTCCTGAACGCGTTCAGCTACCTTAATTGCCGGCTGCAGTAGGATATACTGCTTATCTATGCTTCTAAGTTCCAGCTAAAAACGCAAGTTTCCGGGCGACAGGATGCTCGCCGGTGAGGAGGCTAGGGCAGCCCAACGCCCGCAAGGTTGTAAAGGTTGACACTACGTTTGTTCAGGGACGTAGCGTTATCAACCGTCAGCCCTTGCGGGCGTTAGGTGTTGCCAAACAGTAAGTAACGTTGTAGTAGGCTTGCGTATAACAGCCAGCTAGGTTCCTGTATTTCAACCCCCTTTTTAACTACGTCTCACAAATCCCTCCCACTTGAGACGATAGAATCATCATACATCCGCTTCAAGAAACGGGAAATTTCCCCTACTTGGCCAGTGATAGTAGGCTTACTTTTGGGGGCGCTAACCCTATGGTTGGCTGTACCGGACAAATTGAACGTATAAACTTTTCACCTTTAACAAGTTTGTTATGCCATTCGTCAAAGTAGACTACGAACTAACCGTAGATGAGCAATTTGTGGCCATGCAACTGGTTATGTTTAATCAGGAGTCGATGGCCAATTTGCAAAACGACCGGCCTGCTGTTGTTCCCCCCACGTTTAAAAGCCAGCCCGTTAATTCGTTTGATGAAGCCTACATTGTTAATCCGTCAAATCAGTTTGTGAAAATTTTTGCCGTCGGAACTGGTAATGAAGGATTTGATTTTACAATGACATTAACATTTACAGCTGTAGACCAGGATTTAAGGCCTTTATCTGCTCCATTTTCGCCGGCAGCCCCCCTGCGAGCTGTTGTTAATGGAGCTGGTATTGCTACGCTTGATCAAACAGTTCGATGGGTATAACCTGTAAGCAAATGAAACCTATATATTATACGTTAGCTGTCATTCTGGGAATGGCTTCACTGGCCCATGCCCAGGTTATCGTGCAGGATGCTTCGGAGAGTTCGTCCATTCGCTATCAAGGAGCTGCAATCAGTTTCGACATTACCCAGGCGCGAACCTCGTTTCAGCTCAATAAATTTCTGAATGCGTTAAATCCAGACTATAACAAGAAAATTAATTTTTTTGCTGTTCAGGCTTCCGCGAATAGTAAGGAAGGGCTAGCCAGTATATTAAGCTCGGGAAAAGTAGTCCCCGAGGCCTCAATCAACATAAATATTGGCCACTCCTGGGTCAATGAATCGACACGAGAACTGGGTGATTTGACCAGCCAGATCATAGATCTTTCTAAAAAAAATGGGCAAGCCAGGACCTCATTAACCAAGCAGGTTAATAAAGTAATCGATGATTTCATTACTGCCAACCCCGTAGCAACTGACTTAAATGGTGAGTTAGCCCCAGTAAAAGCCAAAAGTTTTAACTTCGTTGCTGACGCAATTATAGCGATAGCTAACAAGGAAAAATATAAAGATAATCGGGATGACCTGCTAAAACTTGCAGCTACTCTAGAGGCTAAGATCACCTCCTTATTAATTCCCATTACTCGCCGGGAAAACATAATCACCCAACTACAAGAATCGATAAAAAGCGTCTCTTCCCTTGATCGTTATCTTATATACGGCATTCTTGGAGCCGCGGGGAGCAAGTTTACCTACCTGGCCGATCCTAACGCGCTTGATTTTGATAAACGCTTTCAGGACAAAAAGCTCGAGGCCGGAAAAGTTGGCCTGGGTTTTAACTGGAAGCGGGGTGGAAGAGCGATTTGGGGCATTAGTTTTACCTTCACAGGGGCTGATAATTTTAGCTTACTATCTGATACAGACTACGTAAGGACAAGTACGACGACAATTACTTCAACGACGGCTACTACGCAGCCAACGGCGACTACCGTTGTGACGGATAGGTTGGATGGGGTAAAGAAGATTGTAGCCTTTTCTGGGGACGTGAAATACGATTATTTTAATCAATCTGCGTTTAATCTAGATCACGTTCGGTTTTATCCAGGCGTTTTAGGCGAAAAATCGGTGTTAGTTGCTAATTATTACATACGGCAGAAGTTTACCAGTAATTCAGCTGTATTTCCGGAAGTTACAGATGTAGGCGTCGGTGGTTATTTCTTTAAAAGTAAGGGTGCTTTTTTGGGAGGGCTCTATGTTGAACTACCTGATGTATTTAACAATATCGAGCGAATGCAAACCACTCCGTCGTTTAGACCCGTCTATAATCGGTTCTCCTTAGGGATTGTTACTAAGCTAACGTTTGGCTCAGTGGCTCTCTTTTAAAATCCTCGGCTATACTAATGGAGTTTTTCTAGCGGATCAGAAGTTGATCAGGATCTAGTTAGACTTGCAACATAATACTGGACAAATCCTTAAGCTACTTGTTGAACCTGCCGGTTATAATAGTCGAAAGGGGAAAGATAGCCAAACGCTGAATGCCTGCGTTGGTGATTATACCAAACCTCTATACCTTCAAAGATGGCTTGCTTAGCCATGGTTTGCGTTTGGAAATCCTGATGGTACACTAACTCCGACTTTAGGCTTTTAAAAAAGCTTTCTGCCACCGCATTGTCCCAACAGTTGCCTTTCCCACTGCTACGGCAGCCCGGTCATACTTTGCACAACCAGCGGGTGTTTTTTTAGCAGTTTAGTAAAGGCATGACAGGCATACTGCACTCCTCGATCAGAGTGAAAGATTAACTCCCGCTCAACAGGCCGATTTTTAATCGCCATCTGCTAGGCATGAATGGTCGTCTCAGACGCCTTCATCGACAGGCATTAAGCCCCGTTTTATTGGCCCTGGCAGACTGGGCTATCAAAGACAGTGCACAGTTTGAGCACTTAATGAAAGCGGAGGGATTCTGACTTACTACAACCCACTCAACCCACTTTCTTAATTGACTGATTAAGGAACTCAGGACTTTGTTTCCTACTTAAAAATGGATTTAATACGACCAGTTACTTATTATCAATAAACGCTCCCTTTATTCGACGACTAGTTGCGCTTTTCGCCCCTAATGACAAATTGACTTCTTTTTGTATGGGGCAATATTTTTCTGGCCGGCCCAGTAAAACGGTCGTATTTCCGTACCAATATCCTGTATCTGCTAACAGGCTATTTTTTGTGAAAAACCGTACGAAAAAACGGTTCGATTAAATAGGCCAATAATTCGTATCTTGTTAAGGCTTATTTGAACCATTTTTATGTCTGAGTACCATAAACCAAGCGTACCTCAATCCTTCGATCCCTGGCTTGCTGAAGTAGTCGATGAACTGCGCGAGCTACACCATACGGATCCCCTCAGCCAGCAAGAGCATGACTGGCTCTATAATGTCTGGGAGAACTACGATCTTTCAGTTGCCGAAGCGGCCCAATCGTTCATTAACGAAAATCCTGTCTAATGAAAATTGGCTACGCCCGCGTGTCCACTCAGGACCAGAATTTATCCATGCAGCTCGATGCCCTCAAAGCGCAAGGCTGTGAGAAAATTTTTCAGGAAAAAGCCTCAGGAACTAAAGCCGATCGGCCTGAGCTAACGAAGCTGCTCGAGCACGTGCGCGTAGGCGATACGGTGGTGATCTGGAAACTCGACCGACTCGGCCGATCCCTAGCTCACCTGGTAGAGATGGTTAACGTACTTGAGCGAGAAGGTATTGGACTCATTAGTCTGAACGATCCCGTCGATACCACGACGGCGCAGGGCCGACTCGTGTTTAGGATCTTTGCCAGCCTGGCTGAATTCGAGCGGGAGCTGATCAAGGAGCGTACACAGGCCGGACTCCAGTCCGCTCGACGACGTGGTCAGCGGTTGGGCAGACCAACCGGTTTATCAAAAGAAGCCCAAAATAAATCACGAATTGCCGAAAGTCTCTATAAAGAAGGAAAGCTATCTGTGAAGGATATTTCTAAGCTGCTTGATATCTCTAAGTCGACCTTGTATGTGTATTTAAGGAGTAGAGGAATTGTGATTGGTCAAAATCTTATAGGCTGAAAGATGCACAGTCTATAAGGTATTTATTATTCAATAAATGCCCATTACAGACAAAGGTTTTCAATTTTTAATTTTGTTAATCTATAAATTCGAATAAATGCTGCTAAATATTAAATATAACTGGGCCTGTTTTACACGTGGATCTCATAATCTCGCTGATTTCTCAATAATTACTGGCCTAAACGGTACCGGAAAAACAATGTTATTAGAGAACCTTTTTCAGGGTCCAGAACCAGTACTAGAAATTCTTGATTCAGATGAGAAACAAATAACTAACATTAAGTATATCGCTTTAGCATCTTTGATACCGAGTCTCGATTTATCAAGTACCGACCAATCAGCCCCTCATATAACTAAGCAAAAAAACCCTTTCACTGCTATTTGCTATTATTATAAAAATCACTTAAAAGTTGGCAGCGTACCGATAGGCTTTGAAAAAATTGCCTTAAAACTAAACAAAAATGTATATCAGCTTACTGATGATGAAATAATTCAATATTACCATCTAGATGACGGAATTCCCAATAGCGACCCTTTTTATTTAAAAATAGGCGAGATTGTTGGGTACTATTCTAAAATGGATCATGATAACCGGTTCAAACATTTCCAAGCAAAAGAATATGGAGAGAAAATTGATTTTCTAGACCGAAAATCCTTCAAAGAAAATTATGGTGAGAACCCTAAATATAAATTAAATGAAATATTAAAAAAATGTGGCCTTCCATATGAAATTATTATTTCCAGTCAGAACTTAAATCAATATCATGCTGTGCACTTTCGTCATCTCCAAACAAAGGAAATTGTTGGTAATATTAAAATGTCTTCTGGCGAAAAAGTGCTGGTAGCACTCGCATTAGCGCTCTTTAATATAGAACTAGGCAATTCTTCTACAATAGATTTGCTTTTGCTAGATGAACCAGATGCGTCTTTACATCCGTCGATGATTAAAAAGTTACTTTATACGATTGATGAAGTATTCATCAAAAATGGAGTAAAAGTTATTATGACGACACATTCCCCTTCAACTATTGCCTTAGCTCCTGAAACTGCTGGGGTTTATTTACTAGAAAAAGAACCAACTACTATAACTAAGCTTTCCCCAGACGAAGCGATTAGCAGACTAACCGTTGGAATACCAACTTTAAGTGTACGAATAGAGAACCGAAGAATAGTATTTGTAGAAAGCAAGTATGATGCTAAGAACCTTGATTATTTATTTACGAAACTAAAAGTCACACTTGGAACCGAATTCTCGTTAAATTTTATTCCATCAGATATAACTGGAGATGGATCATGCGAAAAAGTTATTGATTTACTGAACAAGTTAAAAACAGCGCCTTCCATTTATGGTGTAATTGATCATGATAACACCAACAAGTCACAGGGTAACCTGCTTGTTTTAGGAGAAGGAAACAGAAATGGCATAGAAAATTACTTACTGGATCCTGTAGTTTTAGGCGCTTATCTTACTCAGGAACGAATTCTATCAAAAAGTGAAGTTGGTTTAAGTGACTATGAAACCCATTTGGCAATAGAAGGATTTGATAACAATCGTTTACAATCATTTAGCGATAGAATAGTTGATATTATTTTTGCCTATGAGGTAAATAAGGCATTGTTGCCAACGATAAAAAGTTGCTATGCGAATGGTCACGAAATAACCCTACCTGAATGGTTTGCAATAGTAGACGATCATGAATTGAAAGAATTTGTGTTAAAACGTTTTGACAAATTAAACTCCTTAAAAAATGCTAATAAATTAAGTGATGATATACTTTCAAAAACTATTAGTGATATGCCTGGATTAATTCCTCTTGATATTATTAACACAATGAAAAAATTAATTGAGCCAAATTAAAGGCTTGTGATTAAGGCACATGACCTAACCTAAAGCTCAATTTATTAATCATACAATTCTTGGCAAGGATTTTATCAATTGTATTTCTTTCACTTAGCTCCAGATCGCTGGAAAGTCCGTTGTATCCATGCCTTCAAACAGCATGCCATGTTTACGCAGATAGGTATACGTCTGATCGGGCGTAGAGTGCTGGCAGTGGCGTTGCACTCGAAGAATATCCTTGGTTGTTTTATAGAGCGTCACCGCATCGGTGGGCTTCCAGGTTTAGTCTAGCTAACTCTGTGACTATAGTAAGCGTCTTTTGATCGGGTTCACCTTCGTAATATTTTTCCAGTACCTGTTGAAAGACGGGATCTGCTCCCTCAATCAAACTAAACAGGGTCATACTAGACCGTAATTTCAAATCATCAGGGCTGCCCATGATCTGACTAGCCGTTCTCCCTTCAACTGCCAATAACGCTCGGACAATCTCAACAAGCCGACTCCCAAGAAGGGGATGTTGCAGGTAGGCCGTGGCTTCAGCGAGATCCTTAATAGCGTAAAATTTGGCGGTTTCACTCAAGCCTAGCCCAGCAATCTGGGGGAAGATAAACCACATCCAATGGCTTTGTTTTCGGCCATTCTTAATTTCGACAAATGCCCTGGCGTAGTCGCGCTCCTGGGCGTTAAGAAATCGCTTTAGGTCACCATGTACCTCCATAGTAATTACCATTTTCTATATCATTACTAACTAAAAAGCGAGTATTTTGCTTTTAAAAGCCTCTGGCCGGGAAAGAAAAATGAATCTGACTAGCTCCTGTGTCTTGTCTGCCAATAATCTGGAGCTACAGTATATGCAGATCCGTCAGTATCTCAATGAATCCGTGCGGTTTCTGGGTCTGGCAGCTTATCAGGCAAGTATGGCCTCCTCCATCGAGAACGGCATGAAAATCGTTGCCTCCTGGCTGAAGGTGGAGTGCTTAAACAATTAATTGCAGCTTAAAGTGCATTTATGTGTTCTCAAACTAACTAATTAAATCGGTCAGCTTGCAGAGGTTTTATCGCCGCAGAAGAGAAAGTAGCAAAAAAGTTACCTGAACACTTGACAACTAGGTAACTTTTTTGCTACCTTTGCGATCTGATAACGAACACTTAAAAACTATGCAATCAAAATTAAAGGAAAGTCATAATAGCATCTTATATGTATACGTTATATATTTATTATATACAAACGACATTACTTACGTTCCCTCATCCTCACTGAATGCCGATCATCCCTCTCCCTAATTTTTTTTTGCTACGGTAGCTAAATTGCTACTAAAACAATTGCTATGATGTTACCTTTTCGTTAACATTTGCGGTTTATATCAAACTAAGAAAAAATATGACCGCACAAGAGTTAATCAGGAAAGCAGAGGATAATGGATGGAGAGAAGTAAGGCGAGTTGGAAGCCACCGAATATTCAAGAAAGAAGGGAAAGTACTGATTTTATCAGTACCGGATCATGGTCATAAGGACCTGAAACCTGGTCTTTTGGGTAAGCTGCTAAAAATCATCCACTCGTAAATCTCTTACTTACATTCCACTGCCATTAAACTTTCCTTACCGATTACAATCAATTCTGTGTCGGTGCGTATATCATTCCAAACTATAAATTGAATTTTCAATCATGATCGCCGAACCAAACATACAAACAATGCAATTGGCAATTGTCCTCGAAAAAGATGACACTGATGAAATTGCAGGCAGTGTAGAAACGGATAGTTTTTTACTAAGTACTGTAGGTCATTCTACGGCTGAAGTTACAGAGAATTTACGCCTGTTAATTACAGACTTTCTGGAACATGAGGGTAGAGAACTGGACGAATGGAGATATACTTCGATAGAAAACATCCGATTTACTTATGAATACGAACTGCCGATTGTCATTGAACGAGACGACAGTAACGAAATTGCAGGCAGTATTCAAACAGATGGCTTTTTCTTAAGCACTGTAGCTCATACTACAGATGATGTTACAGAGAACTTACGCATGTTAATTTCAGACTTTCTGGAACACGAGGGTAGAGAACTGGACGAATGGAAATATGCTTCAATAGAAAACATCCGATTTACCTATGAATACGACGTAACAGCTCTTTTTGATGTCTTCGATGTTCTTAAAATAAACTCTATCGCAGAGTTGGCCGGACTTAACAAATCGCTCCTGCGACAATATGCTTCCGGTGTTAAAAACCCGTCAGAAGATCAAGCTAAGAAAATAGAAGCTGCTGTTCATGATCTAGGCAAGCGTTTGTTACAAGTGACTGTTGCTTAGTAAAGCAAGTCCATCCTTTCAAACATAAGTACTCCTAAATATAATTTAGGAGTACTTATGTTTGAACTATTCTTTTCCCACACCATGAGCGATGAGATAGTTATAGAACCGGATAGCGAGGATAATTCCGGCAAGAAAGCACTACCCGAAAAGGTAAGCTTGGAGCAGTATAAAGCATGGCTTTATTTGATGAAGCAAACTAGAGATACTGACATTAAATTATATGATAACAACAAAATATTTATTTTAAATGATATAACAGATTTAGACGCCAGAATTGCTGAAAAATTAAGGTTGACAGACAACCTAACATTAACGGTTAAAATTGTCGTTTCGCTTTCTAATAAGGAAGTAAAAAGTTTTGGTACTTGGGAAGCGTTTAAAACGCATAATTGGCAAAGTATCAATTCTCAAGTGGAATCAATGGTCCTTGACTGGGACTTTTCCGTTCTAATACCGCAGCAAAAGACACTTCCTCAGACTCATACGTTAAAGATTCGAATTGGAAGCGAGCTTCGTCCCAGCGAGTTTTTTCACGTTGTAATGAATGGAGGAGAAGATTTTGAAATTTCAGAAGTAACCTCTCAAATGATATGTAAGGTTGACTTCATTAATAGTGTGTTAGCAAGCGAATATCTGAATTTAGTTTCTGATTGGTATGAAGGGCTCTCTAAAAATGAGCCTACCAGTTCATTAGTTACCTTTTTTAAAAATAACAGGCGCAGGATACGCTCTGGTATTACGGTCTTGGCATTAGTAACAGGGGTTATAATTTTAAATATTGGCTTTAAAGCAGCGATTAATTATCTAGGATCCCAAAGTATTTCGCAAGTATCAAAGTGGTTTTTTGCCTTCTTAACTAGTTCAGTTCCATTTTTATATATAGCCTATTTAATTGGAGATTATTATACAGACTCTATCAACGATATTGTTTTCAAATTTAAAGAAAGTCCTATTTTTAGAATAACCCGTGGAGATATAAGTAAAGTAGCTGAATATAAGGCAGCTAACAATAAATTCATAATAGATATTCGAAATAAGCTTATTGTTTCATTAATAGCTAGCGGGATTATTCTTTTCTTTGGAACCTTCATACCAGATCTAATTAAAAAGGTAGTAAGCTTCTGGCTACATTAATTACAAAAATGCGAACAATCTCTTCAGGTTGCTGGAAAATTGGCTATATTAAAACAACCAAAGAGCATCCTCAATTTATGTAGATAATTAGAATGTTGGAAACCGGTGAATTTTATCATCGTCAGCCAGACGAATGCCTAGATCACGCAAATACTCGATTGTCTGTTTGATATCCGAGTGGCGGGCCTGCTGGCGGATCAGATCGATGTCTTTGGTGGCATTCCAGAGAGCGATCGCACCGGTATGTTTCCAGGAATACATATCGTGTCCCGAGCCAACCAGGTTCATTTTCTCCAACACCTTGATGTGCCGCCTGTAAAAGTATTTATTGCCCACCATGGTCGGACCCGGCTGGCCACCGGCTGAAAAGACATAGTAATGCCCAGGATAGTCCCGGATCTTTTGCTCCTGTATCAACAGCTCCAGTGGCAACGGAATATCCACATACTCCCCCTCATTGGTTTTGGCCGAGTTGCCCGTCACGTATATAATCTTGGTTCGCACATCACGCACCCTTAGCCGGCGCAGCTCCTCATGGGGCCGCATCAGCGTGTAGTACATCCACCTACAAAAGGTGAGCAGGTAATGCTGATCCGTCTGCTCGCAGAGCTCTCGATACTCTTTTTGCTGAATAGTTGAGTAGGACTGGTGCTTGTTCTGCACCTGGGGCAATTTGCTGATATCCTCGAAGGGGTTGCCCAGCTTTTTGAGCTTACGAGTGCGATCCAGATCGATGAAGTAATTAAAAAAGGTACAGACAAAGCCCTTGGTATTATTGCGGGTTCGGTTGGACAGTCCCTTGATGGTGATCAGCTCTGTTAAGAATTCGCGGGCATCGATGTCCGAAAATTCGCCCAGGCGCAGGTTGGGCCGATCGGTGCGTTCCAGATACTCCAGCAGAGCCATTACAGCGGTTCGATAGGACTTCAGCGTATTGGTGCTGTGTGCCTTGGCCGTAAAGCGAATGTAGATATCAACAGCCTGGTGAATGGGCAGACTCGGTGAGATGACAGGCTCGACATCGACTTTAAGCTTAGCGATCACCTGGGGCTTGAAATCTTTGGGCTTTCTGCCGACAAAGTGTTTGCCGTCAAGCAGGGGTTTGAGCTCCTGCATCACGGACTTGGCATCCTCGAGCCGGGCCTCGACGGTATCCCCTTTGAGGATGATTCGCTTTCGGATGATAGTGTTTTTATCAAAGCTCCAGATGCCGTAAACCACGCACCATTGCTTCGACAAATCGTTGTCTTTAGGCCTGGAAATTTTGGCCGCTTTCCAGGGCAGATCACCCTGCTCAAAACCGCTATTCATGGTTTTGTCCAACTTTTTTTGCCATTGCTTTGCCATTTTTGACTTTTTTGCCACAAAAAAGCCCGTAAATCATTGACTTACAGGCTTTTAAGAGGTGGAGACGGAGAGATTCGAACTCTCGTCCAGTCAAGGAAACCAACGTGCTTTCTACATGCTTAGGTACCCTTAGAATTGTCGGGAATCAGCCCGGTGTGTACCAGACCAAGCCTCATCCGTAGGTGCTTGTGTCTTACTCGGCCGTTAACACCATAAACCGAGCCAGCGCTGCGAGTCGATGCCTCCTGATCCAGCCAGCAGCACGTAGGCCGGGGAGACAATGGCTATTGCTTAATCCTCCGGATTAGGCAGCCATGGCGTAGTTATATTCGCCAGTTATTCTTGTGACGATTTGTTTGGGTCGGGAACTATCGACAACTCCCGGCATGCTTACCCGCGACCTCAGCAAGCTGTCAATTCCGGTCGTCCCCAAATGACTCCCGCTATGGGCGTGTATCAGTAAACCACCCTATAGGCAATTTAGTTCTGGCTCCGATACAATAATCTATAGCTTTTATGCTAACTTTATTAAACTAATTCGCCTTTAGTTAGTTATGCCGCTACCCGACTTCCTCTTCCTATCCGTATGTACAAATTCTAATGACTACCACCCCCTTCGAAACGAACCTTTATCAGCATCTGACCCCGTTTTTTGCGGAGCATGCGTATGCGTTGTTGCCTGAAAAAAAACAGTATCGCCGAACAACAGCCATTGGGTTTCAGAACGTCCTTTTGTCGCCATCGTTCTATGGTGAAGAAACTATGCTGGAGGTTAATTTTGGGTGTCGAAATGACCAGGTTGAGCAGATAGCCCAGCAGTTTCTAAATAACCTGCCCGATTACCGGCCCGATGCCAATACGCTCATCGTTTCTATTGGTAAGTTTAACGGATTTCAGTATTTCCGCTACAAAGTCCATTCCGATGAGGAACTAGTCGATATCTGTGATCAGATCGAGCAGTTTTTCGCCACAAAGGGTTTTAATTTCCTGGATAATGCCTGCACGCTTTCTACCCTTGATCGGTTGCTGAACGAACACCCCAGCCAGCCCTGTCAATATGTTTATAATCAGGCGCACCGATGCTATAAAGGCCTGATTGCTGCCCAACTCAATCATAATCCTCACTTTGACGGACTTATTGACAGTTACCGGCATCTGCTCATCCGCCAGACGCAGAACCCCTATGAGCAACTACACTTTGAGCGCCTGATTTCTTATTTACAGCATTATTCGGCCAATTAAAGCGGTAGAAATTCCTTTATCTTACAGCTTCACAAACGCAGCAATGGCCATAGCCAGGCCCGGAGTAAGAGGTAGATCTGGATCAGTGTATGTTTTCAGATTAGCCATCTGGTCATCACCAGCAATGTCTTTTAAGGTATGGGTCATCTGATCGAACAGGACTAGTTTATCAGTTGGCCGGGCTGCTTTCAACTTTTCGGCATCGTCTACTTTCACCTGCAAATCGCGTTTACCCTGAATAATCAGAACGGGTATCGCCAACGCTTTGAGC
This sequence comes from Spirosoma endbachense, assembly GCF_010233585.1. Lineage (NCBI taxonomy): Bacteria > Pseudomonadati > Bacteroidota > Cytophagia > Cytophagales > Cytophagaceae > Spirosoma > Spirosoma endbachense. Next base: position 6,003,642 of record NZ_CP045997.1, read on the forward strand.
TGCTCTGCCGGGTCGTATTTCATCCAGGAGATCATATAGGGTTGTACGCTGGGGCGAAACATTTGCCTGACTGCGGGAATATTGGTTGGTAGCGTCGACAGTGTGAAGCCCGCCTTTAGCGAATCAAGCGCCTTAAATGTCTGCTCCTTATCAACAGCAGCCAATTGCATACCCAATTGTGTTTTCAGCTTGGCTGCAATATTATCGCCCGATCCGGCCACCGATATAAACGCATCGGCATTTGCCCTTTTTGCCGCGACCATGCCAATTAAGGAACCTTCGCTATGTCCCAGCACGACTACTTTGGAGAATCGTTTATCCGACTTCAATTGCTGTAGAAAACCCACGGCATCTGTGATGTACGTATCAAAGCGCAAATCCTCTTCTTTGGCCGTTAAGAGGATACTCTTGCCTGAAAAACGCTTATCGTACCGTGCTACAGCAATTCCTTTTCTCACCAGACTATCACTAAGCAATCTGTATGTCCCTGCTTTCATCGTCCCCAGATTGGCGATCGGTGCGGGACTGTTACCGTCTCGATCCGTCGGTCCCGAACCGGCAATGATCAATACAACTGGTATTGGCCCCTTCAGGTTAGCTGGAAGTGCTAGTGTACCTCCAAGTGTGAATGCATCTGCTTTGAGTTGAATTGGTTCTTCGGATTGAGCCAGTACACGCAGGGCTGTAAGAATCAGAAAAATGGTGGAAAGCAATAAACGATACATTGATCCAGAAATTAGTATGACTGATTAATTAAGCTGGCGAGTCTTTTCCTGCCGAAAGTAGATGTAGGAATACACGACGGGAATAAGTAGCGTAATCATCATAATACCAACCACTACGCCTGCTGTATAGGGCATTGGCACAACGATAGCCATCAGGGCGCTTAATAAGCCACCAGCAACCATCAGTCGTCCACCCATCTGGTGCGTTTTTCGCCAAACAATTTCATTGCCAAGCGTCCAGGGGGTACGAATACCAACAAGCCAATTGGGCTTGATCGTGGTCAGGTAGTTTCCTATGCCAGCCAGCATCAGACTAATCAGGGCAAGCAATAAACTCACCAGCATTTTCTGGTTAGTCTGGTGCCCGGCCATATACCACAGCCAACCCGTAATGACGGCCATCGTCAGGGTGATGACTAGCCGGATTTTTTGAAAGTTAGACGACTGACGTTGCCTTTTAGGATCGATCGCTGGTAAAAAGCGTAATAAAAGATAGAGCAATAAAGACATCCCGCCCATCAGTAAAGCAGCCGTTTCTTTCCGCACCCAGTCGTCAGGCTTTCCGAGCAGGTCATAATGAATGGCGATTTCAGCCGGTAATTGATTCCAGATGATCCCCAGATAGATAAAGGGAGTTATCAGCAATAGAATCAGAACAATCTCAGCTACTGTGGAATTTGGTTTCATGATTGATAAGGGAGTTTAACGAATCTGTTCAGGTGCTTGCTCAGTTGCATTGGTAGCGGTAGCCGGGGTTTCGTTTTTTTGAAAACTCATGAGCCACGCCAACAAATCATCCAATACGGTCGTGTTCAGCGAATACGTAATAAACTGCCCCTGCTTTACGGATTCGACGAGGCCAGCCTGACGTAACAAGTCGAGGTGATGCGAAATGCTGGGCTTTGTCATATCGAACCGCTCGGCAATTTCACCTGCGTTAAGATCACCTTCGCGTAGGAGATCCAGTATCTGTCGGCGGGTTGGGTCATTTAAGGCTTTAAACAGGTTATTCATCAGCAGAAACTTAAATAGTTAGGCAAATATCTAATTATTTATTTAGACAACCATCTAATTACAAAAAAATGAGCAGAAATGATGATGAACGGTATTTGTAAAGGATGGAAGGCAGTTTGAGCTCCGTTACTTCTTAATTACGCTGATATTGCCGCTTCCTTCGATGTAGCATGCTTTCACAGCGGACACTTCATCGACGCCCTGTTCCCGAAGCATACCCGTTAACTCTTCGGCTGAGATGAGCTCTTTCTTCATGTTTTGCCGTAACATAACGCCATCTTTAATCAACAAAACAGGATCAGGCTCCCCGATCTTGCTGAAGAATATCGACCTGTATCCCAGCCAGTTGATGGCATAATCCCAGAAAACAAGCGTACCGACCAGTACAAACCCTTCTGTTACGGAATTGTACTCGCCCGCCATGGCATTCTGCGCAGCATCTGAAATAAGTGTGATTAACAGTAAATCGCTGATACCCAGTTGACCGGCACCCCGCCTGAAAAACCGGATGTAGAGAAAGCAGAACCAGTACGTGAGTGTTCCGCGCAACAGGATCTCCCAGAGCGACAAACCAGGAACAAACATCTTTTCCCAGTCAATAGTCCGTACCAAAATCATGTTCATAACCTTGAGTAGTAAAATAGAATGAACCCATAGCCACCAAGGAATTTCGCTTGGAGCCACGGTTGGCCGTTGCCGTACCACGGTTTTATGCGCATCATTAGAAACCGTGGCTCCAAGCACAAAGGCCACAGCGTTTGTTAGATAACTACGCTGTGGCCTTTGTGGCGATGGGGTCAGGTAGTTTATAACTAGGGCAGCGCGAACGCTACATACTGGTTTCCTTTTTTTGCCCCAAGTTTAGCACCTCCACAGGCAATTACTACATATTGTTTTCCGTCTACCTGATATGTAGCGGGCGTAGCGAATCCCGCAGCCGGCAGATCGGTTTCCCAGAGTAATTTGCCGGTTTTCTTATCAAAAGCCCGGAATTTCTCGTCTTTTGTAGCCGCAATAAATAACAGCCCACTTGCCGTTATAACCGGGCCCCCATAGTTCTCCGTACCCGAATTACGAATCCCTTTGGCTTTTAAGTCTTTGTCCTCCCCTAGCGGAATTTTCCAAACATATTCTCCTGTGTTGAGATTGATGGCGTTAAGCGTGCCCCAGGGCGGTGCAATAGCCGGATAACCCTTGCTATCCTGAAACTTGTTATAACCTGTGATTTTATACGGCAGATAGGGCTGCTTTACTTTCGACATGGCAGCCGAACTACCAACCTCCTGCTTTTCATCGCCGAACAAAAACGCCAGTAATGCCTGCTTTTCCTCCGCCGATAGTGCCGTAAACCCAGGCATCATCCCTTTGCCATTGCTCACAATCTGTGTTACATAAGGCCGGTCGCGTCGCTGGCCAATATCAATCAGCGACGGATAGCCGCTACGGGCATTGCCTTTCCGTTCGGGACCGTGACAACTGATGCAGTTTTGGGTATATACCCGCTGGCCGGGGCTAAGGTGCGCCAGTTCATCGTTCTTGGGTGTATCAATCATTTTGAAAATCCACGGAACATCGTTGGCATTTACATACAGAATACCATCTGGATCAGCCGCTGCCCCGCCCCATTCGGCACCGCCATCGGTGCCCGGAAACATCAGGCTGCCTCGCTTACTAATCGGTTCAAAAAAGCGCTTACCCACCGACCGAAAAACGGTCAACAGCGAATCGCGGTCGCCCGAATGCGGATTTATATCGGCTTCGGTCATGGTCTGCCGCGCAAACGGAGCTGGCTTTTGCGGAACGGGCTGGGTCGGCCAGGTCATTTCGCCAGGAATATCCGATTTGGGTACAGGAACCTCCTTTATCGGAAACAGTGGCTTACCGGTAACCCGGTCAAAAACGTAAACAAAACCGGCCTTGGTAACCTGTGCAACGGCGTCTATTTTCCTGCCATTTTGTGTTACCGTAATCAAGTTGGGTGGAGCCGGAAAATCGCGGTCCCAAACATCATGATGAACGGCCTGGAAATGCCAGAGTCGTTTACCTGTTTTGGCGTCAAGTGCCAGCAAACAGTTGGCAAACAGATTCGGGCCCAGTCGATTTCCGCCATAAAAATCGTATGAAGCCGATCCGGTTGGTACGTACAGGATTCCCCGGCGACGGTCAACGGCCATCCCCGACCAGTTGTTTGCCGCACCAATATCAGGGTTTCTATAGGCTTCCTTAGGCCACGTATTGTAGCCATATTCGCCAGGGTACGGAATGGTGCGGAAAGTCCAGGTTAGTTTGCCCGTCCGAACGTTAAAGGCCCGAATATAACCCGGTGCACCGCCAACCTCTTCGGCAACCCGAACCGGCATAACAATCAGATCTCCGAAAAGTGTACCCGGTGTATTGGAGATCACGAACTTATCTTTGGCAGCTTCTCCCAGGCCTTCGTGGAGGTCGGCATGACCATTATCGCCAAAGCTCGGAATGATCTTTCCAGTTCGGGCGTCGAGTGCATACAGCAACGGTCCAACCGTATAGAGAATGCGTTTCTCATCACCCGACTGCCAGTACGTAACCCCCCGACAGGTGCTATACCAGGTTTTAAGCGGGTCACCAGCTTTCCATAATTCGTTGCCGGTTGCCGCATCGAGCGCAAAAACCTGAACCGTAGGCGTAACGCCATATAAAACCCCATCAACGATAATCGGATTCGTCTGAATCTGGCCACTATCCCTGGCCGCATAGGTCCAGGCTACTTTCAGCTTTGTAACGTTGTCGGGGGTAATCTGGCTGAGAGCCGAGTAATGATTTCGATCAGGTCCGCCGAGGTATTCGCTCCAGTTTGTATTATCGTTGGGTTTATCGTCGGTCAGGTTCTGCGTAAAATGGGACCAGCCAAACGCAAGTGCAGCCAGTGCACCAAGAGGCAAAAGCAGTCGTTTCATGTAGGAGTAGGAGTAGTTCAGCAAAGCTACATCAAAACGTAAACTTATCGAATGTCATCAAACCATCGTTTTAGTTTGTCGGGCGAATACCCTATTCCCCATAGGAACCCAATAGCCAGAAAAACACTGTTTGCCTTCCAGAATCCCCATTTAGCCACCCGACGATCCGACGATTCCACGATTCGGTTCACCTGACGAACGCGTCCAAACTGAACCAGTTTCAGCAAAAGATCAGCTTCTTCCATAATGGGCATCGTGTCAGAATACCCCCCCACAGCCGCAAACTGTTCACGGCGGCAAAAAATAACCTGATCACCAAAAAGCAAGCGTCCTCCTTTGAAAAAGAAGAGATAGGGACGGAATAATAAAGGGGCGTAATAGGTCTTGATATAGTTATGAAACGAGGTCAGCCAACGGGTTGTTGTGGGTCCACGCATGATGGAGATAAAACCACCCGCAGCCGTTTTTGGGTCGGCTAGTGTATGCAGAATGACCCGCAACGCATCGTCGGGTAAGGTCGTATCGGCATGGAGGAAGCATAGAATATCGCCGGATGCTTTTGCGGCACCGATATTCATCTGATGAGCCCGACCTGCCTGTGTACTCTGGATCACACGCAACGCCCGGAAGCAGGGACGCGTGGCTTCTGCTAATTGGCGGGTTCGATCAGTACTGCCTCCATCAACGACAATGATTTCGAGCGGCTCCGGGCACAATCGCTGCAACAGTCGCAAGGTGCGTGGCAGCGTCTTTTCTTCATTAAGGGTTGGAATGATGATGGAGACATTGGGCATAGGCTTACTAAACCAATCCTGAGCAATACAGTTTATCGATTGGCATAAGAAATACTTATCATCTGTCTATCATCCATCCTATAGCCTTCTCTATCGTGTTCCGGTTCATTCCTACTATTCTTATAAAACAGTTATTTACCCGGAATAGCCTCCGGAATACGCCCGATGGTTTTACGTTTTCGCTTAAAAATCGTTTAGCTGATGCGCAATTTACGGGTCTGCAACGCGCCCGTATCGACGGGCTCGAGTATCCGGCTGAAGCGTTTACACTGGAGCCCGACGGTGCAATACCCGTGGCACTCAAAAGTATTTCTGAACAGAATCCATTCGCTTTCCCCCTACGGCGATCCGTGCAGGTTCGGGCTACTACCCAACCACTGGAACCCGGCAAACATACACTCGAAATCACCCTCCATACTCAGCCGTTTGGAACGATTACACTGCTTGTCGAGGATGAGTTACAACCCGACGAACCGACCACTGGCGGCCAGTCTCAGCCTGCTATTCCGCGTGACCGGATCAATGACTACTCCATCGATGCGATCAGCCAGCGACGCCAGTTCCTGACTGAATTTTCTCAAACAACCCCTGAACATCTCATTCAAAACTCGTTCGATCCGGCTCTTGTCCAGCAGAATTGCGAAAGTTTTGTGGGTGTAGCACAGGTTCCGATTGGGTTAGCGGGCCCGTTACGGGTTAATGGCGAACAGGCACAGGGAGATTTCCTGATACCACTGGCCACTACGGAAGGAACACTTGTAGCAAGCTATAACCGAGGCATAAAACTCATCAATCTAAGCGGTGGTGTCCTCTGCACTGTTCAGGATGACGCAATGCAGCGTGCTCCGGTATTTCAGTTTGCCGATGCTCGTCAGGCCCGTACTTTTGTACACTGGCTGGAAGGCCAGCAACGCGAATTGGCCGCTGAAGCTGAAGCAACTTCGCGCTTTGCCAAACTTCGCTATGTGGACACCTACCTGAACGGCAAGCTGGCTTTTCTTCGATTTGGCTACGAAACCGGCGATGCTGCCGGGCAAAATATGGTGAGTAAAGCCACACTGGCTGCCTGTAATTACATTTTGCAGGAATATGGCCTTCGGTCACCAGGTAGCATTGAACATTTCTTTCTGGAGTCGAATATGGCAACGGACAAGAAACCCTCCCAACTGAACATTCTGCGTACTCGGGGGAAGCGCGTAACGGCTGAAGTTCTCATTCCAAGGGCGTTACTCATTCGGGAGTTGCAGGTAGAACCCGAACAGTTGGTCCATCATGCACGGATCGGCGACGTTGGTGCCCGTTTGGCAGGAACGAATAACAACGGGCTTCATTCGGCCAACGGACTGGCTGCGCTCTTTATCGCTACCGGTCAGGATGTGGCCTGCCTGGCAGAATCGTCTGCTGCGATTACATACTCCGAAATCACTCCGGAAGGGGATCTTTATGGTTCGATCACCTTACCCTCACTCGTTGTCGGGACAGTTGGGGGCGGAACCGGACTGCCCACCCAGCGTGAATGTCTGGAACTGATGGGCTGTTATGGAACCGGAAAGGTCAATAAGTTTGCCGAAATCGTAGCTGGGGTCATCGCAGCTGGAGAACTATCGCTGGCTGCCGCTATTTCGTCTCTCGATTGGGTATCCAGTCATGACGCAGCTCGTAATAAAGCAATGTGACACTCACTGACGAACAGGGAAGCCGAATAGCCCACCAATTGGCAACTGCCCATTGTGGCGTACAACTCCTGATGAAAAGCTAGTGAAGCTTTGGTGTACTCAACACAGAAATAACGCAAAAAGGGCTCAAGAGCCCTTTTTGCGTTATTTCTGTGTATTATGAATGTCTGTGGATCGATCTCTACGAACAATTGGCCTAACTCCGACCTGAGTTACCAAACCGCCTGTTGTTATTGCTTCCACTGCGACTGTTCGCGCTATCAGCACTGCTAGTACCGCGCCGGAAAGAACCGTTATTCGATGAGCCATTACTACGGCCCTGACCGCCACTGCGACTACCACCACCATTCCGTCCCTGTCCCTGACGGGGTTGCGCTGGCGTTACAGTAGCTACTGATATGTCAAGAACATAAGGATGGTCTTCAATAACCGGAACGCGTTTGCCGATCAGTTTATGAATATCCTTCAGAAAATCGGTTTCTTCCTGATCACAGAACGACAACGCGATACCATCGTTACCAGCCCGGCCTGTGCGACCAATTCGGTGAACGTAGGTTTCAGGAATATTCGGCAGTTCATAGTTGATCACATGAGAGAGCTCATCAACATCGATACCACGAGCAGCAATATCCGTAGCAACCAGTACTCTCGTCTGACGACTTTTGAAATTGGACAAAGCACGCTGACGGGCATTCTGCGATTTGTTACCGTGAATGGCTTCGGCCTGAATTCCGGCTTTCAACAAGTCTTTGGCTACTTTATCGGCTCCGTGCTTGGTGCGGGCAAAGACCAGAGCTGATGCAATCTGCTTATCGTTGAGCACATGAACAAGCAGTTTCCGCTTGTCTTCCCGCCCAACAAAATAAACGGCCTGCTGGATCGTATCAGCTGTAGACGATACGGGTGTGACCTCAACTTTAGCCGGTTTGTTCAGGATTGTGTCTGCCAGTTTAGCCACATCGGGCGGCATTGTTGCCGAGAAAAACAGCGACTGACGACGTTCTGGTAAACGGGCGATAATCTTTTTAACGTCATGGATAAAACCCATATCGAGCATCCGGTCGGCTTCGTCAAGGACAAAAAACTGCACATCACGAAGCGAAATGATACCCTGGCTCATCAGGTCGAGCAAACGGCCAGGGGTAGCGATCAGAATATCGATACCGCTTTTCAGGGTATTTACCTGCGAATGCTGGGAAACCCCGCCGAAAATAACCGTATGGCGAAGGTTCAGATGGCGGCCATAGGCAGCAAAACTCTCGTCTATTTGAATGGCTAGTTCGCGGGTTGGTGTCAATACCAGTGTTTTAATACGCCGGGGGGCAGCTGGATTTTTGCTCCGTTCTTCGTTAAGCAATTGCAGAATTGGGATAGCAAAAGCGGCCGTTTTGCCGGTACCAGTCTGGGCGCATCCCAGCAAATCCCGGCGGCTCAACAAAATGGGTATGGCTTGCTGCTGAATGGGTGTCGGGGTAGAGTATCCTTCTTCGGCAAGTGCCTTCAGGATCGGATCAATTAATAATAAATCGGTAAATTGCATGTGTTGGCTGGACGTCGAATGCCGGATGTTTTTGACGGTAAGCAAGGGTGCCTAAACTTATAGTCCCGCTTCCAACGGCCAACGTCTAAATTGAAGTTATTTAGTTGTACAACTGCAATAAGGCAAATAAAGTGCCATTATCTCCAAACGGCAGAAAAGCACAACCCATAACCGTAAAGCTATGGGTTGTGCTTTTCTGCCGTTTGGGATATGTTTGTCTACTCGATGAGAGCAGCCAATATTAACCTACAAAAGACGTAGTGTTTATTCATAGATGCTCCCGGCGGCTGTCTCGACAATACCTTTTGGCAACAACCAGGCCATCAGTTTACCGAGTTTATTGAGTACGCCCGTAACAACCTCGGCCTTTCCGGCCAGCGTTGCCTCAACGGCCTGACGAGCGACTTCGGTAGGTGTCATATTAACACGCTCGGCGGCTTTCCGCCCTTTCTCGCCAATCTGCGCCCGATCAACGAAGGCCGTGTCGGTAGCGCCAGGGCAAACACAGGTAACCGAAACCGACGACCGTTTCAATTCCAGACGTAGCCCCCTGCTAAACTGAAGCACGAATACTTTAGACGCAGAATATAAACTCAGCCCCGGTATAGCCTGATAGGCTGCCGAGCTCCCAATATTCAAAATATAAGCTTTGGATAGCTGGCGGAGCTGTGGTAAAAACAGGTAGGTCAGTTCGACAAGGGTGGTCATGTTGACCCGCATCATGTCGGTATGTTCGGCCAGCGAGTGCTTTTCGAACGGGCCGCTCAGGCCATATCCTGCATTATTGATCAGAAACTGAATTGCATAATTCTTTGTCTGACACCAGTCAAATACCCGTTGGGCAGCACCCGTTTCTGCCAGATCGGCAGCCAGAAAATCAGTTTTGACTCCGTGAGTCGCGGCCAATCGCTGAGATACCTCCTGCAACAATGCTTTCGAACGAGCTACCAGCAGCAGGTCGAACTTCCGGCGAGCCAGCTCTTCAGCAATCGCCAATCCGATGCCTTTGCTGGCCCCCGTAATGAGCGCGTAAGCCATAAATGGGTTTGTGGTTTTCAGTCTCCAGTTTTCGGTGTGTCGAGTGATTTTACATCAAGCTGAGCTACACGAAAAACTGGAGACTGAAAACTTAAATATTTACTTTTGAAATAAACCGGTGGTAGAACGGCGTCTTGCTGTTCTCGTGTTTGGGCATATACTTGCCCGTTACGACTGGCACGTACATAACACGACGGCGGCTGGCCTCCCCGGTAAAAGGTGACTGTTGTGCCCGGTGCCAGAGCCGACCATCATGAACGCTGAGGTCACCGGCATTGATATCGAATCCGATTTCATGTTTATCGGGGTCGTTATCAACAAAGTACCGCTTACGGAACAGCATTTTAAATAAGCCCTGCTTGTGCGTACCGGGAATAACGCGCAACCCACCATTTTCGTAGGGAGTCGGATTCAGGTGGATGCCTACATTCAGCATCGGCATAATACGCTGGCCGAGGAAAATATCGCGGGGGCTATCGGTATGCCAGCCCATCTGCGAGAATTTGCTATTCGGGTTCCGAATGTAGTGATTGAGAATAAGTCCGTCTTTTTCAATTTCAGCAATTCGTCCTTCGTAGGGCTGGAGTAAATCGACAGCGGCCTGCAGGCGAGGGTCCTGCAAAAACTCATGTAAGGCCGTGCTGTGCTGTGAGAGAAAGCACATCCGCTGAATCATCGGATTACCGGCTTCATCCTGACCAAACTTCAACGGCACTCCGTTTACTTTGTCACGGCCTTCGGCAAGCCACTCCTTCTCGATTCGTTCAACTTCACTAATGAATACTTTGACCGTTTCGGGATTAATAAAATTACGAAAAACGATAACGCCGTGTTTATTGAAAAACTGACGTTGTTCTGGGGTAATAGTTTCGCCCAGCGTAAAGGGCGGTAAATCGATTTTGCTCATATCGGTGGTTTACAATTCGGGGTCTCCGCTTTAGGTGCCAACCGGTGGCTACGCCTTGTCAATCAGGAATAACCATAATGGTTTATTAAGCCCCAAATCTACTAAATTTACAATTTTCAGATTACTTTGCTGACATTTAATTAATCAGGCTTTAATTAACGGTTCACTCAATCCTTGTGTCTTTACTCTGTTTCAGGCCACTGATCCTCTTGTTAATCAGCACGTTATCCAGCCTTTCAGGTGAGGTTTGGGCTCAATCAGACAGCCTTACTTTACCGGTTCAGGCACTCAAATCAAAAGACTCCAAAACGCGTCATACTCTAATTTTACCATTAGTGGCCCGATCAATCGAGACAGATTGGTCGGTTGGTGTAGCTGGTTCATTCACCTTTCGATTCAATCGATTCGATACGGTCACTCGAACCTCTAACACACAAGCGCTGGTTTTATACTCACTTCGTCAACAATTTATTACAGCCGTAAACGGAACGACTTATTTTCCGGGAGAACGCTATATCTTAAATCACCAGCTGTCGTACAGTTACTTCCCCGATAAGTTCTGGGGACTGGGAAAAATCGCTCCTGATCACAATGAAGAACCTTACACGTTCCGGCAATATTATGTGTATCTGCACTTACAACGCAAACTAAAAGAACGTTTTTTTGGGGGCTTCCTTTATGAGTACCAGCGGCTCCTGGCTGTCGATCATATAGCCGGTGGCCTGTTCGATCAGCAGAACGTAGCCGGACGTGATCCGTACCATATTTCCGGTGCCGGACTTAGCCTCACGTACGACACGCGCAACAATGCCTTTGCACCCGATCAGGGGTCGTTGATGCAGGTATTTTTCAATCATTTTACCCCCTGGCTGGGCTCCAGTTTCCGGTATACCGCCTATGTCATCGACCTGCGCCGATTTATGCGCTTATACCGCGATCAGGTGCTGGCCGTGCAGGCTTACGCGCAATTTAATGCGGGCGATGTACCACTCCGCAGTCTGGCCAGTTTTGGCGGTTCCAACAGTATGCGGGGGTTTTATGACGGTCGCTTTCGGAGTAAGAACCAGCTTGTTTTACAGGCCGAATATCGCGTACCGATCATCTGGCGACTGGGGGCTGTTGGTTTCGCGGGTCTTGGAAACGTGGGCGACCATCTGCGTGAACTGAATTTTCAGGAGCTTAAATTTTCATATGGAGGTGGCCTTCGGGTGGCTCTAAACCGAAAAGAACGACTCAATTTACGCGTTGACTATGGCTGGGGATTTGGCGAAAGCACTTCCCATGGCCTTTATTTTCAATTGGGCGAAGCCTTCTGATCTACAGGATGGTTTACATTATTCCACCCGCTCAGCGCGATCCGTTTGCCCAGCCAGTAAAGTGGATACGTGAACACAAATGCACCCAGCACATCGATCGTGTAATGAACATGCTGCACTAATAACAGTCCACCCACAAGCAGTGACCCAACAAAGGCAAACAGCCGATCCCACCAGCGACGAAGGCATAAAAACATCAGAAAGATGGACGATGTATGTCCCGAATAAAACAGGTCTTTGGTGATGTACGTCTTGCCGTAAAATGCATTGCTGAGCGGATCAATAAGCGGAATCAGCCCAACCGGCGGATCAAGCGGAAATAAATTTATGCTTAGCATCCGCGACAGACTGACGACGATATAGCCATACACAAACATCATGAATACGGCCGGGCTAAACCGGGCGCGAATGAGTAAGAGTAAAGCGGTAGCCCAGATGATCAGAAAAATCCACAGCGATACATCGCGCGGGGGGAGTTGATTGAGTACCCAGTCGTTCAGTACGGGGCCGGTGTGCCGCTCGATGGTCTGAAAAAAGACTGGAAATGTAAACAGCAAGGCAAGTGTGCAGATCAGTCCAATTATAAATTTCCAACGAAATACGGAAGATCGCCAGGCCGCTTGCCAGACCAGGTCGCCGGTCGGATTAGGTGAAAGTATCGACATTAGTACTGTAAAAGGGCGCAAATTTACGAAGAGCCCTATGATTCTATTGGTTTGTTTACCGTAACAACTGATTTCTTATTCCTTTCTACCAGAATAAGGCCGTAATAGTTGCAGAAAGAGTGTATTTTACTGATCAAGTGGTCTTTTATGGGCCAGTCAATCAGGATTATGGCCATTACAATCCGAGTAGCTTGCTGAGCAGTAACGTTCTCCCTGTGTGATCAGACAAACGGCTCTGCGTGGCTATTTCAAAGGTGTTCAGCATGCAAATTGCCTGCTCTTAATCGATCCCGAACCTCCATTAACGCAAAGCCAAGCTGATTTTTCCCAGGCCATTTCTGTGGCGTTTCGCAATCAGGATGGTCTTTGGCTAAGCCAATTCCCCAGATTGTGTCTACAGGGCTGGCTTCGACCAGAACTCGTTCTCCGGTATTTAACAAAAAAGCCTTCAGGTCTGGGTGTTGCGAAAATTTATACGCATTAGCCGCAACAACGATAGCAACGGATTCGGCGTCCCAAACAGCCGGGTCGAAATTCTGAACCAGACGACCTAATTTTTTGGCCTCGGCAGGCGACTGGCAGGTAAGAATTTTCTCCAGAACGTCGGTATCATCGAATAATCTGGCTTTCTCAGCCATCATGTACTGCTCAGCCGACCTATACTGTACTCCATTTACGTCAAACGGAGCGACCCACCACTGGCTAAAGCAGGACTCCCCTATTCGTCCGTCTTTACGTGGTTGATGCCCCCAGAAAAATAGGTATTTAAGCCGTGCTGATTGCTCGTATTTCTCCAGCAGCCAGTTCATCGTGTACTTCATTGCATTACACCATCAGCAGTCGCCAAATCCCTGAAATCAAGAGCAGCAGCAAGCCAACCGGCGTCAGCACTTTCCAGCACAGAAACATCATCTGATCGACACGAACGCGCGGAAATGTCCAGCGGACCCACATCTGCAACAGTACCGCCAGAAATACTTTAGAAAGCAACCAGAAAGCAGCGGTCAGATTTCCCCAAACCGTACCGGGTGAACCGCTTGTCCAGTCGGCCAGCCGAATCGGCCCAATGTTGGGTAAGGGCGTGTTCCAGCTACCCAGAAACAATACCGCGCCCAGGAATGATACCAGCAACATCATGGCATATTCGGAAAGGTAGAGCAGCGCAAAACGCATTCCTGAATATTCGGTATGAAAGCCGCCAACGATCTCTGATTCGCCTTCGGGCAAATCGAAGGGTGCCCGGTTAGATTCGGCCAGCGTGCAGATAAAAAACACAACATAAGCCACCAGTAAAAATGGATTTCGCAGGATATTCCAGGAAAAAATGCCCCCCCAGCCCGTTACGTCGATACCCGTCGCTTTCAGGCCAAAGAGATAATTCGTTTCGTGCGTGAATATGCCTTGCTGAAAACTGATCTCCTGTAGGTTTAGCGTCTGACAGATCATTACGACACTGAGAATAGTCAGTCCCAGTGGAATTTCGTAGGAGATAATCTGTGCCACCGACCGCATGGCGCCAAAGAGCGAGTACTTGTTATTGGAACCCCAGCCAGCCATCAGGATACCGACAACATCGAACGAAACGATGGCCATCAGATAAAACACCCCAACGGCCGCATCGGAACCCTGCAAATCGGGTGTAAGCGGCAGTACGGCAAAACCAGCAAACACTGAAGCAAAGATGACCGCCGGGGCCAGCAGAAAAAGCCGACGATCGGCCGCCGTTGGTACGATATCTTCTTTCTGAAGCAGTTTCAGCAGATCGGCAAACAACTGGAGCAAACCCCATTTACCTGTTTCCATGGGGCCAAGACGGTCCTGCATGAACGCGGATACTTTCCGCTCTGTGTATACGCCGACAACGACGAAGCCGGAGGCAATGGCAAGAAAAATGGGGAGAGCCAGCATAAAAAATTGAAGAATTCAGGACTTTTGCCAAAAGCCGTGCCACGGTTTGATTTATCCCGATAGGTAACCGTGGCACGGCTTTTGGCAAAAGTCCGGGAATTAATCCTGAAGCGTGAAGAATACCTTATTCTTCACGCTTCAGGATTAATTAAAACTCAGCAGTTTTCGGAGCGCGTGGAAATGGAATTACGTCACGGATATTGCCCATGCCCGTTACGAACAGCACCAGTCGTTCGAAGCCAAGGCCAAAGCCCGCGTGTGGTGCCGAACCGAACCGGCGCGTATCCAGATACCACCATAGGGCTTCTGGTTCGATACCCACTTCGTGCATCCGGGCAACGAGCTTATCGAAATCATCTTCGCGCTGCGAACCACCGATTATTTCGCCAATGCCCGGAAAGAGCACATCCATAGCCCGAACCGTCTTACCATCCTCGTCCTGCTTCATGTAGAACGCCTTGATCTCGCGCGGGTAGTTGGTCAGAATAACCGGCTTTTTGAAGTGTTTCTCCACCAGATACCGTTCATGTTCTGACTGTAGATCGACACCCCAGCTAACTTCATACTGGAACTGGCCCTTTTTGGCAGGCTTTGAATTCACCAGAATCTCAATAGCCTCCGTATAAGTAAGCCGGACGAATTCATTGCTGATCACGAACTGGAGTTTTTCCAGCAATCCCAGTTCGCTTTGCTCTTCCTTCTTTTTGGTTTTCTCTTCCTCTTTCAGGCGGTTGTCCAGAAAAGCCAGATCGTCGGCGCAGTGCTGAAGGGCGTACCGAATAACCGTCTTAACAAAATCTTCGGCCAGATTCATGTTGTCTTCCAGCTCGTAGAAGGCCATTTCCGGCTCAATCATCCAGAATTCGGCCAGGTGCCGCGTGGTGTTGGAGTTCTCAGCCCGGAACGTCGGACCGAAGGTATAGATCTTACCCAACGCCATGGCGCCCAGTTCGCCCTCCAACTGGCCCGAAACGGTTAAGTTGGTCTCGCGACCAAAGAAGTCCTGACTATAATCAACCTTACCCTCTTCGGTAAGGGGCGGTTTGGTAGCGTCAAGCGTTGTAACGCGAAACATTTCGCCCGCACCTTCTGCGTCAGAAGCGGTTATGATGGGTGTATTGAGGTAATAAAACCCATTATCATTGAAATACTTATGCACGGCAAAAGCCAGCGCATGGCGAATGCGCAGAATCGCACTAAAGGTGTTCGTACGTGGACGAAGGTGAGCTATCTCACGCAGAAACTCCAGGGAGTGACGCTTGGGTTGCAATGGATACTTGTCAGGATCAGCCGGGCCATAAATCTGAATCGTATCGATTTTGACCTCTACAGCCTGCCCAGCACCCTGCGACTCAACCAACGGACCTGTAACCGCTATGCAGGCACCCGTAGTGATGAGTTTCAGCGTGTCTTCAGGAAGCTGACCAGCCTCTGCAACTGCCTGAATATTATTAATCGTTGAGCCGTCGTTGAGCGCAATAAATACGGCGTTTTTACTTTCGCGCTTAGTGCGGACCCAACCCTTGATGGTCACATCAGTGCCAACGGGTAATGTTTTTAATACTTGCTGAATGGGTAAATAACTCATGCTGAAACGGCAACCGGATTGTGTTCGGTCCGCAAAAATACAGATTGTAGGCTGAATAGCCCACTGTAATTATAAGGTGAAGGTTAGTTAAACAAAGCGTTGCTTTTATACGTATATGGGTAGTTACCGGTTAGTAAGGCATACGAACTATTTTGTTTAACAATTTCCAAAAAAATCTTAAACAGAATAGTCCGTGATATTACCGGGCAGCATTAATCACGTAACATATTGGCTATTAGCCACATGATAAAGAAAACTTTGATTTCAAATCAGTTCAAATAGAGCGTTTTTCAACCACTAAACCTAACAATTTCTACTACTGTAGCCCGCTTCTCTTAAACGTTCTGCTTCAGTATTCAATCGCGTATAAGATCCCTTAGGCCCAACGTGGGTCAGGAAATAAAGAGATTGTGGGCGGGAATTTATGGATCAACATCGTAGTATTTATTTCTGTTAGCTAACTTTCGGCTCTGTCTGTCCCTTCTAATTCTTGTTTTTATATACTTTTTCCGATGCCCCTTACACTTTATATTGTTCGGCACGCAAAGGCCGAGGATCGGTCACTTTTTATGACCGATCATAGTCGTGAATTAACTTCCGATGGTATTATGGCGGCTGCCCGTATAGGCCGTTATCTGCATACGAAAGGGATTCATCCTGATGTTATTTTCAGCAGTACAGCTCCCCGCGCCAGAGACACGGCTAAAGTTGTTGCCGAGCAGCTCGGCTTTGATCAATCGCAGATTCAGTTGGACGATAAATTATATGAAGGAGGCCCTAAAGCGTACCTTGCTGCCATAAACGCCTTGCCTGAGGGGCCTCAGTCGGCAATGATTGTCGGGCATAATCCTGATGTATCTTATTTCGCCGAATTCCTGACTCACCAAAGTGTTGGTTCTATGAGCAAGGGAGCCGTAATAGCTGTTACCTTTGATGGCATTAGCTGGGCTGAGGTATCCGGGCGAACGGGTAGCGTAAGCTTCGAGATAGCTCCCAAGCAGCTTCCGAAAGATTTGTGAGATCCGATTTACGTAAAATAGTCAGCGTAAATCAAAAATTGTACGTACTACGTGAACCGCAATCGTCGAATTTTTATCATCGTTTTCATTGCCTTTACGGCTATTGTTGCTCTGTTTGCCATTGACATGGCTCGCCGGACAACTGCGCCCTGGAACAAGCGACGGGAAGTTGAACGGGCCTTCCCTGCCGGAAAAGACGGTACGGCAATTGACACCGCCATAACAGATGACGATACATTACTTACCCGTTAGTGATCATGCTTAACCTGACTGCCGTACATCATATTGCTATCATTTGCTCGGACTACGAAACGTCCAAACGATTTTATACCGAAATACTAGGGCTAACGATTCTGGGAGAGGTCTACCGGGCTGAACGGCAATCGTATAAGTTAGATCTGGCACTCAATGGGCAATATCTGATTGAGCTATTTTCGTTTCCGAATCCGCCCAAACGCCCTTCCCGACCCGAAGCCGCTGGCCTGAGACATCTGGCCTTTGCCGTCGAAAATCTCGATGCAGCTATTGCGCACCTGACTCAGCAGGGCGTAGTGACTGAACCTGTCCGGATTGATGAACACACGGGCCGTCGCTTCACTTTTTTTGCCGACCCCGACGATTTGCCTCTGGAGCTGTATGAAGAGCCTAATTCGGGGAAGACTTTATAAGTGTTTATCCACTTTAGTACGTTGGCTTAGAGCCGTGCCACGGTTACTAATGATGTGCAAACAAACCGTGGCACGGCTCTAAGCCAACGTACTAAAGTTTTTGAACCGGACCAGAAAACACGCCATCTCTAACAAAATCAACGCGCCTGACCGCATATGCGGTCAGGCGCGTTTGGTATAAAAGACAGGACTCCTAAAGTGGGTTCTGTACAATTGCCTTATTCGCGTTTATTTCCCGTCGTGGAATCAAAAACTCCCACTGGTTGTCGCCAGCCGGTACGTCGAAAAGTACCACTACGGCGCTGCTCAGGTTAGCTCCATTCCGATTCAGGGGTTGGTTCAAACGTTTCAGGTCGGTAAACCGAAACCCTTCGCCCCAAAGTTCAACGCGCCGATTAAACAGAATCTCATCCATTAGCTGAGTACCCGTTTTGGTCGATAGCTTGTAGGATGGATCACGCTTGCTAACCAGGTCAAACAACAGGCTGGCAGCAGCTGTGGCATTCCCCAGACGTGCCTGTGCTTCGGCTTCAATCAAGTACATTTCGGCAGAACGCATATACGGAATATCGCCCATGGCGCTCGTCGATGGTGTACCCGGCAGTCGGAATTTCTGGTTTAAGTAGGGAACCCGAACCCCGCCCGTCGGTACTACAGAATTAGTAGCTGTTGGGGTTTTAACCCACATTTTCGAGCGGACATCCGTCGCTGGAATCTGATCATACAGCGTACTGTTAATCTGTTTCGGATCTACGCGGATGTTTGTGGAATTATAATTGCAGGAGATGTATGAGTGAAAAGCACCAAAAAACTCCGACTGATCTTCGAGGTGATCGAATCCCCAGATCCATTCGGGATTGCTGATATCCGAAAAACCATCCTGATATTGGGCTACGCTCATTGGTGCATACCCTTTACGCGCTTCAGCGGCATACTTTGCGGCATCGGCCCAGTTTTGCTGGGTGAGCGCCACCCGCGCCTGGAAGCCTTTTATCACTTCAAGATTAATGTGTGACTTGTAGCTACGGGCCGATGTAAGGAGCGCAGCTGCATCGACCAGATCCTTATTGATCTGCGTATAGATGTCCTCAACGGTCGCACGGGTCAATCCTTCGGTTGTCGGTGTCAGCACCAGCGGTACGCCGAGCTGGCTATTCGGCTTTGCAGCGGCATTATATCGCTTACCAAAAAGCTGTACCAGATTGAAATATGAAAAAGCCCGTAATCCCAGCGCTTCGCCCTTGATCTGATTTTTCTCCGACTGAGCCCCGGCCGCCTTATCGATATTCGCAATAGCGATATTGGCATTTCCGATCAGCCGGTAGTACAATTCATACGGTAACTGATTGCCTACTGCCGTTTCTGAGCGGTGAGCCTGCCAGCGTGTTTCGGGAAGGTGCCAGGTATTCGAAGTATTAGCAATTATAACATCTTCGCCCATTACGTCCAGGATGATCATCATGGCCGGATGCCCAAAATGTCCCTGTGAACTTAAATACCGCACGACCATAGCCCGGTAGATGCCATTAATAGCCGCCGTAGCGTTTTTCGTGGTTGAATAGGCAGATCCGGCATCGATACTACCGGTAGGCGATGTTTCTAAGTATTCTTTTTCGCACGCTGTTGTAAGCAGGCCCAGAGCCAATACCAGCGTCAAATATCTTTTTTTCATGAGTTGTCTGAAGCTTAAAGTGTAAAGGAAACACCCAGTACCAGGGTCTTGGCCGGACTGAAAACGTTACCGGTTACTCCATTGAATTGTTGCTGAACGTTCATCCCCTTCCGACCCGACAGAATAAGCAGGTTTTCGCCACTTACGTAAACCTGAGCATTCTCCAGGAATAATTTACGAGCCAGTGCATTGGGCAGCGAATAGGACAGTGTTACCGAACGAAGATTCATGTAACTGGCGTCGATCAGCCAGCGATCCGATTGGGCGTCGAAATCACCGGTCCGGCCAGCATCCATGCGGGGCACATCCGTGATGTCGCCCGGATTCCGCCACCGTCTCAGGATGTCGGTAGATTTTGCACTACCATACCCGCCCGAACTCATCAGGGCAGCATACGCTCCATCGTACGTTTTGCCGCCTAACTGGTAGACGAACAAAGCCGACAGCGAAAGACCTTTGTACCGAAACGTGTTGGTAAAACCACCCGACAAAGCCGGAATAGCAGTTCCGTTGTAATGGAAACGAGCGTTGTTGATACTATTGGTGAGTGTATCGCCCGCTTCCGTGATGCGGGAGTTGGTCGCCACGAAATTTGCCGCCCGATACTCAACCTCACCATTTGCTGGATTGACCCCTTTAAATTCACGCAGCCAGTAATCGTAGATTGATCGGCCAACCGCAAGTTTCTTGGTTCCGTCGATAATCTCAGGATTTTCGTCCGGCATTTTCGTGATATTATTCTTGATCCGGGTAGCATTCAGATCCAAACGCCAGGTGAAATTCTTGGTACGAATGGGTTCAAGGCCCAATTCGACCTCAATCCCCCGGTTGTACATCGTACCTATATTCCGGGTAACGGTTGAGATACCTGCTGATAATGGCAACGGTACGGCAAAAATCAGGTTGGACGATCGGCGATCGAAATACTCGACGGTACCCGACACGCGGCCTTTAAATAAGCTGAACTCAAGCGCTACGTCAAACGCATTGCTCGATTCCCATGCCAGGTTCTGATTGCCCAGGCTCGTCTGTAAAATACCAGCTTCCGATGCATTATTCCATCCCAGACCATATAGCGGCTGCCAGGCATAATAACTGATCGTGTTATCCTGGGCACTCTGGCCTGTATTTCCACCACCATCGTTGCCTGTCTGGCCATAGGAAGCCCTCAATTTCATGGCGCTGATTGTTGGGATTGCCCGTAGGAAATCCTCCTGATCTAAACGCCAGGCACCACTGACGGAATAGAAATTTCCCCAACGCGTATCCCGATAGAATTTACTGGACCCATCGCGCCGTACCGAAGCGGAAAGAAAGTATTTCTGGTCGTAATCGTAATTGATCCGCGAAAAGAAACCTTCTACCCGGCGCTGGAAGGCAACCGAGGCCAGGTTCGTTGTTGTCGTGAAGTTAACCAGTTCGTAGTTCCCATCCAGAATCTGCTGTGAGCGTGACCCTTCCAGATTGTTATCGCCCACCTGGAAGTTTTCATGCCCCACTAAAACATCGAAGTTATTTTTCCCAAACGACTTGTTGTAGTTCAGCAGTTGGTTGAGGTTATAACTGGAAATGTTTTGAAATTCATGACTAGCACGACCAGCCGGTGCACCGTCGCCAATTTCAGGGTTTCCGTAGGTGTAGCCGTTGTAATTGGTAATGTCAGTACCGATGTTGGCGGTGAATTTGAAATCCTGTAGAAAGGAAAGTTCAGCAAAACCACGGGCACTGAGTACATTCCGGCGGAAATAGTTCTGATTCAATACCGTTTCGGCAACCGAATGGCGACCACCAAACTGCGGTCGGGCTGGTAATCCCAAAGCCGTCAGGTTACCATAGTCCCAGCGTCTGTTTCCATTTGGGAGTGTCAGAAACTGGCCCGGATTGTTCGGATCGTACGCGTAGACTGGATAAATCGGCCCGATGTTGCGGGAGAAAAAGAACGGGTTAACAAAGGTAGTACTACCAGCCGTACCGCCCGCATCGGCCTGATTAGACTTTGTCAGGGTTACGCCCAAGTTGGCACCCGTCCGGAGCCAGGGCTTCATCTGTGAGTTAATGTTGAGTCGGCCCGTAATGCGTTCGAAATCAGAGCGAATCAAATAGCCTTTATCGTTCAGATACGACAGGGACAGGAAATAATCAGACTTGTTCTGTCCGCCTGCAAAGCTAACGTTCAGTTCATCCCGATTTCCCTGGCGCATGATGGGTTTCTCCCAGTTCAGGTCATCTGCCGAAAACCGAAGCTGAGCATTCGGATTCATTTGACCATTCACGTCGACCACCTGATTGTCAGGCACATTATAAGCATTGTAGCCTACCAGGCTGATCAACCGGCTTGTTGCATCCGCGTTAGCCGTGGCCAACGCTACAGGGTTGGTAGCGCGGTAAGCAATACTATTCCGATACGTTTCCCACATCAACGGGTAGTATTCGCCAACGCCAACACGGTCATACTCAGGCAAGCCGCGTGTACTCAATCCTTTTGTATAACGAACATTGATCGTACTCCGGTCTTTCTGCCCTTTTTTGGTCGTTACGACAACCACGCCATTAGCGGCTCTGGAGCCATACAAAGCCGTTGAAGCAGCATCTTTCAGGACAGAAATACTTTCAATGTCATTAGGGCTTATGTTGGAAATATTACCCGAATAGGGAATACCATCAACTACATACAGCGGATCGTTTCCCGACGAAATTGACCCAAACCCCCGGATTCGAATATCAGGAGATGCACCGGGCTGGCCAGTACTGGCAGTCGTCTGAACGCCTGATATGGCCCCCGAAAGAGCCTGGCCAATGTTACTAACTCCTCTGGTTTGAAATTGAGTGGGAGCAAGCGTACCAGCCGAACCGGTAAACGATGTCCGTTTGGCGGTACCAAATGTCGTGACGATGACCTCATCCAGATTAGCCGCATCTGCCGATAAGCTAATGGTAATCGTCGATTGATTGCCTACCGCAACTTCCTGCGACTTAAACCCAATGAAGCTGAATACCAATCGACCAGTAGCTGGAGCGTTTAATCGATAGTTCCCGTCTGCATCGGTGGTTGTGCCGCGGGTTGTTCCTTTCAATTGCACACTCACTCCGGGCAATGCCGTTCCATCTTCTGAAGACGAAACTCGGCCGCTCACAGTAACCTCCTGAGCCAGCGCAGGCAGACAGATGCACGTAGTTAGTAACCAAATGCATAATAAAAGTTTTCTCATGAAGTGTAACCAGTAAAAAGTTTTAACCATTTTTTAATTGAAACCCCAAAAATACCATATTCTCGACAAAATCAATATATTCTATTAAAAATTCCTTAAGACTCAATAATTAATATGGCATATACAAATTTTTGCACAATTTTACGAAACTTTGTTTTTATTACTATAATATCCAGGGCTTTTATATACTTTAATAAAAATGTAGATTACTATTAAGAAAATTTTATTTAGAAAGGCTTGGGGTTGCTAAGCAGTATTACTCTATCAAAAAAGAATACAAATGCCGGTAAAGTCTAAATAAACAAGCGGCCAATCTGATTACTCATTTCCCAATTGACGACAGGTTTCGATTGTCATTATAGATTAGTACAATCGAAATTCCTACCTGAAAAGGCTAGGTTCAGTATTTTATCGATTATAATCAGTGCATTGTTAAGACAACCATATGGCTAGTCCACACCCGTATTTCCTACATTCGGCTGAAGGATTCCAGAGCGATTTATAAATCTGTGAATTAGTGAGTAAAAAGGGGGGTATGGTGATGTGGTGTCGGTTTCTTTATACCTCGTCCTTCATACCGGATGGGGTTTGGAGAAACCGAAGAGGTCAGGTTAAAGAACCTGACCTCACGCCAATAAACCTGACCTCACGAACGCCAGGAACCGCTATACGGTCGGCGGCAAACGTGGTTTACTAACTATATACTGAAGCTGTTGATCTTAAAGCACTTCGGTCAATACGCTAACCAGTGCATCAATATCAGCAGGCGTATTATAGACATGTGGGGCAATTCTAAGGGCGCGGGCGCGGGGTGAGACAGCTACTTTTTGAGCCAGTAACGCCTGTTGAACAGCCAGTGAATCAGCATATTCGGGTAGCCAAAGCCCAACCAGGTGATGACTTCGCCCCTTACTACCATTTATCGGTTCGACCTGACAACCAAGTTGTTCCAGAGCCGGCCAGGCGTTTTTTGTCAGTTCTTCGGTGTATGCCTGAATACGTTCCGGCTTCCAGTCGAGTAGTTGCGTCAGGGAAGCCTCCAGCATCGGCATCTGGATAAAATGCGATTGCTCCCCTACGTTATAGCGATACGCTTTGGGCCGATAGATCGGCTGATAATCCATCAGGCGGTGAAACTGATTGCTGTCTAATCGGTTCATCCATCCTTCTTCAAGCGGAATACCCTCATCGAAGGCCGGGCCAAAATAGGCCAACCCAAGCGAATACGGCCCCATGAGCCATTTGTAGCCTGCACACACGACTACGTCGGGCTGGCAGGCAGTCAAATCAAAAGGTAATGCACCAATTGCCTGCGTGCCATCCACGGCAAACCACGCTCCAACTTCTCGGGCCCGCTTGCCGATTGCTTCCAGATCAAACTGAATACCATACATCCAATGCACAGGTGGCGCCAACACCAATGCCGTGTCAGGACCGATTGCCTCCAGTAATTGTTCGTTCCAGCGTGCACCTCTCGGAAATTCATCGGGCATTGGAACCGTTTTTATCCGTAATCCCAATTCCTTATTGACACGATCCCAGGCATACACGTCGCTCGGGAACTCACTGTCGAGCAGAACAATGGTTTGCCCGGCCCGAATTCCTGGCTTGTTGGGCAGGTTACGGGCTACCACCGCCATCGCATAGGAAACCGATGGAACAATGGCAATACGGTCGGGGTCGGGATTGTTGATCAGCTCGGAAAATAACGCGCGAACACGAACCGATCCACTAAAAAAATCGTCGGGGCGAAGGCCAAATGGGTTCGCGTCGCGACTGATGGCATCATGTCCAGCCTGTTCAACGGATTTGCTTAAGGGTGCACGAGTAGCACAATTCAGGTAATGAATCCCCTCAGGCAGACTAAACTTGCTTTTCTGTGTAGTAAGTGGAGTAATTCCCTCTATCAGCATACAAAATTGATGAATGACGTAATTTAAAGCGTAATTAGTTTAGTCTGGCACGAGGTTTGTTTATTTTTCTTATGAAATCTAAACATTGCAATTCCTATGACGACACTGTTGGGTATAGGTTCCCGAATTAGCCACACGGAGTTTGGCGATGGGGTGGTGATCAACCTGAAAGCTACTGGATACACCATCACCTTTCTGCAACATGGCGTGAAGGTACTCAAATTCGACACACCCCTGACCATTCTGGAGGCCATCGAGCCAGATGGCGACCTGGTTAGTTTGTTCGACGTTGAACAGGCTTTAGCGCGGGTACTACAGCGCTGGTCGGACCAAACCGAAGTCGTTCCGCTTGGTGATAAATGGAAAGGAGGCAAGTTGATCTTAAAGCCCGGTCGCACAGATCTGGTGCCGAAAGAAATGCCGATCGATGGCTTTTTCCATAAAATTGTCATGGTCCGCGACCGGCTTCGTGTACTTGAACAGCGTATCAATGCCAGCAATCTGGACGATGAAGAGAAAGTGAATATTCAGCAATACATCACAAGAATATACGGGAGCCTTACTTCTTTCAACCTGCTCTTTAAAAACCAGAATCAGCAGTTTGTCGGCGAGAAAGTCCTATTACTATTTTTTCATGTAGTTTTGGGTTAGTAGATTTGAAGTTCCCCGCTATCGGCTCGATAACGGGGACTTTTTTGTTGAACCTCCCAAATTCATTGCTGCCAATGCTTACTGTCG